>JABGWD010000076.1 GCA_018645725.1 Opitutia bacterium
AAATCTATTACGACCTGCTGGAGGCAAGGGAATCAATCAGGACGCCCAAGGCATCAATCATCAGGGTTGAGCAATTCTATCCTTTCAACAAGGAGAAATTTGCGTCGATGATCGAGCCTTACGCCAAGGCCAAGAGAATTGTCTGGTGCCAAGAGGAACCGGAGAACATGGGAGCTTGGGTGTTCTTGGCTCCCTTGCTTGAAGATTGTTTTGGTCGCAAGCCCGAGTACGTCGGGCGAACCCCCACCGCGAGTCCGGCAACGGGTTCGCTTACTTTGCACAAAAAGGAGCAATCCGAGATCGTAGCCCGGGCCATCGGCGCCGGTCCGAACAAGGAAAAGTCCTAACCCCCACTTATTATGCCAATCGAAGTAAAGATTCCCGCCCTCGGCGAGTCGATCAGTTCAGGCATCCTTTCGAGTTGGAAGGTTGCGGAAGGATCGTATGTCGAGATTGATCAGCCGATCTACGAACTGGAAACCGACAAAATTACCCAAGAGGGATTGGCCGAGGTAGCCGGTGTCATTACCTTCCTTTCCAAGGAAGGGGATGAAGTTGAGATCGGTGCGTCCATTGCCCACATTGACGATTCCGCAGAGAAGCCCGCAGGCGATGCCGCTCCAACCGAAGAAAAAGAAGAGAGTCCAGCCCCGGAATCCGAGGAAGCTCCCACACCGGATGAACCGGCGGAGGTTATTGAGGAGAAGGATGAGCCCTCCACTGCCCCCGTTGCCACCGAGGCAGGCACGCCTCCTGATCCCGTTCCCGGTCATTCCCCGGCTGTCCGCAAGGCGCTGGTCGAGACGGGAATCGATCCATCCACTCTTTCGGGTACGGGCAAGGACGGTCGTCTGACCAAAGCCGACGTCCTGAATGCCGCCAAGGAACAACCCAGCGCTCCTGCGCCTGCCGCCGTCCCTGCCGCTGCGAAGCCAACGCCGGTCCCGTCCAAACAAGCCGATGGTCGCAGTACTCGACGTCCTCTGTCCCCCATCCGGCGGAAAATTGCCTCCCGTCTCGTGGAGGCCCAGCAGAACGCAGCGATCCTTTCCACTTTCAACGAAGTTGACCTCTCGGCGGTAATGGCCTTGCGGAAGAGGCATCAGGACTCCTTCGTCAAGCAAAACGGGGTGAAGCTCGGGTTCATGTCCTTTTTCGTCAAGGCGGTCGTTCACGGCTTGCAGGCGGTGCCTGGGCTTAACGTACGGATCGAGGGGAGCGATCTTGTGGAAAACCACTATTTTGACGTCGGTGTGGCCGTCGGAACCGAGAAAGGTCTGGTCGTTCCGGTCCTGCGCGATTGTGAAAAGCTTTCCTTTGCCGAGATCGAGCAAGGAATCGTCGGGTATGCCGAAAAAGCAAGATCGGGCGGAATCACGCTCGAGGACATGCAAGGCGGATGCTTCACCATCACCAACGGGGGGATTTACGGGTCCATGCTCTCGACCCCTATCCTGAACCCGCCACAGAGCGGAATTCTCGGCATGCATGCCATTCAGGAACGGGCCGTCGTACGAAACGGCGAGATCGTCATCCGTCCGATGATGTACCTCGCCTTGTCCTACGACCACCGCGTGGTAGACGGCAAACAGGCGGTCACGTTTTTAATCAAGATCAAGGAAGCAATCGAGGAACCGGCCCGCTTGGCCTTGGGAATCTGAAGCCATGAGCGAGTTGAAAGAGTTCGACGTCGTTATCATAGGAGCGGGTCCGGGTGGCTACGTTTGCGCCATTCGATGCGCCCAGTTGGGAATGAAGACTGCCTTGGTGGAGAAAAATCCGCGGTTGGGCGGAACCTGCCTGAACGTCGGTTGCATCCCGAGCAAAGCCCTTTTGCATTCGACCGAAATTTACCATGAGATCAAGCATAGTGCGGGCGACCACGGCATCGTGGCCAAAGGCATTGCCCACGATCTCTCCGCCTTAATGAAAAGGAAGGACAAGGTGGTCGATCAACTCGGCAAGGGAGTAAAGGGCTTGGTTTCGAAAAAAGGCGTGACCGTTCTGTCGGGAACGGCCCGCCTCCTGGGAGAGGGGCAGGTCGAGGTTTCGGGAGCCAAGGCCAAAGAACTTGTCAAGGCCAAGGAGGTCATACTTGCCACTGGCTCGAAGCCAGTGGAGCTCCCCTTTCTGCCCTTTGACGGAAAGCGTGTCGTTCATAGTGATCATGCCATTGCCTTTGAGCAAACGCCCAAGAAAATGATCGTAGTCGGCGGAGGCGCAATCGGGCTTGAGCTTGGTTGCGTATGGTCCCGTCTTGGGACGGAGGTCACGGTTGTCGAGTTTCTCCCCGAGATTTGTCCCCAACTTGATCCGGAAGTGGCCAAAGCCGCCCGTCGGATACTTGCCAAGCAAGGGCTCGAGTTCATGCTTTCGACCAAGGTGACTTCCGCCCGTTCGACCAAGACCAAAACCACTTTGACGATTGAAAACGACAAAGGATCCGCTGAGATCGATGCCGATCGCGTATTGGTTGCCGTAGGAAGAGCCCCTTGTTCGGATGGTCTCGGGTTATCCGAGGCCGGGGTCGAGCAGGATGAAAAGGGACGGGTTCTCGTGGACGCGAATTTTTCCACGAACGTCCCGGGTATCCGGGCAATCGGGGACTTGATTCCCGGTCCCATGCTCGCCCACAAAGCCGAGGAGGACGGGGTCGCATGCGCCGAAATCCTCGCCGGACAGGCAGGTCACGTCAATTACGACATGGTGCCGGGGGTCGTTTACGTAGACCCGGAGATCGCCAACGTCGGATTGAGCGAAGCTCAGGCCAAGGAGAGAAAAATTCCTACTCGCTCGGGCACTTTCCCTTTGGCTGCGAATGGGCGAGCCTTGGCTACCGGGGCAACCGATGGAGTAGTGAAGGTCGTGGCTCATGCCGAAACCGATCGTTTGATCGGAGTGCAAATCGTTTCCCGGGGAGCTTCGGAGCTCATTGCCTCAGCCGTTGCCCATATGGAATACGGTGGTTCGGCCGAGGATTTGGCCCGTACTATCCATGCCCACCCGACACTCTCGGAATCCCTTAAGGAAGCTGCGTTGAGCGTCGATGGACGTGGCCTGCACAGCCTGTGAGATCACGGATGTGCCCTACTAGCGGGCAAGTTCGTTGACGGGCAAGGATTGGCGAACCTCGCTTTGATCCAGCCACCAAGCTTCTTTGGCCACGAATTCGTAATCTCCGTCACGGGAGCCCTTTGAGTTGCTTTCCGCTTCTTTGGACTCGACGTCCTTGCGTTCTGCTTTTCTCTTCAGTTCACCCGAAATAATAACCACGGAACCGAGTTGGTTGGTCATGCGAAGCTCGAATTGACCGGGTGTGAGCAAAAATCTTTTTCCTTGCCTGATTTCACCCATTCGTCGAATTACGCTGGTTTTCCCTGCGGATTGCATGACTACGACTTCTCCCAATGCTTGTCCGTCCTTTTTGAACAGGAAGCAAGAAGACGGTTTTCTTACCAAATCCGTCCAGGAAACCGGCTTGGATCTCTTTTGATCAACTGGATAAGACTGTATAGCTCTCTTTTTCGTTTCTCCAGAATCCTTTGAAAGCTCGTGCCCTCGTACGGTGTTGATCTTGAACTCTGCAGCCAAGTCCTGTGGTTTGTTTATACCAAGGCGGTCATCACTAGCAGCTCGTCTGAGTGCCAGATTGTTTCCATCTTCCTTCAATTCCTCAAGTTCTGTTGCACTCTCCGCAACAAAACCCGCTGCTGCTCGCACTTCTGGTCCTCGACCGCTGGTTCCCGAGCTTATTTTGGCGATCGCTTGTTTGTCTAGATCTGTTTGGGCTAATCGCGCTGCTGGAGCCAGGGAGACAACGGGTTCAGGAATTGATTGGAAGGGAGCGGGAGCGCCGGGTTGCGGAGGCAGAGCGTCCGAGTCCGAATCAATCGAAAAAATGGCGGATTCAGATTCAGGCACGGGTCCGGCAAAAGCATCGGCCAACGAGATCGCCTCAACGTCGTTTGCGATACTACTATTCAGTGATTCGACGTTTCTGGCGGTGCGCTTGCCCAGTACTTCGTCAGCGCCTTTCAATGCCCGACGATCAAGGTTCGCTATCAATTCTTTTTGGACTTCCGCTTCATCCCCTGCAGGCGCATCCTGACTTTCCTTCAGGCGGGATGCTTTGAATGCGAGGGATGCGCTTGGATCAGCATTCGCACCATCGCTTTTGGCCAAGCCTAGTTGTTCTGATCCGAAAGTTGCCTTGTCGGTTGCCGTTGCTGGAGACTTCTCTTTTTTTCCGGACTCTTCTGGCTCGGAGACGGCGGAGGCAAGCTGTTGTTCCCG
>JABGWD010000077.1 GCA_018645725.1 Opitutia bacterium
ACCCCGCCCGTCTTTGCTTCGACGCCCACCAAGTTTTTCATCACGAGTTGCACGTACTGCCTTTTGCCGTGGCTCTCAATCACGATAGGGGAGGAGTACTGAGCTCCATCGGTGAATTCCTTGCTCCTCCACAAAACCTCGCCGGACTTTGCGTCGAGTGCGGCAAGAGCGCCGTTACTTCCTCCCGGCGTGCAAATTACGCGACCTTGGTCGATCAAGACGGATTCAGTGTATCCCCATCCGGGCACTTTCCCACCAAGGTCTTTGACCAAGTGAACTTTCCATTGTTGCTTCCCGGTCTTGGCGTCTGCACATACAAGGTTTCCGCGACCACCCAATGCATAAACGAGACCATTTGAAACCGAAGGTGTCATTCTTGGTCCATCCCCCCAGTTGTTAGTTAAAAGCTCGCCTGTCGTCAGTTCCCACGCTTTCTTTCCTGTGGAAGCGTTGAAGGCGAGAAGTTTCTCTTCCTTCCCAAACGCGCCCAAGGTAAACAAATGATCGTTGGCAATGGAGAATCCCGAGTACCCCAAACCTCCTAGTTTGATTACCCATAAATTCTCCGGGCCGCCTTCCGGCCAGGCTTGAAGCAATCCGGTTTCCTTGGACAAGTCGTTGCGTTCTTCGCCTCTCCAACCTGGCCAATCGCCGGCGCTTGAAACATGGCACAGCGTGATGAAAACGGAAAATATAAACAGGTTGATTTTCATTCCAACATACCTTTTTGCGATCTAATCAAAGGGCAAGAACAAAGAATGCATTTTTCAGAATTCCCCAAAACAAGAAAGAGCCGCCCTTGGGCGGCTCTTTTCTGTCGATAAAAAACAAAACCTGTTATTTGGCCTTGATCTTGCCTACCTTTTTCCAACGCCCGGTTTTACCGGAGTCCAGGACGGCTTCGCAAATGTACTGGGTTTCCAAGGCATCGCGGAAGTCAGGTCGAAGAGGGCGCTTTTTGCGTGACCCGTAGCCTTCGACAAAATCAGCGAACTGGTTGATGAAACTGTGCTCGTAACCGATGTTCAGACCGGGCACCCACCATTTGTCCATGTAGGGGTGTTCTCCGCCATTGTCGGACACGTGAATGGATCTCCAACCCCGGGTTTTGGGGTCTTCCTTGTCGTAATCGTAATATTCGAGGCGATGGAGGTCGTGCAAATCCCAAGCAAGGGAACCGTCCGCACCATTGATCTCGAGGGTGTACAAAGCCTTGTGTCCACGGGCATAACGGGTTGATTCAAAGATCGCGAGGGAACCATTGGCGAACTTGGCCAAAAAGGCACAGGCATCGTCGATGGTAACCTTTTGCTTCTTTCCGGTCTTGGTGTGCACGCGTTCCTTGACGAAAGTCTCGGTCATGGCGCTCACTTCGACAATCGGACCGTTCAACCAGATAGCCGTATCGATGCAATGGGCGAGCAGGTCACCCGTTACGCCGCTTCCGGCTACCTTTGCGTCCAGTCTCCAAAGACCTTCTCCGCCTTGGGGCAAGTCTGTATTGATCGTCCAGTCCTGAAGGAAATTAGCCCGGTAATGATAGATTTTACCCAGGCGGCCCTCATCCACCATCTCCTTGGCCAAGCTCACGGCGGGAACCCTGCGGTAATTATACCACACCATATTTGGCACGCCTGCCTTCTCTACGGCTTTGACCATGGCTTCCCCTTCCTTGCAGTCCAGAGCAAGGGGTTTCTCGCAAAGGATGGCTTTCCCTGCTTGGGCGGCGGCAATCGCGATGTCGTGGTGTACGTTGTTGGGGGCTGCGATATCGATTACGTCGATATCATCCCGGGCGATCAGCTTCTTCCAGTCGGTCTCGACAGACTCATATCCCCATTGATCGGCGAAGGCTTGGGCCCGGTCCTTGTTGCGGGCGCAAACTGCAGCCAATTGTGGTTCGTACTTCAAGTCGAAGAAGTTCGGTACTTTGCGGAAAGCGTTTGAGTGAGTGCGGCCCATGAAGCCGTATCCGATTAGTCCGATTCGCAGGGGTTTTTTCTTAGCCATAATTAATGTATTGGGATTATTGACGTGATTGGCAGGCTTGCTGGAAGGTCAGACCTGACGCAAAAAAAACCACATCCCACAGGATATGGTTTTTTTTGTAAAGGGAATAAAAGTAAACTTTAAATCTCTACCGGCTTGTAGCCACCCTTCGATTTGAAGTGGAAGATCAGACCGAGATAACATAACAACATGAACACTGGAAAGATGGCAATGCTTGCCAGCGAACCTTGTTTTCCACTTTGTATGCTTTCTTGAACCGTCTTTTTTTCTTTTTCGTCCGTTAGCGCTTCGACCTTCCCTGCATCTACTGCGGTATAATCACCAAGGAAGTAAGTGCTGTCATTGGAGACGGCTTGGTACGTTTCTTCGGTGGTAGCCTCTTCGATCGAGGCTTTGATGGAGTCTTCGGTCAATTTCCCAATGACTGGTCCACCGAGAATTCCTACGGCGAGCATGCCGATTCCTGCAATGGCATTAAGGGTTAGAGCTCCGCCTTTCGGGCACTGCTCGGAAACTACGCCGAGAGTAGTCGGCCAAAAGAAAGTTTTTCCGAACCCATACAAGGTTGCGCATGCGAAAACCATTGCCAAGCCGGATGCCGAACTTAGTAGATAAAGACCGGCAATGGCCAGAGCCGCCGATGTGGCGAGCAAGCCCAATGGACCGAGTTTGTTGACGATGGGTCCGGCAAACCAAAAGCGCAGTACCATCATGATGGCCGACGTATAGATTAGAACCCAAAGACCATTGTGGCCTGCTGCCTTCATGGGTTCTTCCATTAGGCCAGTGATTGCTCCATCGGTTCCGAGTTCGGTGGTAGCCAACGGGATCATGATGATGCACATGAAAATCAAAAGTGGGCGACCAAGTGATTTGCAGTAGAGTCCGTAGCCAACCGTTGCTGCTGCGGTAAGTCCATAAACGATCACGTCAGTCCATCCGAAAACCATGCCAAGCTGTCTAAAAATCAAGTACCCGGCTATAAGTGCGCCGATAGCTCCGAATTCAGCCAGCATTTCCTTGTAACTGGTTCCCGCCTCAACGCGCTCGTTAACTGGAAAACGCGCATTGATAAGCATCGCAAGGTATACGACTGCAGGGATGGCGATGAGATAAATAAGGATTCTCCAGTCTTCTGCGGCCTGTGCTCCGAGCGCGATGGTGAGTACCCCGCCGATGACCAATCCGCCGGGCCATCCTGCGTGCAGAATGTTGAGCCATTTGGTCTTGTCCTTTTTGAACATGGTTGCGACCACGGGATTGATGAAAGCTTCTACGGTACCATTTCCAAGCCCGAGAATTACGGATCCCCAGTAGAGCAAATTGTAGGCTTCGGTTTGCGCATCTTCAAGAGCCGTGCCACTCAGACCTTCCGCAGTGACGACGCCGTATGCCAAAAAGGCCAAAACTGCATACAAGGCGTAGCAGACGAAACTGAAAATCATCGCTGCACGATACCCGATTTTGTCGATAATCAAGCTGAACACGATGATGCTGATCGCAAACGGCCAAATGCCAGCCCCAAAAAGCTCTTGGCCTTGGACTTGATCCAAGCCGAAGGTGCTTGGCCAAAAAGGCTCGGCGTTTACGAGGAATGCTCTCGTGATGAACGCAAAGGCAGTTGTGATGAGGGCGATGAAGCACCCCCAGAATAATTTCATATCAGGTTCTGACTCTTGACTGCTCATAATATATTAGGCTGGTTTTATGTTTTAAGGACAAGGGTAGCTTTTTTCATGTTCTCAAAATGCCTGCTTTTTGCAAGCATGAAACCTGCAAGAGCCAATAGCTATTCCCCTGGTTATTTGTTGGCTTTTGCCCAGCTGTCGCGGAGAGCGACGCTTCGGTTGAGGATCAACCCTTCTTCTTGGGAATCAGGATCGATGCAAAAGTAGCCGATCCGTTCAAGTTGGAAAGGAACTCCTTGAGGGAACTCGAGCACGCTTGACTCGACAAGAGCGTTGTCATTCACTTCAAGGGATTCAGGGTTCAGGTTGTCGGTGAAATCGCCCCCATTCTCAGTCTCTTCCGGGTTTGGGGCAAGAAAGAGGCGATCGTAAAGCCTTACCTCGCTTTTGACTGCCGTTGCGGCATCCACCCATTGAATCGTGCCTTTGACCTTTCTGCCATCGGGTGAATCTCCACCCCTGCTCTCGGGGTCGTAGGTGCAGATCAATTCCTTGATCTCTCCACTCTCATCCTTGATCACCTCTTTGCAGGTCACATAGTAAGCATATTTCAAGCGGACTTCCTTTCCCGGGGAAAGGCGGAAGTATTTTTTTGGAGGGTCCTCCATGAAATCGTTCCGGTCGATAAAGATTTCCCGCGAGAAAGAAACCTTCCTTTTGCCGGCTTCGGGATCTTCCGGATTGTTGACCGCGTCGATTTCGTCCGTTTGGCCCTCGGGGTAATTCTCGATGATGACCTTGAGCGGATTGAGGACGCCCAACCTGCGGACCGCCCGTTTGTTCAAATCCGCCCGAAGGCAATGCTCCAGGAGTTCGACCTCGATCATGTTTTCCCGCTTGGCCAAGCCAACCCGTTCGGAGAATTCGCGAATGGCCTCGGGCGTGTACCCCCGTCTTCTCATTCCTTGCAGGGTTGCCATTCTCGGGTCATCCCATCCGTCGACGTGTCCTTCCTCGACCAAGCGCAACATCTTGCGCTTGCTCATCACGACGTAGGTCATGTTCAGGCGGGCGAATTCGATCTGTTGGGGATGATGAATGTCCAGGTTTTCGCAAAACCAGTCGTAGAGCGGGCGGTGATGCTCGAATTCGAGCGTACAGAGAGAGTGGGTGATTCCTTCGATCGAGTCGGATTGTCCGTGCGCGAAATCATA
>JABGWD010000078.1 GCA_018645725.1 Opitutia bacterium
AACCACCCAGAAAACCGTACGGATATCAGTAATATTGGGAAAACTGTGGTACTCGCCATCGGTGCCCGAATACCTCATGACTGGAAGATCGTTTTGGAAGTTATCTTCGATATAGGGCGTATCGGGGTTCCCATTGGCTGTGGCATGGTTTCCACTTGACGACCGGTCCATCCAAATCGCTCCGTTGACCGTTCCGTTCGCATCCAACCAAAGCTCCGGACTCAACTGGGACAAATCCCATGGAACTTGGGTTGGGGGATTGGCAGGGCCCGTCACGCCATCACCATCGATATCGGAACCATCAAGCCATAACTTCAAGCCCGAAACGTCATTCGGGTCATAATCGGATTGACCGACCCCAGAATAAAGAGTTCCTAAACCGGCATCTACAAGCCGACCGGTCAAGGTCGCCGAGGTCTTCTTCAATCCGGCCGGAGCACGGTTTGCCACCGTCGGACCATTCGTTCGGTTCGTATCGATGACCGGAGTCGATCCCGTAACGATAATTTCCCCAAAAGTGGGTTGGTTCAGGTACCACGGGTGATTGGAGGGTAGGGGGATGCCCCACTTGTGAGCCAAGTAACCCTCCACCTTCAGCCTGTCTTCTTCCTGAACCTGACCTTGAAAAAACAGGAACTCCGCAACCTGAGCCTTGGAGGACTCATGCGTAGCGCCATTGGTCATGGCTCCGAAGGCAATTCTCGAGGGGATAAACCACCAATTGTTCGAGCCGTTTTTCGAACCCCTGTAGTAGGAACCCTCTATCCCATCCGTCCAAACGGTACCGGATGGGTCGTTACTGGTAGCGCGACCAAATTGAACGGTTTCGAAAATATGGAAGTTCGTATCCGCAGCAAATCCCTGATCAAGCCACCCATCGAAATGATAACGCCCGATCCGGTTCCCATGATGTCCGAACAACCAATTTCCACCTACCGAGGTGATAACCCGTTCACTGTCTCCGCCCTTGTAGCGGGAAACGCCAAAGGCCGTATAGCCACTCAGCCTCCACAAGTAGATCTCACTGCCGGCGCGTAGATCGTAACTTGTATTCATCCGGTCATTTCCGTCAAAATCGACGACTGCCCTGCCTCCGAAACCATCATGTTTGATCTCAGGGTCACCCAGGGCATTTTCCATGTGACGGTCCTTGCCTGACTTGTCCCGCCAGCGCGTAATGGAAAAACCGTCGGGCGCTTTGCTCTTGTCGCCGCTCACGTCTTCTCCGTCAAACCACATCGACAAGCCAAAGGGAAGATGCTCTGACTCCGGTTGAGTACGGGGCGAAAATTCCTTGCCCGTCCAATCGAAACCGGAAACGTTTTCAGCATAGAGGCGAACGTAATACCGTTGATCCGGTGCCAACCCGCTAACGGTTGCCGTGCCTGTCCCGAGACCCGCTTTTCCTACGGAGACTCGATATTGCCAAGAATAGAAGTTCGTTCCTTGATCGACAACGTCGGCAAGCACGAATACGTCCGGGTCGACCCCGCCCGTTGCCAAAACTTCGTAGGGAACGGATATGCTGCCGGAATCAATAATTTGAGGGTCTCCGATTGAGATTTTTGGAAGAGCGGGAAGAACCGTAAAATCATAATCCTGCTCGGCATTTTGCCCGTCCGAATAAAGGGCTCTCATTACGGAAGGGAAAGAACCGGCAACGGAAGGCGTACCGGAAAGATTGCCATCAATTGGATTCAGGATGAGACCACCGGGCAAACCGGAACCAGTGAATGCGATGGGCCTGCCTGCGATGGGGCTGTCCGTCGCAGTGGCATTATGCTCAAAAGGCTGATCCGCCTGAATGACAAAAGTGGAAACGGACGTAAAACTCGGCGAACCCGTTACCGAGGAGATGGACGGGAATGCGGGGACAGGTTTTTGATTGTCGTATGCTGCTTGCACCCAATCAGCGGATCGCGATTGATTGGCCAACCTGACCTCGTCCAAGCTTGAGGGAACGGTTCCCTGTCCCAAAAGCCAATCCTGCCCCGGAATGGCCGGAGATATCGAACCCGCGGCAAAACTTTGAGTCACCGAGAGGTTTCCGTCCAAGAAAACCTGAACCGAGCCATTCGCGTGATCAACGTTGACGAACAAGTGCTTCCACTGCGAATAAGGCAAGCCGTGACCTGCGGTGGCCGTGACGTACTGTCCGGTCAAGTAATGCGTGGCTCCAAACTGAGAACCGCCGACGAACGCCTTTTCGTTGGCACCATGCTGGTAAAGAAGAAATGGACTCAGGCGCGATGAAATCTCCGAACTGAAAGGAACCTTGAAAAATCCGGTTTGCCCCGGATCGCTCGGATCAATGACTCGCCAGTCGTAACTGGGAGTCAGGAACCACGGGCGCAGACGCGAACCGCCCCCCCATTCGCCATGGGCAATGGCCATCTTGTAGGATTGATTGGCATCGAGGTTAATCGGATCGGAAGTGAAATTGTTATTGCCTCCCATTTTCTCGGATCCATCAGCCCCGGATAGTTCGAATATCCCGTCTTTGTCCAGGTCCAACCAGATCGTCGCTCGGTCGTCTTTGTCCGAACAACGGAATTGATGCAGGCCTGATTCAGCGGGGGTGAACATGGTCAGGAACAAGCTCATGTAATTGTCATTCCGATTTATGCCAATCCCGGCGTTCTTGAACGCATTGTCACCGTTCAAGTACAGACCCTGCCCTGGTCCTGATTGCATTATGCGTGCTCCGGCAGCTTGCGGTTCGAGTGCAAGGAGAGTCTCTATGTCGCTAAAGTACGAATCATTTGGGCGCATGAGGAATCCCATGCCGTAAACCGAATCGAGGGCTACGGTATCAGGTTCCTCTTCCAACCTGATCCAAGCGGAAAAGCTGTAACTTTCCTCATGGAGTGGATCCAGGGAGAAGGAAGAGGGCACGCGAATGAATTTCTCGCTTCCCCCGGACAAGCTCCGACCTGTGCCAACGACCGAATCGTTCTGGGTGAACCCAAACTCATCCAAGGCATGATTGCGGTAATAGGATGAATCGGTAAGAACGCCGACTTCGTTCATGGCCCGGAAGTGCCAAACTCCACGGTATCCGTTCGACCAAGCCGATCCATCATCCGCGTAGACAGGCGGCTTGTCGGCCAAACTTGATTTCCCCCAATTTACGCTGATGGTCGTGGAAGAACTCAATTCCGGAACCTCGACCCAAACCGCGAGCGAACCCTTCGCATGGTCAACCAATTCGATCTCGTAACTCAGTTCGCGACCCAAATTGTCAAAAAAGCGAAGGTCATTGACCGCTGGCGACTTGAAGCTTTTGAGGCTGAAATTGGGAATGCTTGTGTCAAGCCTGACCAAGACGGGAAAATCATTGAGAGTTGCGCCTGAATAACTTGAGAAACCAAGCGTAGTCTGATGGGTAAAGCCACTCAGTTCGACGATTGCAAGCTGGATGACGGATTGGTCTGAATCAAAAATATTTTGGGCCGTGATCGTGACTTGATAACTCCCTCCCTGGAGGGGTTGACCGCTAATGACACCGGTCGTTTGATTCAGGTCCAGTCCCGCCGGCAGGCCAACCGCATAAAAGGAATCGGCGCTCGGGAAAGTACGGACCTGATACGAAACTTGCCGGGCAGGATCATTGGCATATCCTTCGACTACTTGACCTGCAAGAATGGTGGGAGGACCTTGAACTGCCTGCATCTGGGCAAAGCTCGTTCCGGGGCTTTGACTCAAAAAGGAAGCGAGAATCCAATCCGGCGACTCGATGCTTGGACTCATCCGAAATTCATCCAGCAAGCCATGCCAATAGTTTCCGCCATATCTTGCCGAACCGATCCGAAAACTGTCGACCGGGGAACCGAAAGGACGGGTTTTTGAGAACCCGGACTGCCACAAAACACCATCCCTGTAGATATACATGGCTCCCGTATCCCGGTCCTTTTGGAATGCCCAATAAGTCCATCTTCCGCTGTAAACCGGGTCTTCCTTTTCAATTCGGTCGATCCCTCCCACTCCTGCATCCCAATAAACTCTGGCATTCGGCCAAGGCAGATGAATGTTCAAATGGCGCCCCAAGGAGGAACCGGATTCCAAAATCGAATTAGATTTCAAATGCTTGGTTCCACCATAACTCCAAAACGAAAAAGTAACTTGTCGGGCATCGTCCGGAGGATGTGAATCAAGGGGCATGTCGAGATAATCATTGACGCCGTCAAAGGAAAGAGCGGTACCGATGACTCCGGGGGCTCTCAGGGTTTCGAAATTATAGGGGATGGCGTGAAAACTACTGCTCGATTCCTTGACCAAATCATCCGCCGTCCCGTCCATGTGCCAAACCCCCCGGAACTTTGACCATATTCGGCCATCCTTTGAGTACTCCGGCTGGACAAGAGCGCTTTGATTGCCCCATAGCGCCTTGATCGAAGTCGTGCCGTCAAGTTTGGGTAGCTTGAGCCAAAAAGAGGATTTGCCGGTCGGATCCCAATTCACGACCTCGTATTCGAGTTCCTCGTTGGTGGCAATCGACACGAACCGAAGGTCGTATCCGTAAGGAGAAGCGAATTGCTCGTAGGTAAAGCCCGGAAGCGAATCGTTCAGTTCAAGGTAAACGGGAAAATCGGAAATCTCGGAAACTCCGGTATAACCGGGGAACGTTATGACGCTTGAGAATCGCCACGCAGAGTAGTCTCTTATTTCCAGGACAAGAGTCTTGCCGTATGAACCGAACTGGTTACTTGCCTCGAGTGTCGACGTGAAGCTACCCGTAAGGGAGGGGATGCCCGTAATAAACCCACTTGTCGAATTAACCTCCAATCCGGGAGGCAATCCCGTTCCTGCAAACGCATCGGCCGGACGGTTTGTCGTAATTTGAAGGCTGACGGGAACCCCGGTTTGATAAAAATAAGTGTAAGTCGAATCAAGGGTGATCTCGGGACGGTTCTCAAAAAGAGGGGGAGCGCTCTTGTAG
>JABGWD010000079.1 GCA_018645725.1 Opitutia bacterium
AAATCAAGAATGCGAACGGCACGACTTTGCTGGAAAGAGACCTGGACGCTGCCCCGAACTTCGAAATCGGCTATCGTTTCCGTTTTTAGATCAGGTGCCGTCCAATTCCGCTTCAGTGGATTCTCATACGGAGAGAAAGACATTCTTCCTCCCCTCCCCCCCCAGGTTTTCTTAAAAAGCGGAAGGGAATAACCGGATTGGGCCAACCGGCAAGTGCAGACAAAACCACTGGTTTTCCCTAAAAACAATTATATCCGTCATTAAAAATATGATTTAAAATAAAAAAATTCATGGACATTCCAGTACTACATAAAATAAGAATAGCTTAACAACTCCATCCCAGACCCAAGAGTTTGCAAAACAAGCATGTCCAAACAAGACACAGAATATGAAATCATCGTAAGTTCCCTGCAGGGAAATTTGCCAAGTATTCCCGTTGTCATGAACGAATTGATGACGGTCATCTCCGACCATGACGCCGCCCTTTACGCCCTGCGGGATCTTTTGAAAATGGATCATTCCATTTTCGCTCAGTTGCTCAAGGTCGCCAATACCCACGAACACAGGCAGGGGCAGGCAAACCGAATTACGGGGATAGACGATGCAGTTCAAGTCTTGGGTCTGGAAAAAGTCAAACGCATCGCCCTGAACACCACTATCCTGACCCTTTACGAGGGGGTTGATCTCCCCATTGAATTCAGTTTGGAATCACTTTGGATGCATAGCGTGGGGGTTGCTTTGGCAAGCGCAACGTTAACCGGGCAATTGAATTTGGGAATGGAGGATCAAGCCTATACTTGCGGACTTCTTCACGACATAGGAAAAGTAGCCAAGTGCAAATACGACCAAATGCGATTTTCCAAGGATCTCCAGTCGACTTGGGCCAAGAAGATTGACTGCCATCAATGGGAAACCGAGGGGAAACATATCAGGCACGACTTGCTTGGCAGTTACCTCGCCCGTTCGTGGGGAATATCATCCATGGTGGAAACGGTCACGAAGTGGCACCACGAGGAAGACCGAACCAAACGCTACGACATCGAAGATGGAGAGATACAGAAACTTGTGGACATCGTCTACCTTGCCAACGGAACGATTCACCGCCTTGGTTTTGGGAATAGCGGGCACAAGGTGAGCAAACCTCCTTCCAAACTGATTTTGCGAAGGTTACGCATGGACGAGAAGGATTTCGAGGATTTCGAGGAAAAGCTTTCTCAAAATTTGGAAAAGGAGGCCGAAAACCTCGCCCTTTTTCAACCTGCCTGACTTCATGGCGCTCTGAACCGAGTGCAAAGGAGAGTTGCGTGTTCGGCTTCCGCCTCCCGCCCGAAAAAGAGTGATGTCAACGCAAGAAGAGTTGTTCCCCAAAACCGGACAAGCGTTCGATTTGCCGGATGCAGAGATTGAGTACTTTCCAAGCGTATTTGCGGTTCCGCGAGCCAACTGCCTCTTGGAGTCTTTGCTCGACAAAGTGCAATGGGTGCAGAATAAGATCCGGTTCTATGGGAAGGAAAATCCCGTCCCCAGGCTCGAAGCCTGGTATGGGGACGAGGGGAAATCTTACGCCTACTCCGGCATCCGGATGGATCCCAATCCCTGGATCGACGAATTGCTTGATATCAAGAAGGCCATCGAACCGATTGCCGGGACCCGGTTCAATTCAGTCCTAATCAATTATTACCGGGATGGGCAGGATCGCGTTGCTTGGCACAGTGACGACGAGAAGGAACTTGGACAAAACCCGGTAATTGGTTCCGTCAGCCTGGGCGCCGAACGAAAATTCAAGCTCCGCCACAAGAACTACCGGAAAAACGGTCACCAATCTGAGATCATGCTCGCTCACGGGAGCCTGCTCATGATGAAAGGCCCGACCCAGCATTTCTGGAAGCACGAAATCCCGAGAACCACCCGGCCCACAGGAAAAAGAATCAACCTGACTTTCCGGGTCATCGACCCAAACGAATGACAAAAATAATTTTCGAGTTTGACGCAGGTAAGCTTGCAGAATGCAAGAAAACGTTGGAGGTTTTCAAACCAAGCCAACCCTTTCAGCGTTGTATCAACATGATGTCACGAAATTCCTTACTTCTGTTTCTTTGTTTTTTTTCCATTGATTCCCTGATGGCTTACGAGTCGATGTTCGAGCAGACCCCGGTCGGGGAAATCAAGATCATCGGCTTGCCCGAGCGGATTGCCTTGGAGGCAAAATCCAGTGGCCCCTACTTTCAATCCGACAATGGACTGTTCAGAAAACTGTTCCGCTACATCAGCAGCAACGACGTTTCCATGACCACACCCGTGGAGGCGGATATCAACCCGGGCAAAATGCGTTTCTTTGTCGGGGCCAAGGACCGGATCAAGAACATTGCCTCGACCAAGGAAGTGGAAGTTCGGAAAATCGCCCCCTTGAAGGTCGTGGCAATCGGGGTTCGGGGAAGCTACTCGATCAAACGCTTCATGGAGAACAAGCAAAAGCTCACGGAATGGCTCGCCAAGGAAAAGAAGTACGAAGTTGCAGGCGATGCCTACGCCGTTTACTGGGACGGCCCGTTCGTCCTTGGCTTCTTCAAGCGCTCGGAAGTCCACGTTCCCATCAAGCTTCGGGAGACCAAGCCCAAAGCAGATCAATAAATTCTCAAAACCAACCAAAATTCAACCGACATGAAATTCATATCTCTCGCTCTTATGACAGCAATATCTTCAGCCTACGCAGGCTCGGTTTACGATCACAAACTCAAGGACATTGACGGAAAGGAAACTTCCCTTGCCGAACACAAGGGCAAGGTCATTCTGATGGTCAACGTCGCGTCCCGTTGCGGG
>JABGWD010000080.1 GCA_018645725.1 Opitutia bacterium
CGGGAGGTTTCCCTCCCCAACCACCCGGTCGAAGAAGCCTCCGTCGACGAACCGGCGGCTTTCGGCCCGCTTTGGCAATTGGCCAAGGACCGGCTGTCTGCAGATTCCTATGCGGTCCTGCGCCTTCATTATGCGGAGGACCTGTCCATTGAGGCTGTTGCCAAAGTCTTGGGCAAAGGAAAAACAGCAACCAAAGTCATGCTTCACCGGGCCCGTCGGAAACTGTCGACGTTCGCCGAACAATTGAAAGACAACTATGAAAACCTTGCTTGAAATTCTAGGAATCTCCTCCCTTGGCGAAAAGGAAAAGAAGGTCTTGCAACGGTTGCGGGACGAAGCCGTCCAAGAGAAGGCAAATGATGAACTCTCCGAATCTGCAGGGGAAGGAATCAGCGACACCCTGGATGCCCTTCGAGAAGAACGCATCGAAAAAAACCACTCCACCGCAAAAAATACAAATAGGTTGCTCCCTCCAGTTTGGTCGATCGGATTCGCTTGCATCATCTGCGTTTTCTTTCTTTCTTTTTTATTTAGGGAAAAACCACCTTCCTCGCCTGCGAACCCTGCGGTTCCTGCCGAACCCTTGGCTTCTTCAAACCAAAGAGCCGAAGTCCTGGGATGGGCCGAGGACATTCTTGATTCGGACACGCCCTCCTTTGTCGATTCCCTGCCCCTGCCTTCGGAAGAATGGCTGGCAAAGCCAAAGATCGATGACCTTCATGCCATGTTGCCCATCGATTCAATCGCCTCGGTTTACGATGAACTTTCGCACCCCCCACT
Organism: Opitutia bacterium; assembly: GCA_018645725.1. GTDB lineage: Bacteria > Verrucomicrobiota > Verrucomicrobiia > Opitutales > Seribacteraceae > Seribacter. The sequence goes on from JABGWD010000080.1 coordinate 781, forward strand.
CCCCCATTTCGAAATGCCGGCACTTAGCGATCCGGCGCTGGAGCTTTACCTCGAAGAAGGCAGGCGGTTCAAGAAAGACCTGCAAAACGGCTTTGGGTTTATGGTCGAATCAATCGCTTCGATCGACATCGGAATCGAAGGCTAAAGCACCCTCTAATTCCAACTCCGGGCATTTTCGTCTTCCTTTTTTCCCGATGCAATGTTTTGCATAGGGTATCCATGTCGAACATCACTGACTCCGATTCACCCAAAAGGCCCTGGTTGCACTTGGCGATTCCTATTTCGATCGTCGCCTGCTTCGCGTTATTCTTCGTATTGCCGGATAATTCGAAACCAGGAGATGGAAATCAATCTCAGGGAAACGAGGTTGACGAAGGCAGTAGCTTAACGGAAGGAGCTACTTATTATATTTTCGCTTCCGAAATCGAGTTGGAATCAACCAACGCGAAAGGGGATCCATGGGATGCCGGAGAAAACGGTCCCGATATCAAATACCGGATTTTGTGGAAGGGAAACCAAGTCTTTCAAAGCGAGGAAAAAGACGATTCCCTGATCGCAGATTGGTCGGGTCTTTCCATAGATTTCGATTGGTCCGACTTGGGCGGAAAAACCATTTCCACGGACGAGGCAATCAAGGCTGCCCGCATACGGAATGAAAAGGAAGGCGTCATCGAACTAGTGGTCGAAGATGAAGATGCGGTCGACGACGATTTGGCCGGAAGGGTTGAAATCAAACTGGATGAATTGAAGGTTGGGTTAAACAAAAGGAAGCTTTCGAAAACCGCGACAAACGCCGTCAAGCGGATAAATATTCAGGTTCTTCCTCAAGGTTCCTCATTGAAAGACTTGGTCGAACTGATGCGGTAAGCGTAAGCTCGAGGTGTCAAAAGTCCGTCTACTGATTTTGTTGTCCTCAGCCTTTCTGGGCATCGGATTGGTCGCTCCGACTATCTCGATTGAACCAAGAGCAGGAGAATTCACCTGGTTGGTCAAGCTTTGGGATCAAGAAGCCACCGAGACCGTGACCTATTCGATATTCGGGGCTATTCGTGATCTTTTCCTGATGGACAATTTATTTCTTGCTCTGGTCCTCGGGCTCTTTTCGGTGGTGTTTCCCGTTTTCAAGCTTTCCCTGTATTGGTTGGCAACCGTTCATCACCCGAATTCCAGCTCCGTTGCATCCCTTCTCAAATGGACTGCCCGGCTAAGCAAATTTTCCATGGTCGAGGTACTTTTCCTGGCCCTCCTGATCCTGACCGTAAAAACACTTCCGGGGGGATCCGAAGCCACAATACAATGGGGAGCCTACCTATTCGTTGCCTCCGCCCTTGGCTCGATGATCGTTCCGATGCTTATTGAAAAACCGGAGAGGAAAGGGGCCGAGTGACCGTTCTAAATTCCCTGGCTTTTTATAATGGATAAATGCCTCGTGAATAAGGTATTCTAAGAATGTGGAAAATATTTGCTTTACTCAAGACCGCTTGAAACTTTATTCCTTTACCTTTGATAATTTAATTTTTCCTCTTATCCACGCACCCCTCAATCAACCCGATGATCGAATATTGGCAAGGCCTCTCTCCAACCCTGCAGACGTTTGTCGGGATTGGAGCCGTATCGAGCTTGGTTCTTTCGATTCAGATGGTTCTCTCGATGATTGGGGGAGAGATGGATGGTCTCGATGCGGACTTGGATTTGGCCGAAGGAGGGGAAGGCGGAGCGTCTGGAATTCTTTCCGTTCGAACGATCGGAGCCTTTTTCACAGGCTTTGGCTGGACGGGAGCGGCCATGACGGAGGCCAAATATGGAATCGGGATATCGACATTCGTGGCAGTTATCGTGGGTTCGGCCCTTTTGGCCATGGTCTTCTACCTCATGGCTTACCTGCACAGCCTTCGACAGGAAGGAACCTTGGACTATTCGAACGCGATCGGTCAGGTCGGTTCGGTTTATCTTCCCATTCCTCCCAGCCGAAAGGGGCTTGGTCAAATCGAAGTCATGGTACAAGGAAGGTTAAGCATCGTAAAGGCCGTTACCGACCACGACAAGAAAATCGGCAACCGGGTAGCCGTTCGGGTTACCGAACTGGTCGATCAACAAACCATCCTGGTCGAACCCCTTGAAAACGAATCTCCACAACAATCCTGAACCCTTTTACTCAACAGAATTCTTTTTTAACGACTTACTCCAAACGAAAGACAAATCATGCCATTCGCACTCATCCTCATCATTTCGACAATCATTATTCTTCTCGGAACCCTTTTCTTTTGGGTTCAGCGTTACAAGCGCTGTCCTTCCGATAAAATCCTGGTCGTCTACGGTAAGACAAGAGGCGGCAAGTCCTCAAATTGCGTTCATGGAGGGGCAGCTTTCGTATGGCCCGTTCTTCAGGACTTCCAGTGGCTTGACTTGACCCCTATCCCTATCGACATTTCGCTTACCGGGGCCCTCTCCAAGCAAAACATCCGGGTCAACACTCCCTCCACTTTCACCGTCGGTGTCTCAACCGAGCGAGGCGTAATGGAAAATGCAGCCGAGCGTTTGCTCGGTCTTAACATGCAGGCGATCCGCGAACAGGCCAGTGACATTATCTTCGGTCAAATGCGGGTTGTTATCGCGACTATGGATATCGAGGAAGTCAATTCCAACCGGGATCTATTGATCGAGAAAATAACCAACGGGGTTGAGGTTGAGCTCAAGAAAATCGGGCTCAAGTTGATCAACGTGAACATCAAGGACATTACCGATGAGTCCGGATATATCGACGCCCTGGGCAAGGAAGCGTCGGCCCGGGCCATCAACGACGCGAAGGTAAGTGTAGCCGAACGGGAACGGGACGGTGAAATTGGCTCAGCCGAAGCTGAACGGGAACGGAGGATTCAAGTTTCCAGTGCCCAGGCGATCGCAACCGAGGGGGAAAACTTGGCCAAGGTCAAGGTAGCCCAGTCCGATGCAGCAAGACGGGAACAAGAAGCGGAAGCAGAGAGGCTTGCCGTAGCCGCTGAGAAAGTCAAATCGGCTGAAGCCTTTAAGGAAGCCTATGCAGCCGAAACCGAGGCTGAAAGGGCTCGAGCGAGTCGGGAGCAGGCCAGCCAGCACGCTAATATTGTCGTTCCCGCGGAGATCGAGAAGAAGAAGATTGAAACTTTGGCGGAAGCAGATGCCGAAAAAATCCGCCGACTGAAGAAAGGTGAAGCGGATGGTATTCAATCCCTGATGGAAGCGGAGGCAAAAGGAACCTTGGCGGCCCTTCAGAGTAAGGCCGAAGGTTTTGGACAAATAGTCCATGCCGCCGGAGGTGCGGATATGGCGAGTACCTTGCTCGTAACCGAACAACTTCCTCAATTGGTAGCCGAACAGGTAAAGGCCATCGCTAACCTCAAGATTGATTCGGTCACCGTCTGGGATTCAGGAAAAGGAGAAGGCGGAAAGAACGACACCGCAAATTTCGTTTCCGGACTTGTCGGAGCCCTGCCCCCGCTTCATCAAATAACCAAGAACGTCGGGATTGAACTACCCGAGTTTCTCGGAAAACTGACGGAAAATCCGGCCGAGGCTGCAAAGTTGCTTGAACAAGGCAAGGAGGCGGAAGAGGCTAAAAAAAAAGAGTAAAGCCTGAACGCAAGTCAATAACTGCCTCCGACGAGAAGCAGGAACCCAGCATAGAAGATCAAGTCAAGGGACTCCTTCTGGAAAACCTCTCGTCCATCAAGAGTTTCGACCGAAACAAGGACAACAAAATTGACGAAACTGAGTTGAGCCTTGCCTTGGAAACGGTTTTGGAGTGGTCGTCACTCGCAAAGAAAGGACAAGACGGATGGGTTTATTACTCCAAGGAAGGAACGAGCGGTTCAAAAGATTGGAGCTCCATAGAAAAGCTCGGTCAAAAGCACCCGGATCTATTCATCTCACGAACTGACTCAAAGTATTGGTTGCCCGCCAAGATCGTATTCCTTGCCATGACAGGAGCTTGAAGGATTTAAACAAATTCCTGACAGAAAAGAGATTTACTCTCCTTTCTGTCTCTTGCGGAAATTCAAGGGGGTCATGTTCATCATCTTTTTGAAACTCCGGGTAAAATGGGCATGATCGTGAAATCCGCATTCCTTTGAAATTTGGGCAATCGGCCGAGCTGTAAAGGTAAGCAAACGGGAGGCCGCATCAATCCGCAGTCTTAGCAGGTATTGCCTGGGAGACGAACTGAAGGCACGACGGAACCGCCTTTCGAATTGACTGATCGACATACCCGCCATTTCGGCGAGTTCGGACGTGCTCAAGTGCTCATTGAACTTCTTTTTCAGGTAATCGATGGTCTTTGCAAAATCATCAGCAGTGCCTGCTCGCCCACTCAAGCGGTCCACGTGCCGGGAGAATCCGACTATGCCGATAACTTTCCCCTCCTCGTTTCGCAAAGGAATCTTGGTCGTTACCACCAGACGACCGGAGCCCGCCTGTTGGGGTTCCGTCTCAATGCGGTTCAAAATAGGCTGACCGCTCTCCATAACGGAAAAATCGTCAGCCCGGTAGGAATCGGCATTGCTGGAAGGAAAAAAATCGTAATCGGTCTTACCCAAAGCATCGGCTTCTTGGGCTACCCCGCAATATTCGCAAGTTTTTTGGCTAAGAGCAACAAAGCGGCCATCCATGTCCTTCACATAAAAGGCAATTCCAGGCATTAGATCGAAAAGCTTTATGATCTGGTTGTCATGTGTAAGGCTCTTGAAGAATTCTTTTCTGATGCTTGCATTTGCCATGGGGTAAAACTACAAGGCAAACTGTGTCGATTGCAAGGCTCGTACTCAATGAAATGGTATGATACACCGCTAATTTCCCGTTTTCCCTACAATAAACGTCAAGAAAGTATTATGTTTTAAAAAAATGATAGTGGATGATAAAATCCGTAGATGTTATGATGAGAAGGATTTTAAAATTCCAACAATTCGACAAGCAAAATTTCCTTTTGCCTTTGCGAGTCAGTGAAAAATGAGTGAGAAAACAGTAAGATATTTGAACCAATGGCTTCCTCTGCAACTATTGAAGGCAACGCTAGTCAGTTTGCTCTTGCTCAATCCGGGCGAAACGAACGGGTCGAAGAAAATCTCCTTCAACCGGGACATCCGTCCCATTCTCTCCGCCAATTGCTTTTCCTGCCACGGTCCCGATAAAAAAGCCCGCAAAGCAAAGTTGCGACTGGACACGCAGGAAGGGGCTATGGCTGACCTCGGGGGTTATCGGGCACTCGAACCGGGCAAGGCAAACAACAGCGAACTCATCCTGCGGATCGAGAGCCATGACCCCGATGACGTCATGCCCCCACCGGACAGTGGACACGAACTCACCGATAATGACCGCAAAGTACTCAGGCAATGGGTTCTAAAGGGCGGAAAATACGAGAGGCATTGGTCTTTCAACAAGCCCGTCAAAACACCTCTACCCAAAACGAACAAGAAGAATTGGCCCTTGCATCCGCTCGATCATTTCATCCTCCACAAGCTTGAACAGAGCGGAATCAAACCCTCCGCAGACGCTGACCGTCACAGTTGGATTCGCCGCGTGTCTCTAGATTTGACCGGTCTTCCTTCCTCCCTCGAGGAAGCGGACGCCTTTGCCGCAGACCAGAGTAAAGAAGCCTATGGCAAGGTGGTGGACCGCTTGCTTGCCTCCAATGCCTATGGAGAACATTGGGCCCGCATGTGGCTCGACTTGGCTCGCTTCGCAGACACCAAAGGTTACGAGAAAGACCGCCACCGCGACGTCTGGCGTTATCGCGATTGGGTAATCGACGCCTTCAACCGGGACATGCCTTTTGATCAGTTCACCACCGAACAATTAGCAGGTGATTTGCTACCCGAACCGACTACCGAGCAAATGCTAGCCACGGCCTTTCATCGGAACACCATGGAAAATGACGAAGGCGGTACCGACAACGAGGAATTCCGCGTGGCAGCAGTGAAAGATCGCGTTGATACGACCGTTCAAGTTTGGATGGGATTGACGATGGGTTGCGCCAAATGCCATTCCCATAAATATGACCCCATAAGCATCGAAGATTATTATTCCTTCTATGCCGTTTTCAACCAAACCGAGGATGCCGACCGGGTAACTCCGGTCATGCCATTTCCGACATCCGAGCAAAGCGCCGAACTCAAGGAGATGGAAAACAAGGTTTTCCGACTGAATGAGGCTATCAAGGCAAAACCCGAGGGGTTTTCGGATGCCCTCGCAAAGTGGAAAAAACAAATGGCCAAGGAGCCCCTTTGGAAACCACTCAAACTCTTGAAGATGAAGTCGAAGAAGAAAGTCACCCTCACTCAGGCCAAAAACGGGACATTAAGCGTGGACAAAGAAAACCCCGACAAGGATACCTGGACCCTCAGCCTGCGGATTCCCAAAGGAAAACCTCTCAGGGCAATCCGCATCGATGCCTTACCCAAGAAGAAAGGTGGCAAGTGGAAGGATAAAAACGTCGCCTTGCGCGAGTTGACTGCCGAATGGGTTGAGGAGGGGAAGGAGCCCGTTGCCTTTTCTTTTTCGAACCCACGGGCCGACTTTTCCCAACGGGGATGGGAAGTCGCCAAGGCAATAGACGGGAAACCAAACGCGGGCTGGGCCTTTTCTCCCAAGGCATCGCAACCCCACGCGGCGATCTTCGATTTCACGAAACCGATTTCCGGTGGTCAGCTTAAAGTGACGCTCGAACAGGAATACGGACAAGGCCTGCTCTTTGAAAAATTCCGCATCTCGGCTAGCACTTACCCGACCAAGTGGCTGACCCCGGAACTCAATCCCATGCGGGGCATTGACCGGCTTTTTGAAAAGGTCGAATATCCGGAAACCCGTGAACTTCACACCCAGCTCAACACGGTAAAGCAGGGCTTGAGCAAATTGAAAAATGGGGTTTCCAAAACCCCGGTCATGCGTGAACTTCCTGCCAACCGGCATCGGGCGAATCGCATACACAACCGTGGGAACTTTCTCGATCAAGGGGAC
>JABGWD010000081.1 GCA_018645725.1 Opitutia bacterium
CACTTTCAAAGTTTTGCGTAGCCCATTTTACGGCATTTTCGTCCAAATCAACGCCCGTATACTTGTCCGCGAATTCGCCTGCTATGGTGGCTCCAAGTCCCTCACTGCATCCTAGTTCTAGTATTTTGGATTTCCGTTGGAGCATTTTTGCCGCGAACTTGTAATAGGCCAAGGTAATGAAAAAGCGTCGAGGGGTTTTGCGTAATTGATAGGTATTGTAGGGACCAAGAGTGAGGCTCTCGTTGCCAAGAAGGCTTTTTGTTTTTTCCCAATACTCTTTTTCGCTCTTCATAGTTAAAAGGTCTATCGGATGGATGAGTCTGCGGACAGGACGTTGCCGGAGAAAAGAATACCTGATGGTGAGCAAAGAAACAGGCAGGCTTGAGCAATTTCCTCAGGAGTGGTAAACCTTTTGAGGGTTTGCAAGTTTTTTACCTCCTCGTGCCGCGCTGGGTTTGAAACCTTGGCCTTGGCCCAGTTGTTGTCCGTCCCTTCGATCGGGGCCGGCATAATACCTGTCAGGTTAAAACCCTTTGGGGCGAATTCCTCGCCTAGTTTTCTCACGTAGTGATTGAGGGCGGCTTTGGCTGCTCCGTATGGGGCAGCCCCTTTCCCATGAACGGCGCTGGATGAGGAAATATGAATGATGGTAGCTGTTTTATCGTATTCGGTATACCTCTGCAGCAAAATCCGGTTGATTTGAACGATCGAGAAAAAATTAAGTTGAAAGACCTCCTCCCAGTCTTCGATTTCTGCAGTTGCTTCATGCCTCCCAAGATTCCCGCCCTGAGCGTGAACGACGATATCGGGTAGTGTATTCAAGCCTGAGATGGCTTCTTGGATTTGACTTTGGGACTGAAGGTCAAAGGAAAGGGTCGGGGGCTCAATACCTATTTCCCCGGAGCATTTCAAAAGCTTCGACTCGTTTCTGCCCGCCAGCGTGACCTCAGCACCTGCTTCCGCCAGGGCTTTGCCTATGGCAACCCCCAAATTACTTGTTCCCGCAATGATGAGGGAAGACTTACCCTTGAGATCAATTGTCATTTGAAAAAATCAAGTATGGCTTCAAAAGATGCTTAAAGCGAGTTCGTTAAAAGAGGGTTTGTATTTACGAATCCATTCATTAACGAGAGGATTTGCTCCTTGGAATTGGGTCTCATGCCCGAAAGAATACGCCTTTTGCTTGAGACTGGGTGGAAATCGTTAAGGAGGATGTAGCACCACTTGAGGCGGATGATTCGCTCGACCAAAGGTAATCTTTTGAGTAATCGTTTCATAACCTGAGAAGTCAGGATTTCGGAAAAAGTGGATAGTAGCGTCGAGAATTCTTCAGGCGGAGCAGGGAGTCGGGGTTGGGCGAAGAAGTCGGCGACGGTCTTTGCTGGGTCATCCCACCCACCGTACTCGAAGTCGAAAAAGGCCAGTTTTCCATCTTCTTTAAGCTTGGCATTATGCAACCCAAAGTCAGAGGGGGAAATAATCTTCTCATCCTGCTCCAGTTCCTTGTTGAAATCAGGGTGAGATATAAGTTCTCTTGCCAAGCTTTTGTATTGTTCATCCAGGTCGTTTGACAAAAAACTCCTTATCTCCGCCGGGATTGTCTGGTTGTCGCTATGGCTAAGCCAATAATCCCGACGGTTTTGCAGGAATGCGAAATGAGCCCGGAAGGAAAACGCAGCTTCGGACCCGCTGGGGAGATTTTGAGCTTCAATCGTTTTTTTCCCAGCTTGGATTTTCTTCAGGAAAGAGAAGCATTGTTTCCAGTAATCATCGCACAAAGGTAATCCGCTATCAAAATTCGTGCCATCGATCCAATCGAAGCAGGCTGCGCCAGCAGACTGGTCTTGGGCAATTAACGGAGGGGACTCCTTGACTCGGATGGATGCCAAGTATTTGACGAAAGCCATTTCTTGTCCGAACCGATCTCGTGAGTCATGAGTATCCCGATGATAAATTTTTCCCAATATCGCATCTTCCCCGATCTCGATTTTATAAACGCAATTGTTTCCGCCCCGTTTTACTTGTTTCATTGCAGTCAGCTCGCCTTTGCCTTTTTTTTGCAAAAGCTTGCGGAAGCAGTTCAAGTGTTGGTCGTAAGGCAGAGTAACCCAATTTTTTTTCACAGGGTCGGGAGGCAAAGCGGCTTGCTCATTATTCAAAAGCTTCCGCGCTTCATCCCAGTTCATCACTGTGGGAAGAGTACTATGCTTTTTGCCAAAGAGTACTTGCTTGGTTCTATCTGGGAACCCTGAGTGTTCCAAGATTTGCTCCAAATCATCAATGAAAATTGAGCAATTCTCCCTTTCGATGCGCTCGATTTTCTTTTCTAAACTGATTTCAAAAAAACAATTTTCCAAGGAAAGCGAGTCAGGGGCGAGAACACCTTTTTCCGATAGCCATTGAAGTGCCGCCTTATGCAGGTCGATTTCCTCGCCCCAAGCGGGGAATCGGGTTCTGTGACTAATAACAAACAGCTTGTGACCGAGTGAATTGGCTTCCTTGAGAAAGGGCAGGAATCCGTCAAAGAGCTCGGCTGAAGAAATATCCGATCCGTATATCTTTCCCTGTATTCGCGTCCATTCGAGGTTGCCGTTCTCCTTGCCAAGAAAAAAATCCTTGACCACTTGCTTTGGCTTTTTCCCCTTGTCGATGGATAACCCCTCGTTCAGGGCAACCTTCCTGAAGGACTCGTCATGACAGGCAATGGTATTGTCGAAATCAATCCCTATGATCATCGGTCGGATTTTCGGGGATCGAACGGCGAGTCGGGAAGCTGAGGCAAGGGAATAAGGTTCTAAAAGGTAATGAGGCTGTGAATGCTTTCGCCCGAACGCATTCGTGAGATCGCGGAATTTACGTCTTCGAGCTTGCAGCGATGACTAACGAAATCGTCCAAATCAAACACGCCATCATCCATCATCCGTAAATAGCGCGGAATATCGAGGTGCGGTTGGCTCTGTCCACCTTCGGAACCAGTCAGGGTTCTTCCAAAATGAAGGGGGAGGGTATTCAGGCTGACTTTCTCATCAAAACGGATAACGCCAAAAAGAACGCAGGTGCCTTCCCTTGAGGTGAGTTCGTAAGCCCTTTCAATAACCTGGGGATTTCCGGTCCCCTCGATCATTACCTCTACCTCAGGTTTTCCAATGATATCACAAAGAGCATCTTCCAATGTGACGTCGTTTGTATTTATGGAGTGAGTGGCTCCACATTTTCTTGACTGCTCAAGCTTGTGGTCGAATAAGTCGACGGCGATGATGGGGTTCGCTCCCGCAAGCTTGGCTCCCAAAACGGCTCCGAGTCCGATACCCCCGACTCCAATTATGCACACCGATTGGCCGATCCGAACTTTGGCATCGTTGGAGATGACACCGAAGCCCGTGGTAATGGTGTCTGCCATCAGTGCGGACACTTCATGACCGTATTTCGGATCAATGGGTGTAAGCCTGCTTTCCGAAATGATAGAATATTGACTGAAAGTCGTAATATGCCCTGCGTTCACATGAGCCCCCTTCCAATCATAAGTAGGGCACGGGCCGGAAATGCCATGGGCAGGTCGCCAATGGCAGACAACATGGTCGCCTTCTTTTACCCGGGTGACCAGAGGGCCCACTTCGCGTACGATTCCGCCTGCCTCGTGCCCAAGCAGGTGGGGGAGGTAGTGGTCGGGGCCCTTGACCCCGTCAATTTCTCCCAGTTGAGATCCGCATATGCGTGTAGATTTGATTTCGACCAATACCTTCCCATGCTCTAGCTTTGGAATTTCGATCTCGTCGACCACGAGGTCTTTCTTTTGCTCAACCAGTATGGCGGCTTTGGTTTTCATTCGAAATAGATAAAACTATGGTCGCCGATGTAGCCGGTTTTTTCGAACCACCACTCCCATTCCTCCGGGGAGCAGAAAGCCTCGCAGGTCAGTTGCCAGTAGAGCAGGTTGGCTTTTTCGTCTTCGTTGCGGTAAGACTCTACGCACAAATACTTCTTTTCCTTGCCGACCCTCTGAATCTCCCGAAGGGCTGAATCGAGGTCGTAATTAGGAAGGTTGTGAAGAGTATTGATCGAAACCACGAAATCGAAAGAATCGTCACCCCATGGAAGATTGCTTGCGTTTCCAATTGTAATTGACTCGCTGATTTCCTCTTTTGAATGGGTTTTGGCATATTCGGAAATATCGAGACCGAAAACTTCAACCCCGGGAACGGCCAAGGTGAAGTCATACATGAGGAACCCCTTCCCGCAACCAACGTCCAGGATTTTGTCCCCGGGCTTGATGCCATAATGTTCCGCCATGGCTTTGGCAACCTTCAGCCAACGACCATCGTAGGTCATTCCTCCATAACCCCAGCGACGGTCTCCGTCCCAATAGTCGTACCCCCAAGTTTTCGCCTTTTCGGCTGCTTTTGCCTTGGGGTATTCGGTCTCTCTTGCGACATAGTCGCGAGTGGTGGACTTGTGGATCAGAGAAATGAAATCTATGTAGGCCATGGTGAGTGAATCTTTCAGGTCGGACCAATGAAGTCCGTGATTTGTTCGAGCAAACCCGCTTTGTCCAATCCGCACTTCTTCCGGGCTTCTTCCTGATTACCGGTATAGAGCAGGAATTGATCAGGCGTTCCTAGGGTAAGTAGCCTTGCCCTGGGCTGTTTTTGACTGGCAAGCCATTCCGCTACTGCCGAACCGAATCCGCCAAGCCTGCCATGCTCTTCGACGGTTATTACATATTCATGCCCGGCGAAAATTTCTTCAAGGCAATCATTGTCTAGGGGTTTGACCGTATGGAAACTATAAAGAGATGAAGAAATTCCGTGTTCTTCGAGCTCATCAGAGACCGAGGAGCAATTTGGAAGCATGTTGCCTGTCGCCAAAAGGGCAACGGATTGGCCATCCTTCAAGCAAATGGATTTGCCTACCTCGAAATCATTGAGCATTTTTTCGTGAATGGGAGCCTCTCCTTTTTTGCCGATTCTCAAATAGGTGGGCTTGGGGTCCTTGAAAAAAGCCTTTGTTGCCGCACGTACCTCAAGAGGGTCGCCTGCACAGATTACCTGCATATTGGGCAAACTCCTCATGAGGGCGATGTCTTCAAGCG
>JABGWD010000082.1 GCA_018645725.1 Opitutia bacterium
CGATTGCCCAGGTTCCGGAGTGGACTCGAGTTTTTTAAGAAGGTAAGCGAGCTCTTCTGCGAACCAGGTATTGATCCTGACGAGCTTTTCGTAGGCGTCCTTGTTCTTGTCGGGCTCGTGTGAAAGGGTGTGATGGCGTTCGTCTATATCGAGCCAGTTCATCTTGGCCTGTCCGACCGACTTGGTAAACTGAAGGGTGGCCACACGGGAGAAGTCATTGACAAAGGAATTGACCAACAGGTCGATTTGCATCCGGCTGAGGGTGGGCAGGTTGTCGTTGAGGTTTTCGATTCCCTCCTCCAAAGATGGGGGCTTGCTTGCGAGATCCTTGAGGTGATCCGCCCGGGAGAACTCCTTGTCCATCCGGTCGACCAACCTGGTGTGTTCGACAAGAAGTTTTCGGTCGTTCGCAGGGAGTTTGTCCGCTACCTGGGAAAGGTCGGACTTGAGATCGTCGAGGATGGAGCGCACCTGCTTTTTCTCTCTCACGTTGCCATAGAGCTTACGGTACGCCTCGTAGGGGTCGCCCAAGGGAGCGACCGGTTGATTCGGTCCGGCATAGGACATGCGCGTCCAAGGGTCAGCCTTGTCGAGAACCCCGACACCGAAGTGAAGTGCCCCGAAACGGGTCCGGGTTTCCTCCTTCGATTGCAGGAAGTTCGCGATCTCGTGATCGATGGATATGCCCTTGGGCCAACCGGCAGGCGTATCCGAGCCTCCCTGGATGTTGCCCGGATAAAGTTCGATTCCAGTGAGCAGGCAGCTCATGCCGCGCATATGGCCGTCCCCGTCGCCCCGAACCTTGTTGTGCAGTTTCTTGAGGAAAAGCAAGCGGTCCCGGAAAGGCTCAAGGGGTTTGGTGATGGACTTGAGCTCGAAGTCCTCGCCATCCTTGTCGGGCCAGAAATGCTTGGGAATGGTCCCGTTGGGACTGAACATGACAATGAGGCGCTGCTTGGGGTTTGTGGAAACCTTGGCACTAGCCGCCTCCAAGTGTTGAACTTGCGAGATCAAGGGAAGGGAAAGTGCCGACAATCCGAGTCCCTTGAGGGCTTCGCGTCGGTTCACACTATGCAGGTTCGGGTTCATTCTCTTCTCAGGGGACATGGACAAACCCATCCGATGCGGCTTCGAGGCAAAGTCGGAGGTAGAGCTCGGTCAACTTGTTGTTGGTCATGTCTTTGAACAGTTTCTCGTTTGTCAGTACCTTATAGCACGAAGGATCCTGTTTGGCAACGTACTTGAAGAGCTCTTCCATAAAAAAGATTTCCGAGCTTTCATTGCTCAGAGAGTGCTTGAGGAGATCTCCGGGCCCCTTCATAGGGAGTTCGTTTCCTTCCCGATCAAAGTAGGTAACCTTGGTGTCGATTGTTTTCCCTCTTTCCTTGCTCCGGATTCGCCCGGTTGCATCGTAGCCCTCGAGGAGAAAGCCGGTCGAATTGATAAGGTCGTGGCAGCTCATGCAGTTGGCCGGTTTGGTGAGGGCGGTTACCTTTTGCCTCATGGTCCAATTCGGGTCGAAGTTCGAGTTCTTGAAGGAGACCGCTTCTTTGGGCGGGCGGAGGCGTCGGCCAAGAATCTTGCGGGCCACGAAAACGCCCCGGTGGATGGGGGAAGTCTGGTCCGTGTAGGAGTAGTTGGCCAGAAGATAGGGATGAGTAAAAAGACCCTGCCGGCCAAGATCGCCCGAAGGATAAAGGGGGAAATCGGTAAAGTTCGAGTCCTTGATCTTCTTGACTCCGTAATAAGTGGCCATGTTACGATTAAGAGGGATTTCGCGGGCTTGAATCAAATCTTCGAGTGTGCCTTTTTTCTCCCACACCACCTCATCGAGGTATTTGAGAAGGGATCTCCTGAGATCCGCAACGGCTTGGTCGTCGAACTTGGGGAAAAGGGAGGGATCCTTTTTGGGAGATTCGTTTTGGTCGATTTCAAGCCAATGCAGAAGAAAATCTCTGAACTTCGCCTGCGCTCTGGAATCTTGGAGCATATGTTTGGCCTGGTTGGCAAGTTGCCATTCCTTGCTCAGATTCCCTTTCTCGATCAACTGGTGGAGCCTTTCGTCGGGAAGAGAATCCCAAAGGTAGAGGGCCAACCGGGTGGCTACGACGTAGGGATCCTTTTCCTTTTTGGCAAGGGCTTGCCACTCCGGGTAGAGAAAGCGGGGAGATTTCAAGGTGAGCAAAACGATTTCCTCAACCGTCCGGGCAAGACTTTTCGATTCTCCGAAGCGCGAACGGACAAAGAATTCTTTTTGTTTTTCAGTAAGAGGCTGGCGAAAGGCGAATTTTACGAATTGGAGGAAAAACTCCTCCGCCTTCTCTTTGCGCCGTGGGTCTTCCTGTTTTGTCTGGGCGAGCTTGTCGATCTTTTCGTTTGCGAACCTGCCTGCCTCCAAGGCGGCGAAGGTGACCGCCTCGTCCCAAGCCTGCTCGATCATGGTTCCTCTGGCAAATCCAGCCGACGAGTCGTCGGGCGGAAGCTTTTGCTGGATGATCAGGCTAGGAGGCACGCTTTGCTGGAAAAGGAATTCCCTTGGGACGACCTCCTTTTTTCCGTTGGGCGGTTTCCAACTCAGGCGGACCTTGGCGACCGGATCCTTGAATTTGAAGAAATCAAGCAAGACCGGGTAGGGTCTCCCCCCGAGGAGAAAAAGGCGGATGCTCTTTTCGCGTTCCTTTCCACCGGTCACTGTCTCGTCAATGGACGCCTTTTTTCCGTCCGCATTAATCCAAAAGGAGAACCCGTTGGAAGAATGTACGAAGAATTCATACCAACCCGTTTCAGTTGGTACGATGGAACCCTGCCATAAGATGGAGAATCCATCCTTGTTCATTCCCTCGAAGGGGACATCGGGGCCAAAGTCGAAATCAACCACCGGATCAATCCGCTCCTTTTTCTTCTGGTGCCTTCTGTTCATCTTCTTGACGTCGTAGTAAGTGGCCCTTAACCCGCGATTGTCCCGATTGACGGTCGTGGGCATCCGGGTTCCCGGGAACTGGGCGAACAAGTCGGCCACGGATTGACGGAATTGCCGGTTGGTCAATCGGGCCAGGGAAATTTCGCGGGGTGGACGGATCTCCCCTTTTTGCCAGAAAGTCTCGAAGACATAACTGGCGACGAGCTTGGCGTTCTCCCCCCGGCAAACCTCGGGTTCGAGTTCGGGCATGGTCTTGTCAACCACCCGGATCAGTTTCTCGAGGGGCCAATCCCCGTTGAGTGGTTTTTCGTATTCCCCCGCAACGCCTTGTCCCTGGAGCCCATGGCACTCGGCGCACTGTTTTTCAAAAATGGCCTTGCCTTTGAGCAAAGAGATCTCGTCCGGTTTTGCCCAAGAGGTAAAGCCGACAATGACAGCCAAGCTTGCAATCCATGCCAATCGAAAGAAGTTCACACCTGTCAATATACCAAACCCTCGGTTTTAGCCCAAGGAGAAGTGATCGGGTTAGGTGAAATTTAAGATATGGGCTTTTCCCACAGAAACATCTGTTCCTCCTTCTCCCGGTTGGGGAAGTTCCGCGGCGTCCATTGTTCGATCAGGTTCATGAAAGAGGAAAAGAGGCTCGTAACTTCCTCAAGGTCGGTCCCGAAAGGGGGACCGTCCTGCTCCTTGGGGATGAAAAAATGAATGGCCAGAAAATGTCCGCCCGGTTGGAGCCAGCGGTCGAGGGCTTTTGCATATTCATTCCTCCTCTCTGGATCGATGGCGCAAAAAAGAGTATGTTCGAAGACCAGATCGAAAGGTTGCTCGGGGGAATCATCCAAGAAATCTCCCGGGAAGAAGGCGAGGCCGGATTGTGACTGGTAGAGTTCCTGTGCTTCCGTAACCGCAAGGTTGGAAAGATCCAATCCCGTGGTCTCGAACCCGGCTAGAGCCCAAGCATTCGCATCGTGTCCACGACCGCATCCCGGTACAAGGACACGCGTTCCAGGTTCCAAGGTTTGCTTCTTCATCCAGTCAACCAATCCAGGTGCCGGCTCGCCCTTATCCCATGGCGTGTCCTCGTCTGCGTAGCGTTTTTCCCAGTCAGTTTGCATGAATTATTCCATGAGTTAAATTTTTTATTTCAGATTCGCTCAAAGCCCTTTCAAAAACGGCAACCTCGTCCAACCGGCCTTCCCAGTTGGACTGGTTGTCATTGCGTCCCCCGATAAAGAAATGCTCCACGACCGGTCCCGTCTTGACGGAAGCTTCGATCTCAAGTTTGCCGTCGAGGTAGATTTTGGCTTTTCCGCCTTCCCGGACCAAGGCGGTCTGCCGCCAGGTCCAGCGCTTGACCGGTGTTTTTCCGTGGTAGGTTTTTTCGCCGTCGCTGAAGAGCAATCGTTCCTGGGCATCCATGCCCAAGTGATCGCCCGAGGCGTTGAGGGAATGATCGCGACCACGACTGAACATCCAACCGAGAATGGGGCGGGAGTCGACCGGCATGCCGTTCCAAAACCATAGGGAAACCGTGTAGTTGTTGCCTAGTTTGGGTAGGCGGGCTCGGAGGCGCCCACCAGCGAAGTGGGTGCAACGGTTGACTTGTCCGGGCGTGAAACTTTTTGAGGACGGACCCTCGAGGTAGAAGACCACACCGTCCTCGTAGAGCCCGTCACGGTTGCCTTGCTCGTCGATTGCGAGGGGACCTTGGTCCTCGTCCATGC
>JABGWD010000083.1 GCA_018645725.1 Opitutia bacterium
AAAGAGCCGATCCAATTCGACGGCTACTACTTCAAGCCTTCCGGCAAACCGGGCCTGGGCTACGAATACGATGAGAAATTCGTCGTGAGCCGGAAAAAGTTGGCATGAATGTAATTATATTTTGATTACATTGGTAAAATATATCTTCTGTCCATGCTTCTCGATCTTTCGGAGATCCCAAGACACTTTTCGATCATCACCTTTGTTTGCCCCGCCCCAAAGCCTTTCCTCTCTTATGAACCTGACGCTTCGATCATTCCTTCCCGCTCTTCTTTTTGCCGCCAATTGCTTGGGAGCCGTTGGAAAGCCCAACCTGGTGGTCTTCATCTCCGACGACCTGGGCCGCCTGGATACCTCCATTCATGGATCGAAGGACGTGCGCACGCCCACAATGGATTTGCTTGCCGCCGGGGGCATGACTTTCGACGACGCCTACGTTGCCTCCCCTAGCTGTTGCCCAAGCCGCTTTTCCTTGCTCACCGGCTTGATGCCGGCCCGGCACGGAGCTCACCCCAACCATAGCCAGGTTAAGCCGGGCACCAAGTTCCTAATGCCCATACTCAAGAACATGGGGTATCACGTCGCTTCCTTCGGCAAAGTTGCCCACGGCAACAGGGACTTCGAAGGCATGGACTTCAACAATCCCAAAAGGACCGGCATGTCCGTGGAGGTGGAAAAGTATTTCGGCAAAAAGAAGATCGATGGTCCCGTTTGCCTGCTGGTCGGCGATCGCCGGCCCCATGTCGAATGGACCAAGGAAATGAACTACGATCCCAAGAAGGTTACCTTGCCATCATTCTTCATCGATACCAAGGAGACCCGCGAACACTGGGCACGCTATCTGACGGACATTGAAGGCATGGATGAGGAAATGGGCCGGGTCCTTCAATTCGCCAAGAAGAAGTTCGGAGATAATTTCATCTTTTTATTCACCAGCGATCACGGTGGACAATGGCCCTTCGGCAAATGGAACCTCTACGACTATGGTACGCGGGTCCCTTTTCAGGTCTACTGGCCCGGCAAGATCAAGGCGGGCCTCCGGACCAATGCCATGGTCAGTTGGGTGGACATTCTTCCTACTCTGATCGACTTGGCTGGCGGAAAGGTCCCGAAGGACATCGACGGTCAATCCTTCGCCCCGGTGCTGCTTGGAAAAAAGAAAGTTCATCGAGACAAGATCTTCACCACAAATACGGGAGATAAGGAGATGAACGTCTTTCCCATCCGGAGCGTCCGCATAGGCAAGTACAAGTATATCCATAACCTGACTCCCGATGCCTACCACACCAACCATTCCGACCGCCTGCGCTCGGACGGCCGCGGAGCCTACTGGCATTCCTGGTATGCGGCCGCCAAGACCGACCCCAAGGCCGCCGCCATCGTGAAGAGATACCACACCCGGCCCGAGTTCGAGCTATTCGACTTGGACAAGGACCCGAATGAGCTGAACAACCTCGCCGAAACATCGAAGTATAAGAGTAAGATGGTGGAACTACGGGCCGAGTTGAAGAAATGGACCACTTCCCAAGGGGACGACCTCAAACCCCACCAAGCCCCCTACCCGACTTCCGCACCGATCCCCGAAATAACACGGAAGCTCAAGAAAAAGAAAGCGAAGTGAAAACAACGGCAAGGAAATGTCTTTTTTGAATAACAAATGGAAGAAAAGACTGCTTTTTTGGCTTCCGTGGCTACTGGGTTCATTGGTTTTCAATCTATGTCTCGCTTACGAGTTCATGCCGTTGATTCCGGGCACCGAAATCCCCATACCGGTCGTCCTTTTCTTACTCTGTTTCCCGCTACCCTTTTACTTGGACTACAGACGCGCCACGAAGGAGCTCAGGAAAGCCAAGTCATTTCCCATGGGAAAGTTCGACCTGAGCAAGAAGCGCCACTTCACGCTCGCCATCATCGCTTGGGTCTTAATCAATTTGGGAATCTTGGTTTATGGTGGAATAACCTCTCCAAAACCCGAATACCTGGAGCCGGAAATCCTGATTCTGACCTGCACTACTTTTTTCGGTGGGTTCCTGCTCATATTGGTTCTCCTCGAATTGACTCGTAGAAAAAAGGTCAAGCGAGCCCTTGGTGTGGGAAACGGCAGACCATGGACTGACCCGTTCGCCACCTCGTTGATCGAGGAAAACAGTGCTCATCAAAGGGGCCGAATCCTAAACGACCGATTAAGCCAAAAGGCGGACTGGCAGCTGGACCGTTCGCACCGGGAGGAACTTCTCAAGCTTGGCCTGTACCTGAATCTGCCCAACGATTTGAGACAGCCTTTGGATCAGCGAATCCTGGTCTTTGTCGAATCGTTTGAATTTACCGGAGTGGACCTCGAAGTCACCGATGAGATGAAAATGCTGGTTGCCGCTCAGGCCTGTCTATTGATCCTAAACAGGCAGATGAGCGACTACAGGCATCTTCGGAAGATCAAGCTATACAAAAACAGGATAAAGGATCGTCCCGGCGTCAGGGGCACGGCTTGGCGGAACGAAGTGCATTTGGTTTGGAAATACGTCCAGGAAGAAGTGAACGTCACCAGCCCAACTCGTCTTGAAAGAAGGAGGGGCGTTCGGTCTACCGGACTCGAGGACGGAAGAAATTTGACCTTACACGAATTCGCCCACGTAATTGACTCTGCGGAGGACGGGATCGCCCAAAGCATCCCGGTATCCGAGGATTCGAAAGACTACGAGCAATGGAAGGCCATGCGGGATGAAGTATATGACCGTCTGGAAAAGGTTTATGAGAACTATTCCGACGCGGCTTCCAGTTTGTGGATCAATCACCTCAGGCCGGAGATCAGAAGCTATGCCTTGCACGAGTACGAGGGTTGGCGTCGGGCGGAAATGCTAACTTGCGCAACCGAGGCCTTTTTCGAGCGGGGTCACTACCTACGCCGGCAATGGCCTGAGGTCTACGCTCTCTTGAAGAAATTCTACCGCCTTGACCCTGCTTGTTGGCATTAGCAAAGGGGCGAGTCCAACTCCGCTGTGTACCTTCAAAGAATGAGAAGCCTAAAGTAAGCAAAGGCAGGCAAACTATTTCAGACTTTCGATCGAATAATATGAACTTTCAAAACCGTAAGAGTTCAAACATTGAAGACATTTCCTTACTATGAATCACCTTACTAAACTTCCGTTTACTCTCTTTTGGATCTTTTCATTAGGTCTTTTTGCCGAAGAGCCCAGGTTTAAGTCCGAGCTGTTTAAAACTGGCAAGCTTGTCTACTCCGATGAGTTTGACGGTGAGTTAAACCGTGAGTTTTGGGGGCAACCCAAGGGGAAGAAGATCGAAGATGGCAAATTGATTATCGGTCCGCTTTTCAAATCCAAGGAGGAAGCGATGAAAGCCCTTAAACGGGACCATCATCTCGGGCTCGAACCGGTTGCCCACATCAATCGCATACCTAAGAAATTCGTCATGCATTTGCGCTACCAGTTTGCCAAACCGGAACTTACCCCCGGACGTCCATCCTTTCAGATCGGACACCATATGATTAACCTCGGAATCGTGAAGGATGGCGGGCACCGGGTAAAACTTCCGGACGGTCCTTCTTTCTCCGAGCCTGAATCCGAAATGGCCCTTAACAAATGGATCGACCTGGTGGTTGAATATGAGCTTGGGAAAATCCGGGTACTGGTCAATGGACATGGCAACACCTATGAGCACGAAAAAGTGACAATCATAAATCCAAAGGCCAATGGAAAACACCGTTTCACCTTCAAAGGTGGACCCGAATGCATTATCCTTTTTGATTCTGTCCGACTTTGGGATTGCGATGAATAAATCTTCCTTCTCTCAATAAGCCTGAAATATTCGTAAGCCAACGAACCGGATAGGAACTCTCTGAAATGAAAAAATACTCGCTCCTGACATTATCATTATTCCTGACATTCCGCTTTCTTGCATCTGCTGAGGCCAAGAAACCAAATGTCATTCTGATCTATACGGATGATCATGGATACACCGACCTGGGCCTCTTCGGGATCGATAAACATGTTGATACTCCGGTTATGGATAAGCTTGCCAGTGGCGGAGCGTTGATGAAAGCCGGTTACAGTTCGGCTCCGCAATGCGTGCCTTCGCGAGCCGGATTGATGGTTGGGAGAATACAAAATGAGTTCGCTTTTCCCCATAACCAGAGCGATGCAGGTGAGGGCAGCGGTCGAATGCCCCGTATTTATCCAAAAGGTACGGATAGGGCCGGCAAGCCAGTACTAACAATCGCAGACCGAATGAAAAAGCTAGGCTACCTCACTGGCTTCTCGGGCAAATGGCACCTGGGCCCATCGAACAGCTCTAATCCGAAGCACGATCCACGGGCTCGTGGCTTTGACTACTACTGGACTGGCTCTATGGAAAGCGGATCAACCAATCTTACGCTCGATGGCAAGACTGTGGACCATCAGAACAGGAATGGCTTGCCCCAAGGCATCGCCAATCGTGTGATCCTTCAAGGTAAGTACGGTGAATCTTTTATCGACTTCAGTCAGGCTGGAGACAATCCGTTCTTTCTCTATCTCCCGCTCTTTGGTCCACACATCCCATTGATCAAGAAATCGGATCCCTATTACAAGAAATTCCCCAAGCTCGATTATCCGCATTATGATGATTGGAGAGATGATCGCAGAAGGATGGGTTTGGCACTGATCAAATCCATTGACGACGCTGTGGGTGGAGTGATGACCAAACTTCGTGAGCACGGTCTTGAAGAGAACACGATGGTGCTCTTCACCAGCGATAACGGCGCCCCAAGTAAGATGGGCAGGGACGAACCTGGGCTACCTGGAGGAGCACCGGGAACAAAGGGCGGAGTCTGGAATGGATCGAACAACGTGCCCATGCGTGGTGAGAAAGGCAGCCTGTTCGAGGGAGGGATACGGGTGCCCATGTTTGCGTACTGGAAAGGCAAAATTATTCCAGGTACGACAATTGAAGAAATGGTGACCACGCTCGATCTCACCGCCACAACCCTAAAGGCTGGAGGTGGAACCATTCCCGACGAGTTTGACGGCGTGGATTTACTTCCTCGGTTGACCGGGGAAGTCTCTAAAATTAAAAGGCCACAACCGATGTTCTGGGAGTTCTGGCATACACAGGCTGTGCGTATTGGTGATTGGAAACTATGGCGGTCCACGGAGCAGGAGATGTTGTTTAATTTAGCCAAGGATCCGTATGAATTGATCAATCGCATGCAATCCGAAGCCAAGATCGCTGAACGGTTGCGAAAGAAACTCGATCAATGGTCTGCTACGTTGCCACGGCTGAATCATTCAGACCGGGATGCCAGTGAGGTGTTTGCCTGGCCGCTGGAGGGTGCCCCCGCGGGCACCAAGCCGGACCCACGCTACCTCGTGCCTTACGCCGATCCGAAGCCCGCACCTTACCCCGCTCCAATCAAGAAAGCAGAAAAGCTGAAGCAACCCAACATCCTAATCGTTTTTACCGATGATCAGGGCTATGCTGATTTGGGTTGTTTCGGGAGTAAGGAAAAC
>JABGWD010000084.1 GCA_018645725.1 Opitutia bacterium
CCCATCAAGCCGGCTGGCGTCTCCGCCGCCCATGCTCATGGCCAACATTCTGTCGGGTATGACGGTGGAACGAACAATCTCCTTGCCGCGCAAAAGAAAACGGTACTCGTTCGGTTCGAGCTCAATATTGTCTCTCACTCCGATCGTGGGCAAAAGCATTCCCATTTCTCGGGCGAAATTGGTCCTTGCCCCGGTTATTCTGTCGAGAAGATCTCCGCCTTTCTTCTTGTCTGCAAGGGTAAGGAGCCCATAGCCCATCTCAAGCGCAAAGACTTCTTGTTCAATGGCATTTTCCATGGGTGAAAGTTGTGAGTCCGCTTCCTCACCGTGAGCTCCGCCGGTCGCGAGCGAAGGAGTTGACGGACTGCCGCCCCGGGCGGCCGACTCGACTCCGCCGAACTCCTCTATGGACGCTTCCGCATCGGCTTTCTTGTAAAAATGATAGGCCGAGGCAAAGCAACCCATCGAAAGAAGAAAGAAAGGCCAAAAAGTTTCGCTCAGAAAGAAAGCGAAAAGCAGAAGCATTACGCCACAAAGGGCTACGGCTCTGGGATAAAGCGTCAATTGCCGCCCCACGAACTCCCCAAGATCGGATTCCTCGGAAGAGCGCGTCACCAAAATACCGGCGGCTATGGAAACGATTATGGCCGGAATTTGGGAGACCAAGCCATCACCGATAGAAAGAATCGTATAGGTTTGCAAAGCCTCCGTCATGGTCAAGTCGCGCTGAAAATAACCGATCAGGATTCCCCCGATGACATTGACCACTGTGATAAAAATACCAGCTACGGCATCCCCCCTGACGAATTTGCTGGCCCCGTCCATGGAACCGTAAAAGTCGGCATCCTTCTGAATTCTCTCCCTTTTCTCGAGAGCTTCGGCTTCGGTGATGACGCCCGAATTCATTTCGGCGTCTATGGACATCTGCTTGCCCGGCATGGCGTCCAGGGTAAAACGCGCCGTTACTTCCGCGATTCTGCCGGCACCCTTGGTAATGACCACGAAATTGATGATCACCAAAATCAGAAAGATCACTGCGCCGACGACGTAATTACCGCCAACGACGAAGGTTCCGAAGGATTGAATTACCGAACCGGCATCACCTTCCAACAGAATCAGACGGGTGGAAGCAACGTTCAAACCCAATCGATAAAGCGTGACCGCAAGTAGAATGGTAGGGAAAACCGAAAACTCGGGAGGCTCCTTGACGTAAATGACGGTCAGCAAAATCAAAAGAGAGATCGCGATGCTGAAAACAAGCAATATGCTCAGGATATCCTTGTGCACCGGAACGATCAAAAGGAGCACCGCTCCAAAAAGGCCCACCACGAAACCCAAATCGGAATTGCCGGTAAGACGGCTCAGGGAACTTTTGAATCTGCCAAAAAGATCGGACATATCTTGTTATCCGGCAATAGGTTTAGCCAAAAGCCTGCGGGCCTTGAGCCGATGAAAATAATAGGCGTTGGTCTTGTAAACCAAAGCAAGGATCTCCGCAACGACCTGATACAACCCATAAGGGATCGGATGCCCGACTTTACCGAGGGCAAACAAAGTCTGGGCCACGGGCTTGTTCTCAACCATGGGGACTTCGTGCTGTGCTGCTATGATTTTTATTCGTCTTGCCAAGAGATTTTCTCCTTTCGCGACAACTACAGGAGCAAGATCCATGCCTTTTTCATATCTAAGAGCCACAGCATAGTGCGTAGGGTTGGTTACGACCACGTCGGCCGTGGAAACGTCGGTGACTCCCTGCCCCCCAAGCAGTTCCATTGCTTTTTTCCTTTGGGCTGTTTTGACTTCGGGCGCGACTTCCTTGCTTTTCCTCTCTTCCTTGACCTCATCTTTCGTCATTTTCATGTCATCGTCGTGCTCTTTCTTCTTGATCATGAAGTTGATGATCGCGACGATCAAAAGAAGAAGAACCAAAATCGCAAACATGACGACGAACAATTTGTAAATGAATTGCGGAAGATGTTGAATGGGTATCGGCGCATAAAAGATCGGATCGTCTAAAAAAATCAAGAGGGTGATCCAGACCACCGAGCCAATGGCCAAAAACTTAAGGAAGTCTACCAAAAAGGTCTTCAAGGCCTTCAAACCGAAGATCCTCTTGGCACCGCTTATGGGGTTGAACTTGCTCAGTTTCGGCTCAATCGCCTTGGGGGTCAACCGGAAGCCGGTCTGCAATCCCTCTGCGACAAAAGAAGCCACAAAACAGAGAGCCAACATGGGCAAGACGATCAACCCCATGGCAAAGTAGGAATGGGTAAGCGTATGGGCAACACCTTCCTGGGTAGCGGTAATGGAATCCAGGTTCTCGAAGATCGATTGCGTAAGAGCCATAAGATCAATGGCCTTCCCCGGGGCATAAAAGAGAATCACCAAGAGCCCGGCCAGCAGGGTCATCGTCATTCCAATCTCGGGAGCCTTGGCAAAATTCCCCTTGGATCTGGCTTCCGATAGTTTCTTGTCGGTAGGTGGTTCCGTCTTCGAACTTTTGTCTACGTCTGACATCGAGTTAACCTTAACCGGGTTGTATGATATCGAGCATAATCTCAACCGACCGCCGACTGTTTTCCAGAATATACGAAGAAATCAGCAGGATCGAGGACACCAACAACAACAGGCCGGAAAGAATCCTGATCGCAAAACTGGTCATGAAGACGTTCATCTTCGGGACCGCTTTACCCAGCACCGCAAAGGAAACGTTGACAAGAAAATTCAAGGCGATGAAGGGAGCGGCCATCAGCGTCCCGATGACAAAAACGTGAGACACTTCCTCAACGAACTCAACCGTGGGACTGGCCTTGAGAAAAAAGGCTCCGATTGGCAAAATCTCAAAGCTCATGATGAAGGCCTGGAGCACGTCATAGTGAATGCCTGCAACAAAAAAGATAAGCAAACTGAAATAATAAAGCAAAGTCGTAATGGTCGCATTTGACGACCCAAGAAGAGGATTAAGACTATTGCTCGCCATCAATCCTATTTCGTAGGATATCAAGTGACCGGCCAATTCAACCGCGAAAAAAACCATCCTCACCGTCATGGCAAGAAGCAAACCGATGCAGACTTCGTTCATGGCCAGCAGAATTACCCCGGCAAAATGATTGGCAAGGTCCAACTCGGCAGGAACAAGTGGATTGATCAGAAGAGAAAACATCAAAGCAAAGGCCGTTCTGATCTTCTTGGGAATCATCTTTCCCGCAAAAAGCGGTATCCCCAGAAAAAAAGCGCCCGTCCTTAAGAAAACGAGCACCCATACGACGATCTCCTGAGCAAAGATGGTCACTGAGCCATGGTGGGGATCATGCTGATCATGGATATGCAAAACTCCGTCAGCGTCTTGAGAATAAAATTGGCGGACAAGACGATTGCCATGGAAACGCAAATCAATTTGGGCACAAAGGTAAGAGTTTGCTCCTGCAGACTGGTGATCGACTGTATGAAACTGACGATCAAACCAACAGCCGTTGCCGTCCCCAAAATGGGGATAGAAAGGATCAGCCCGGTCTGAAGCAGATTCCTCAGGATATCGACGGCAAGTTCCATTGTCATGACGAATCCCCTCCCTAAGCTATGTTAAAACTACCTACCAGCGACTGAACGACCAAATACCAACCGTCCACCAAGACGAACAAAAGAAGTTTGAACGGCATGGAAATGACCACCGGAGGCATCATCATCATCCCCATGGACATAAGAGACGAGGCGACGATAAAATCAACAATGATGAAAGGAATGAAAATCAGAAACCCCATCTGGAAGGCTGTCCTCAATTCACTCAGGACAAAGGATGGCACAACGATGCTCAGGGGCAGTTCGTCACGGGTCATCGCCCCTTGTCGGGAAATCTCAAGAAAAAACTGGGCGTCTTCCTGGCGGGTTTGATTCATCATGAAGTCCTTCATGTGGGCGGTCGCAACCATAAGAGCGTCCGCGGACTTCATCGTGTTTGCCATGTAGGGGGTAACGGCATCGTCGTAAATCTTGTTCCAAACCGGGCCCATGACAAAAAAAGTTAGGAACAAAGCGAGGCCGATTATAATCTGACTGGAAGGAGCGGAATTTACACCGACTGCGTTCCTTACGAAACCCAATACAATTACGATTCGGGTGAAGCAGGTCATCATCATTATGACCGAGGGGCCGAGTGTGAGAATCGTCATGGCCACCACCAACTGGATGGCTACGCCGAAATCCCCCTCCTCATTGGAACCGGAAACGTCTATGCGAAGACCGGGTGAACCGGTGCCCGTAGTTTGAGCATCCACCACCGAGTGAGGCAAAGAAAGGAAAACCAACCCCAAGAACAAAAGCAGCAAAGACCTGCGCGTCAGTATTTTTCTAAACAACTTGGTCATCTTCACTTTTGGATTCGACTTGGTCCAACTCGTGTTGGAAATCATGAGAACCCGAAGACAGCCTCGAAAGATAACTGATTGAAGTCGAGCTGACCCCAATCAAATGTTTCTCCGAGCCATATTGGGCAACGACTAAAAATTGCCTGTTTCCCAACGAACAGGTATCGGCCACCACGATCTTCCCTTCAGCGGAAAGACTCGAACGCACCCTCCTCTTCCGGGTATAATTCGCCAAAAAATAGGCACTGGCTCCCATCAAACCGAGAACAGCAACCACACGCACCCAAAGCAACGGTTCACCCATAAAGTCGGTATTGGCCAAGGGATGGGCAACGGCAAGGAGAGAAGTTGAACTTAATAACTGCATCGAATCCTCATGCCGTCAAACCGCGTCGAGCAGTCGAAAGCA
The DNA here is from genome assembly GCA_018645725.1 of Opitutia bacterium. Classification (GTDB taxonomy): domain Bacteria; phylum Verrucomicrobiota; class Verrucomicrobiia; order Opitutales; family Seribacteraceae; genus Seribacter. Next base: position 4,774 of record JABGWD010000084.1, read on the forward strand.
TCGCTGCAATCACGAAGGGGAGTCGACGATTTCGGTAATTTTGAGACCGAACTTATCGTCGACCACAACAACTTCTCCGTGCGCTATCAGTTTCCCGTTCACAAGCAAACTTACAGGATCCTTGGCGTTCTGCTTGAGCTGGATCTGAGCTCCGGGGCTCAATTCGACAACTTCTTTCATGGGAAGTTCTGCTGTTCCAAGTTGGACGGTGACACTGACCTTCACGTCCATAACGATATCCATTTTCTTACTATCCATGATTTTTTCCGATTAATTTGACGGCATCCGCAATGCTCTCGTTTACTTGAAAGGCAACTTGTTCGCCCTCGAGTCCTATTTCACCAATGAAACAGGTGCGGTTTTCTATGCGCAACTTGGTGTCCCCGATAAGCGAGGGCGACATCTCAATGACGTCATCCACCTCGAGGTTCGAAAGATCCCTCAAGGTAAGCTCGAATGCATCCCACTCGGCGGATACGTCAACTGGAATATCATCATAGACGTCATGCCACCTGGCGGGGAGCGACTTCTTTTCGTCCTTGGTTGCAGCCATTGAAAGCAAGCGGCTTACGACAGGCTCCAAAGTATAATAGGGAACGGCGATTCTCATGGGACCGGAAACGTCTCCGAAAGAAGCTTCCATGTTGAGAATGAGCATCATCGCATCCGCCGGTGAAGTCTGAAGAAACTTCCCACTGCTTTCCGTCCCAATGATACTTGGATTCAAGCGCATCGTGGTATCCCACTGCTTGCACCATTCCTCGAGAATTATCTGGTTAAAATCTTCCACCAAGGCCTTTTCGATGTCCGTCAAACCTCTCTCTTCAGGGTTCGTCGAACCTCTGCCTCCAAGAATGCGGTCTACCACGGTGGCCGAAAGGTGAGAATTCACGTCCAAAAGACAAACCCCGTTCAACTCCTGCAACTTGAACATGGTAATACAGGACGGAGTCTTGACCGAATTGGTGAAGTTTGCGTACAAGTCGGCATTGAGATCTTCAAGTTCAAGATTGAACTCGGTTCTCAGGAACATCGACAAATGGCCCGCCAAGTAATAGACGAACTGCTCGGATTTGGTCTTGAGCTTACTCAAGTCGGCATCCGAAAGGACGATGGGGTTGGTAAAATCGTATTTCTTTATCTTGACCGATGACGGATCGGTCAACTTGGTTCCGTCATGAAGAAAAACCAACCCACCGTCACCCGAACTTTCGATTTCGCTTAAATCGAAACTTTCGTCGGAAAAACTTGGATCCTCTTCCATGAAACAAAAACAGGGGCGGTTACTGAACGACGAATTGAGTGAAATAGATATGCCTGATGATATCGCTTTCACCACTTCGGTATTCCTTCAGAATGATGGAAAAACCTTTTTTCAAGTCCACTCTTACCCGTTCCTGAAAACCATCCAACTGGGCGTCCTCGTAGGAATACCCTCCCATAATCTGGAGCGCCTTGTCACGGATCCTATGTTCGTTGAGCTCAAGTACTTTCTCAAAATCTCCCGCCAAACCCTCAAGCTTGAGCTCGACGTTGATGTAGCGCGACTTGATTGGCCCCCCCAAGTTTGTGATCAAACCGGTCAACTCGAAATACTGAAGATCCCCCGATGACTCCATGTTAAGGGGTTGAGAATCTCCGGACGAAGAAGATGCCTGAGCCGGTTTCTCATTGAGCTTGAAGAAGACAATCATAACCCCCGCCGAGAGGAGCGGAGCCAAAATGATTGCTATCAACGCCGGCATCAGCCCTCCCCCTTCGGATTTTTTGTCAGGGGTATCGTTGGTTGCGGGAAGTTCGTCTAATTGAGCGGCACACATGGCAAGTAAGATGTAGGATGGTTGATAAACTAGCGTTTCAGGTTAACGGCTTCGGAAAGAATCGCATCGGACGTGGTGACCACCCGGGAACCGGCCTGAAAAGACCGCTGATGGGAGATCATGGTGGCAAATTCGTTGGTCAAGTCGACGTTCGACAACTCCAAGGCATATTGCTTGAGCTTACCGTTGGAACCGCTTGCAGGCACGGAATTGTCGGAAATGCCGGCAAGATTCTGCCCGGCCCGACCATTCGAGTAAAAACCATTGCCAACCCGCCTGAGATATTGGGGGGAAAGAAAATTGACGATCTTGACCTGACTGACGGGGGTAACGATATCCTTTTTGAGTTCACTGTCGTACACGACGACGTTAATCACTCCGTCTTCCTCGACCCTGCGGGCCAAAAGACTTTGAGTTTGTGGATTGGGAACGGCAACCGACACTGCATTGTCCAAACCCTGCAACTGATAGCGATATTGATCCCGCGTAACCACGAACCCCGTATTGTCCGATTCAAAGGCACCGGCTCGGGTGTAGAAAAGTTCTCCGGTCACGGGATCGGCAAGCTCGAAAAAACCACCGGCGTTAGGCAAGGCCTCGCCCTGAATGGCCAAGTCCAAGTCAAGCCCGGTCACCTCAATGGTACCCTGGTTGAAATTTGACGATATGGAACCGACGTGCACGCCCGTGCCGTGCTGCTGTATATTGTTGCTTGGTTGGCCATCGGCACCCGACTCCGCATCATTCATATGAAGGTAAAAATTGTCGGAATAATTTGCCCGGGAAGACTTGTAGCCAAGAGAGTTGACGTTAGCTATGTTGTTGCCCAAAACCTGAAGCCCTTGAGAAAGGCTTTTCAACGCGGTAATTCCATTGTGGAGGGAAGGGATCATTTCTTAACCGTTGTTGGGCAAACTGACGCGTGTGATGCTTTGCGGATCGTAATTCTTGCCGGAGACAATCACGGAAATCGTGCCGTCCTCGGATTTCTCGACTGACTCGACCAAGCCGGAAACCTCCGCTCCTTTTTCTGAAATCGAGACCATTCGTCCCAGATAAGCTTGAGCGACCATGTCTTTTTGGGAATCGGCAAAACTTTCGAAGCCCTGGGTAAATTGCTGCATTTGCTCAAGGGAGGCAATGTTTGCCATTTGGGAAATGAATTCGGTGTCCTTCATCGGTTCCAAAGGATCCTGGTTGCTTATCTGACTGGTAAGCAATTGGAGAAAATCCTCCATCTGCATGTAACTGCCTCCCTTGTCCGATTGTCCGGCAAGACTTTCGGTCCTTGGGTTTTGACTGGATTGGGCTGCGGCTATGGCATCGATCATGGCTATGTAATTCAGGCGGCACGCGAAAAGTGCTCGTCCATCTCCTTGTAGTTGTTAAAAACGTTTATTTGAGCGACTTTGCCCGACTGATCGGCCAAGGACTTGGAAAGCGCCTCCTTGGTGAACCCAAGCATTTCCAGGGACTCGGGGTCGGAACAAATGAAACAAAGGGAAAGGGAATCACCGGACTCCTCGAGACGAACGCCCAACTTGGTTTTGTTAGGCAGATCAACGGCAAAACGAACTACTTTGCGGGTATTTTTGTCGAGGTAAGCCATACGGGGCGCGACGGAATTGGACAGAAACTTCAGAAAGGAACGAGCCTTCGGTGGGACCGAGGGAACAGGATCACGGGAAGCCTGCCCTTCCAGTACCTTGAAATCTTGCTGAGACTGTGCGATATCCATCTTGGGATCTAATAAAGCATTTTTTGCGCCACGCCTTCCCCCATGTTTTTCTCCATTCCCCTTGCGTTCCTGATCAGGGGAAACGAACTCCCTTGAATTTACCTCCGGATGGGTTGGGTTCCGGTTGACGTTCCGCATGGTTTTGGCCTGTTGACCATGAAGGACTTGCTCCGGACCTATGGGACGACCGGGATTGACGGGACCGGAAAGAAGACTTTTCAATTGCGGAGCCTTGGCAGACATTGATCCGAACTTCGACGAGGCAAAAGACTGAGTATTCAGTGACTTGCCCTTGGGTGGGCTATTTCCGGCAACCGTTGCCCTGCTCCCCATGGAAGTTGTTCTTGCGGGCGATTTCCCCCCAGAGACGGACTTGCCCGAAACAGCCCCCTTGCTTGCTCCTTGCTTGGCGCCTTCTTTGGACTGAGTGGAGTTTTTCACCTTTGAATCAAAGCTTTGATCCATTTTCTGAGGTAGCCAAAAAGATCCGTTTCTTCCAATCGCCTGATGGGAAGGGGGCGGACTAATGCCGTTGGAAACCGACTGCCCTATGGATGGAAGCGACATAAGCCCAAACTACGGTTATCAGTTCGGTATTGGGGACGGGACGGCTTCGTCCAAGTCCAAACTGGGCAACAACCCCCTGTCCCTCATTGCGAGAGCATCGGCCAATTCGATCAACGCATCTTGGTCGCTATTCAACATAAAGGCAATGATTGGAGCCTTGTCCTCCGCCTTGAGTTGCTCGAATATGGTCAAGGCTTCCTCAAATCTTCTTTTTTGACGCCAATTCTGAATCTCAATACTGGCGACCTCCGGCCCCATCTCAACCCATCTTTTGGAAGTCTCCTTGTATTCCTTGAGTTTGGCCTCGCTTATGTCCTGCCCTTGCTTAGCCTCAAAATCGGTCAGTCGGGCGGTAAGATCGTCTTTGATTCTCCCAAGTTCCCTCTTTTGTTTTTCCAAAGCCTCGAGATCCATCGCAATGGCGGATTCCCTGGAATCCAGTTCACCCTCACGCTCAAGCAGCTTTTCCTTCAGGGCCATGAGCTCCTTTGACAGTTGATTCATCGAGTGAGTCTCCGCAGGGGAATAACTGGTATCGTCTGCATCAAACTCCAAACTCGTGAATTCGGCAGGAATTTCCGCATCTTTCGGGAAGAACTCGTCGTATTTTAACAAGGACACCACAACTGCAGAGGCAACGGAAAGCAAAACGGCTATCAGAATAAGAATGGTAGGTGGTATTTTCATGATCAATGACTGGTGGACTGGTTAAAAACAAATCGCGAACTAATTATATCCTCAAGCTGCATCTCCTCTTTCTTGGTCTCGACTTCGATATGCTGCTCTCTCTGTTTCTCCTTGAGCTTGAGCATGCTTTTGAACTGGGAATCAGCCCTGAGAAACAATTCCCTTTTGGCAAGCACTATCTTCTTTGCCTCTTCAACCTTGGAATTGGAATCGATAATCTTTTCCTTCGCTCGCTCGATCGAACGGTTGTAGGCATTCTGCTCGGCACCCGAAAAACCGGTACTCCTCCTACGACCAATTTCCTCCCGCAAATCTTCCATCTCGCGTTTTCGCTCTTCCAGCGCCTTTTCCGCATCTTCCCTCCTCGAAAGGGATAGCCCATACTCGGCAATAGCCTTGTCCTTTGCCATTTCCCTCAAATGCAAAAGGGTTTCCAATCTGAAACTGAAAGCCTTCATGAGAAAATCCCGAAAAGCTTGGAAAAAGTTTCTTCACGCGTCACCAATTGGTCATACCGTTGACGAAGGAAGGCTTCCAGCAGATCAAATTTTTCGATTGCCCGGTCAATCTTCGGGTTACTGTTCTTGACATAGGCGCCGACGTTTATGAGGTCTTCGTTTTGCCGATAGACGGAAAGCAAGTCCCGAGCCTCGGAGATCAATTTGATCTCATCGTCCGAACATACCGCTCGGTCCAGTCGACTCACGCTCCGCAAAACGTCTACGGCTGGAAAATGGTTTGCGTTGGCAAGCTTGCGACTCAACACGATATGACCGTCCAGAAAGCCCCGAACGGCATCCGCAACCGGCTCGTTCATGTCATCGCCTTCAACCAAAACCGTGTATATTGCAGTTATTGCTCCGTTTTCGCTTGTTCCAGTGCGCTCCAATAGCTTGGGCAACATGGAGAAGACCGAGGGCACGTAACCACGGGAAGCGGGAGGTTCACCGGCAGCCAATCCAATTTCCCTTTGGGCCATGGCGAAACGAGTCAAAGAGTCCATCAGCAAGAGAACCTTCGACCCTTGATCCCGAAAGCCCTCCGCCAAAGCGGTGGCCAATATGGATGCGCGAATCCTCATGGGAGCGGGTTGATCGGAAGTGGAAACGACGATGACCGATTTGGCCATCCCCTCGGGGCCCAAATCGTTTTCCACGAATTCCCTTAGTTCCCGTCCTCTTTCCCCGACCAAGGATATGACGTTCACGTCTGCTTCGGAACCGCGGGCGATCATTCCCAAAAGAATTGATTTGCCCACGCCGCTACCGGAGAAAATACCGACCCTTTGACCGTTCCCCAATGGAACGAAGGCATCGATTGACTTGAGTCCAGTGGCAAAGGGTTTTTCGATCAAAGACCTGTTGAGTGGGTTGGGGGGTTCGGCATAAAAACCATCTCTCTGAGGTGCGAGCAAGGGTCCCTTCCCGTCAATCGGCCTGCCCATCCCATCAATGATCCGGCCCAAAAGAGAAGGCCCATAGGGCACGACGTTGGAATTCCTCTTGGACGCGACTTTGCAACCCGGGTGGATAAGGTGAACGCTATCCAAGGCCATAAGCAAAACCGTATTTTCCCTAAAACCAACAACTTGAGCCTCAATCTTCTGACTATGACGGGCGGAACTGATTGAACAAACCTGTCCGATGCTTACCTCGGGTCCTTCGGACTCGATGATGAGCCCGGTGACCCGACGGACTGTGCCAATCTTATCGAAGGTACGTCCCCCTTTGATGCCTTCTTCCATGAAGGCAAACCGTTCGTCAAGCGACTCAATCATTTCCCTTTAGCTCTTCCTCTATTTTCCGTAACTTCGTCGCTATCCGCCCGTCAAGCAACCCGAACCTGCTTTTTATCTGGCAGTCACCGGAAGCAAGAGCGGCATCCTCGAAAAACTTGACGTTGGGATACCCGGCAAGAAGAACGTCATCTCCATCAAGGCCATCAAAGATTCCGGCAATCGCACTGGCAAAGCCTTCCTCCGACTCTCCGCCCTCTTCGGACGGTTCCTTTTTCGGATTGGCCATTGCCTTGAGTAACGACAAGTCTGGGGGGCAAAGATAGACCTCGAGTTTCTCCTCTTCGGCGTTGGCGAATTCCGATATCATCCCTTTCACGATCCCCTCGATTTTAACTGCATCCAGCTCAATCTTTCCGAGAACTCTTTCTGACAAACCAACGACAAGATCCGGCAAACGGTCATCCAATTTACTTACGACGTCTTTCGTCTTTTGATCAATGCCGGCAAGCAACTGCTCCTGGCGCTGAGCGAATTCATCGCGCAGTTTTCGGATCTCGGCCTGATAAAAGGCGGTAGCCTCTGCCTTGCCTCGCTCGTATTCCGAGGCGCTTTGCTGATCAACTTGGTCTACGGCTACCGGTTGGGCTCCGCAATAACTGACCTTGAACCCCGATGGAGGCTCGGGAAAGGAAATGGATTTACTGTACGACAACGTCGCTTCCTCCGGTATCAAGGATTATCTCCTCGTCCTCCTCGAGTTCGCGAACGATCTGAATGACCCGATCTTGTGCAGCCTCAATTTCGGAAAGACGTTTCGGTCCGAGGAAACCAAGTTGTTCTTCCAACGCTTCCACGGCTCGTTTGGACATGGTCGCATAAATGGCTTTTTTGAGTTCCGCCGAGGCATTTTTCATTGCGATGATCAGGTCGTCTTGATCGACTTCCTTGGTAATCTTCGATATGTCCCCGGCACTGAGTCGGATGATATCTTCGAATCGGAACATCCTTTGTCGAATCGATCCACCGAGCTTGGGGTTTCTCTTTTCAATGCTCTTGAGCAGCTCCTTCCCCTCTTCCTTGTCAAACCAATTCAAAAGGTCTGCGGCGGATTTGACGCCTCCGGTCTTGACCCGTGGCGACTGGCCCTTTTTACCAATGCGGGAACCAAGCGTATTGGCCACCACTTCGATTTGATCCATGGGCGTTGTTTCCATCGACCCGACTCTCTCGACAACCTGTTCCTGAATATTCGGCGGCATCATTTGGAGAACCTCGGAACCTTTGTCCGCATCAACGTTGGCCAAGACAAATGCAATGGTCTGAGGTTGCTCGAAACGCAAAACGTTGTAAATCTGCCCGGAGTCCATCTCCTTGATATCGTCCATGAAGTCCAAAGACTCCCGGACCGGGGCAATTCTGTTCATCATGTTGTTGGCCTTGTAGTCCCCGTGAGCCAGTTCCAAGGATTTTTGGGCAAAACCAAGCCCACCCAAGTTTGCATTCACGCTGGATTCGATGATCTCGGAAAATTCGTCAAGAACACAATCCTTGATTTCCTGATCAATAATTGGGAAATTGCCTATTTCCTTGCAAATGTTCTCCGCATCCTTGGCGTCAAAACGCTTGAGCAGAGTGGCCGATGCATCGGGCCCAAGCGCAATCATCAAAAGGGCGAGCTTCTGAGGGCGGGACATCCTGGAATAACGCTCGTACGGGCTTTCTTCCTCTGATTGTACCTCTTCCATTTTCGTTCTGCGTCAGCTATGCTAGAGAAGCTACTCGATGTGCAAACCTGCTGCTATTTAGGTTGAGGCACCGGTCTCCAAGTAGCGCCTCAAGGCCGTTCCCACGTTGTCCGGTTTTTCCTGAATCAAATCGTTGAGCAATTCGGGGGTCAATCCGCTACCCAAACTACGGGTGCCTGCAAGAAGCCCTTGATCGTCTTCGTCAAGCACTTGGACTTCCGCCTCGCTTGGCTTGAATTTCTTCAACATTCTGAGAAAAACGACAAGCATGACGATCCCCAAGAAAGGACCAAGCAAATTCTTCATCAAAGGGGACCAAGTATCGAAGAAGTTCTTCAAGAAACTTGCCGTTTCGCCTGCAGCGCCAAAAGGGGAGTCAGCATCAAGAAACTCCACTTCGTTAACGGTCACGTAGGTCTGCAATTGCTGGTCTTCCAAATCAAAACGGGCCCCGATGGCATTTACGACCGATTCCTTGATTACTTCGATTTGGGCAGCGGTACGGGGAGCTTCTCCCTTTGCAATCAGGACGGCGGCACTTCGTCCCACGATCGCCCCCGGTTCCTGAACCGTTTCCTTCAGGTTGCGGCTGATTTCATAATCGGTGGTCTTGGACTCCCTCTTCTCTTCGCTTTCGGCCATAATCGGGTCTTGCATCGTTGCATCCTGGCTGACGTTCGGAACGTTAGCCCCCATGCCTGCGGCATTGTTACCCTGTTGCGTCTCAACGGTTTTGGCATCGTCCTTGTCCGTCGTTTGAGTTCTGGGAACACCACCTTGCCCGTTCGGGTCAAATTGCTCGTCCAACTCGGTGGACGTCTTGGTTTCGAGGTTAACGGAAACTCGGGCAACGACCTTGTTGGTCCCGACGATCTTTGCAAGCATCGTTTCGATCTTTGTCTCGAGTCTTTTTTCCTGAGCCTGATATGCCTTCATCATTTGTCCGGCAACCCCGGCAGCTCCGCCCGAGTCACTCTCGTCGGAAAGAAGGTTTAATTTTTCATCCACAACGGTAACGGACGACTGACCTACTCCCTCCACGGAACGGGCGACCAAGAACTGAATTGCCATGACCTTTTCCGCAGGCAGTCTCATTCCCCCGGTATTGATCATTACGCTGGCAGTCGGACGATTTTCCGGATCTTCACTCAACAAAAGGTTGTTGTCTTTTTGGACAATCGTCACGCGGGCGTCCCTCACGGCATCCATTGCCCGGATCGTTCTTTCCAACTCACCCTGAATGGCCCTTTGTTTGTTCGTGCGCTGAACGAAATCACTAATCCCAAAATTCCCTTCGTCAAAGATTTCGTAACCGACGTTACCGGTCTTGGGCAAACCCTTCATGGCCATCTCCATTTTGACGCTGGCATGCTTGTCTTCAGGGACCAAGATCGTGTCACCGGACTCGCTGTATTCAAATTCGATCTGATTGGCCTTCAAATAGTCAACCACTTCACCCATGTCCTTCGCATCTCCGCCACTGACGAGCCTCTTCATTTCGCCGCTCCCTCCGGACCAGCTCAAGATCCCTGCACTGATTGCAACAATCCCAACGACTGCAGCGATCAAGCCTAGCTTTCTGAGAGACGTGAGCCCCTCCCATATTTGAGTTAATTTATCAAATCTTTCTTTCATTCAAAACTTCCAAACGGGGCTATTCTATACCTGCATTCTCATGAGTTCCTTATAAGAATCCACGAGTTTGTTACGAACTTCGATCATGAGGTTAAAAGCAACGCCAGCCTCCTGAGACTTGACCACGGCTTCATGGATATTGTCCGATCTCCCGAGGATAAGATCCTGGGTTTCCCTCTTTGAAATTTTCTTCTTTTGGTCGACGCCCTTGATGAAGTTTTCGAACATCTGGGCAAAACCGGGAGCAGTTACCCTCTCGGTCGGGGTGGTTTTGTCAATGGGAATGACTTCCACACCATTGCCAATGCGGTTGGCGTTGCTCAACGAAGAGGAGCCAATTCCTTGGCCCATCTCGGAGCTTTGCGTGAACCGATCAAGTTGATTGTTCGGTTGCAGATTGGGGTTTTGCGAGAGAAGGTCGCTTAGACTGGGTAGGGATGATATTTCGTTCACAACTAAGAAAAAAAGTTATTTTCCAATCGCCATGGCTTGTTGCGCCATGCGCCTGGACGTTTTGACTACGGTCAGGTTTGCCTCGTATGCGCGGGATGCACTGATCAGATCAATCATTTCGCGGGAAACGTCGACGTTGGGCATTTCGACCATTCCGTCGTCGTTGGCATGAGGATGACCCGGGTTGAAAATCATGCGACCCGGAGTTTGATCATTGTAAACGTCGGTCACCCGAACCCCTTGATAGAGATTCTCGTCGACATAACCCGGGACTCGACGATCGGGTGTCTTGATGTACTCCTCGAAAACGACTTCCTTCCGTTGATAGGCATGTCCGGACGCGTCTTGGGTCGTGTTGGAATTCGCGATATTTTGGGCAATGATCTCAAGGCGGATCTTCTCAGCGGAAAGAGCGCTTCCCGTTGATTCGACACCAGGTATCAAGTTCATCGTCATGGTTAGCTTCGGTCTCCTTGGTTCATTAAACTCTTCCGCGTATTGCCTTGTTGAGTTCCTTGATGGTGCCTCCGACCGCACCACTGAGGTACTCGTAATTCAGCGCATTTCTGTTCATCGCAAGCATTTCCTCGTCCAACTGAACGGTGTTTCCATCCATCCGGACGGGCTTGGCCTGACGATCCTCGGCACTCCGGGGCAACAAAGCCTTCACTCTCCTGAAATCCTTCCTGTCGACGGCCCGTCTGAGTTCAACGGAAAAAGTCTTGGGCAAGTCTCTCCTCTTGAATCCGGGAGTCTCGACATTAGCCAAATTATTGGCCAAAGCCTCGTGACGAAGATGGGTGGCATCCAACAACTTCTTCGAGACCAAATAATTTTCCTGACTGTACAGATTGTCGAGTAATTCTGACATTTGAACCGTTTCAATGCAATCCTTGTGCCAAATCAGACCCAATGTGAGGGGAGTTCCCGGAAACCTTTAAACTCTCGACATCTCTTCCGGAAATCAATTTCACGGATATCGATTTTGATCAAAAATGGCAAATTTTTCCTACCTCCGGACAGAAGGAGGGAAAATCTTTATCTTTTGGGTCTTTTCATGATTCCAAAAAAGTAGTTTGCTAAAACTTCACAATCGAATGAAATCACCAAATTTTGAAAATTGCCAAATCGAGCTTAACAAAGACGGAACAATCGAGAAGATTTCCGAAGCCTTTGTCTCATGGGTCGGTCATGGCCGGGAGGAGCTGACGGGGGTCCATTTCCGGGCTTTCTTTTTGTCATTGGAAAGAAGCTGGGAACTCCTGATACCTCAAGACTTCCACCAGAGTGACTTCGAATGCTTTCTTCCCCTCTCGTCGGATTCCCGGCAATCCTCCATGGGCATCTTTTTCAATTGCGTCAACTATAAGGAAA
>JABGWD010000007.1 GCA_018645725.1 Opitutia bacterium
AGGATCGGAGGGTTCTTCGGCTGGGACAATCGCTTCAGGGGGGAATGCCCCGGTATCCGCAGGGTCCGCTAGTTCTTCGGGGAGAGGGGGCGGCAAGTTCGGGGCAGGAGCGGGGGGTTCTTCGGCAGGAACAATCGCATCAGAGGAGGACGCCTCGGTATCCGCAGGGTCCGCTAGTTCAGCGGGTTGTTCTTCGGCAACGACCGAAGGAGGCAGGTCATCGTCTTCGGTGGGAGGAGGCGGCAAGTCAGGGACAGAATCAGCGGGTTCTTCGGCGGGAACAATCGCGTCAGGTTCGGATTCGGCTCCCATCGCATCAGGGGAGGATGCCTCGGTATCCGCAGGGTCCGCAAGTTCATCGGGTTGTTCTTCGGCAACGGAAGAAGAAGTCACGTCATCGCCATCGGTGGAGGAACTCTCGACGGCGGACGGTTCCTGAGAAGGAACTTCTTCGGCGGTATTACCCTTGGCAACTCCATCATCGGCAGAAACTTCGTCTTTGCCTTGCGGCAATGCGGAAGAAGAAGTTTTCTGGGTGGTGGAGGATTTTGCATCACCATTTTCCTTGGATTCAGGCAGTCTTGCCGGTTTCACTTTTTTTCTAGAATGAAAAGAGTAAACAAACAGCGGAACGGACACTACGAGACAAACGATTGTGTATTGGAACAGCTCGCTCTTCTCGATTTTGGAAATAATGTGATCGTCGTTGATAAACTTGAGCCAAAAGACGAGAGTCAACAAAAACAATGGGATCGCAATTCCACGGGCGCAAAAACGGATTCTCCGCCTTGCCCCTTCCAAGTAAGAAAGACCAACGAACAGAAGCGAGTAAACGACGACAAGAACGGTAAAGAATATCTTTATTCTCAAAACCTGATCTACCACCGTTTCGCCTTTTTCCGCCCCAAGTAGTTCGGGGATTGGATAACCAACGAATTCGGTCGTGGACAGCTTGACCACAAAGTTTTCCAAGGCACTGAAATCAAAGGCCAAGGACAACCAAAAAAACGGGACCAAAAGAAAGCATACACTTCCCAAGGAAAAGAAAAACAGCCGATTTATACTATACACGGAAAAAAATACTTCGTTTCTTATAGTAACTCACAAAGCAAAAAGCCGATACTGGCAAGAGTTTCCTTTTCGATCGATTCACCCAATGACCAACCTCAGTCAAGATCATCTTCCAAAATTTACGGCACGCTTTCGTGCCATGGAGCAAAAATGCGTCTAGAAATTATCGGCGATTCCCGTACTATCTCCAAGTCGGTCGGCACGCACACCCATCTTTGCAAGCAATCCGAGGTGAAGATTTGACATTGGAATCCCATATCCTTCCTTGCTCCGGTTAATCTCTTCTTTGTCGCCAGGGGTAAGGGACGCCATTTTACCTGAAAAATCATGGTGACGTCCGGTTTTCAAGCCATGAGCCTTTCCGCCCGCCAACAAAACGGGAAGATCAACGTGTCGATGACGATTGCCGTCACTTATTCCACTCCCGTAAACAACCATGCAATGGTCCAGCAAGCGACTGCCATCGCTCTCCTTGAATCCGGCCAATTTAGTAACGAAATAGGCGAACTGCTCGCAATAAAACCGGTCGATGTTCGAGAGTTTCCGCATTTTGACCGGATCTTCCCGGTGATGAGACAAACTGTGATGCCCCTCGGGCACGCCTATCTCGCGGAAGCTGCGGTTGCTCCCGTCGTGGGCAAGCAGAAAGGTGGAAATTCGGGTAAGATCGGACCGGTAGGCCAAAGCCATCAAGTCAAACATGGTACGGATATGATCTCGATAGCGGTCGGGGATTCCTTCAGGGCGTTCCAGATTGGAAAAGTCATCCTGCTTGCGAAGGCTTCCGCTTATCCTCGATTCGACTTCACGAACGCTATCCAAATACTCTTCGAGTTTCTCTTTGTCATCGTAGCCCAACCTCCCCTTCATCCTCTTCGCGTCTTCCAAAACGAAATCCAATACGCTCTTGTCCTGCCCCACCCTTCGCTGAACTGCCTTTCTGTCGACCCCAAGCTGAGATTGGCCGAACAAACGTTCGAATGCCAAACGGGGATTTGATTCCGCGGGCACAGGAACCGATTCATTCTTCCAGGAAAGATTATATTGGTAAGCGCAACTATACCCGGAATCACATTTTCCGGAACCACGGGCGGCATCACAACTTAGTTCCAACGAAGGCAGTTTTGTTTTCTTTCCGATCGATTCGGCGGCCACTTGATCGACCGATACTCCGATCCTGATGTCCTTGCCGGCAGTTTTGCGGGCTTGGCATCCGGTTAAAAAGGTTGCGCTGGCACGAGCATGGTCACCGCCTCCATCGCCATTTGCATTGGCCTTGGTATGATCAAGTCCACTGAGTATTTGAAAATCCCTCTTCGTTTTTTCCAAGGGCTTGAGTGCCGATGGAAAGGCGAATTCATTCCCGAGCCGCTTGGGACGCCAGTTTTCCATGATTACGCCGTTTGGCACGTAAGCGAACCCCATACGAAGAGGAATTGACTTCGGTTCCACCTTCGCAAGCGATTCAAAACCGGGCAAGGCCAAGGAAACACCGAGGCCTCTCAAAAAGGATCTGCGAGACAAATCAGCCGAAATCATACAAGACAATATCCCTAAAATTCCATTTGGAGACAATAAAATTAGTCGTCCCGCACTGACGCCGATCTCTCGCCGGCAAGGGTAAATGGAGTGCTGACCACAACCTCTACGATCAAATCCTGCAGTCCTTTTTCCTTCCGGGAGACTTTGCGGGCAATATTTTCAATGGCCACTCGATCATAATACTCCATGCCCCGGCCAATTCCATAAGTCAGAAGCTTTTCCGTGAGACAACGAGCAAAAGCGCCTAGCTTTTTCTCAGCGATAAATTCCTGTAGCTCCATAGGTCCTGAAAAACTTGCTCCCGTTGCCAATTTACCCATTGCGTCAATTGGCTTTCCCCCCTCGTTAATGCGCCATTTTCCAATCGCATCATAATTTTCCAAGGCAAATCCCATTGCATCCATGTTTGCATGGCAGGATGAACATTCGGGACTGCGACTGTGTTTGGCAAGTTGTTCACGCAGGGTAAGCTTTTCGTTATGCCCCGCGGAAGCCTCTACCAATTCGGGGACTCCCGGTGGAGGCTCCTTGGGAGGGGCACCGAGCAAGTTATCCAGAACCCATCGCCCTCGCTTGACCGGTGAGGTTCTGGTTGGGTTTGACGTAATGGCAAGTATCGAGGAATGGGATAGCAGACCTCCTCTCTGCTTACGGTTTACCCCGCTCAGCAAAACTTTTCTAAACTCATTATCAAACTGTCCTTCCAGCTTGTAATAATCGGCCAGCATTTTGTTGGAGAACGTATAGTTTGCAGTCAACAACTCTGAAATGGGTCTGTTTTCACGAAGAAGATGGGAAAAAAAGTGTTCTGTTTCCTTGCGCATGCCCTCCCGCAACTCATCCGTAAAGCTTGGAAAACGACGCCTATCCGGGTTGGACATTTCCAAGTCGCGAAGCTGAAGCCATTGTCCGGTAAAATTGGCAATGAAAGCCTCGGTCTTTGGATCGGCGAGCATACGGCGAACTTCTTTTTCCAAATTAGGTCTCAACGTACCGGAACGCGCCCTTTTCCAAAGAGCATCATCAGGCAAGGAACTCCAGAGAAAATAGGACAACCTGTTAGCCAGGGCAAAGTCATCAAGGGGGTACGACTTGACTCCCCCCACCTTGTCCGTTCTTGTTTCTTCCCGAAAAAGAAATCGTGGAGAAACCAGGGCGGCCTTGAGCGCTACCCGAAGAGCTTCGAAATTCCCTCCCCCGCCTTCTCTCGTTGCATTGAAAAGATCGAGGTGCCTGGCAATTTCCCGTTCACTCAAGCCTACGCGGTATATCCGAGGCAAAAGTTTCCGGAGAACAACATGTACTTTTTCCTGGGTGAAATCCTCGTCTCTCACGCCTCCCAAGATGCTTTTTCTGCGACCAGAGCAATCTGCGGACAGTATGTCCTGAGGAACAAGGGCGATTTTGCGGACAAACAGATTACGGTCTCTTCGGTTGCGATCCTTGTTTTGCGGATCGTAAAAGTCATTCAAAAAAGTTGCCCGTATTTCCAGACCGCCTGTTTTCTCGAGAACTTGTTCGAAACGGTATGCCTTGAACGAGGGGTATTCAGCCTTTACTTCGATCGTTTGTGAAAATTTTCTCCCGATCTTCACCCCCATTTCGGCAAAGCCTTTTCCCGCGCGACTCGCGGAAGCCTCAATCTCCACAACGTAGGATCCGGACGAAGGGATCGCAGGGGTTACCGTAAACGACCCTGTCGAAGGCAAAACCCGCTCCTTTCCGGAACTTTTGCCTCCACGAATCATAGGGGCCGCAAAAGTAAGCTCGGCATCGTTGGCGCGCCCCCCTACAAATGCCTTCTCCAGAACCAAATCCGCGGCCACCATATACTTTTCCATAAGGAGCGGAGATACGGTCAACACTTCTCCAATCGTATCAAACCCATGGCCCGTATCATCAGCGGGAAACAATGATTCGGTTTCGATATTCACCCCAAAAAGATCCCGAATGGTGTTTTTGTATTCCACCCGGTTCAACCGCCGCAAGACCACGTGCCCTGGGTTCGTCTTTTCCGAATCGTGATTGAAAACGGTTTTTTCTATCCAACTCAGAATCCGGTCAATTTCTTCGTCTCCGGGTTGATCCTTGTCCGCAGGAGGCATGTTTCGCCTGTGGAGGTTTTCCCACACCCTTTTCCATAACTCCCGATCTCCCGCAATATCTTCATGGTTCGAGTGAATATCGAGAGCCAATTTTCCTTTCTTGGCTCCATCTCCATGGCAATCATAGCAATACTCCTGCAACAGGGGGAGGATCTCCTTTGGGTAAGGATTGGTTTTTTCCGACCAAGCGGGCCCGTTGATGCATGCAATCAGCGCAAAGAAAGCGAGTATCCGGATCTTTGGAGGAGTTCCCATACGATTGAGCATAAAAAAATTCACAAGGCGATCAACCCGCAGACAGCGACGCGGTGAAAAAACATTTGCTAGGCAGACCTTTCTACAAAGCCTTGGATTCTATTTTCAAATCATCAAAATGGATCGGAGTTCCGGCATAGGGATATCCCCAAAGAGCGCATTTCCCGCCGGCAAATGCACTTGGGTCAACCTCGTCGAACAACCATTTTTCAGGTTCTTCTTCCCCACGCTTCCAGAGCTTCAGCCTTATGCGAGTGTTCTCGCCATCGCCCGGAAGAGCTTGGAAACGCACTCGGCACCAGCTACCGCTTTCCAATTGGTAAACCTCCCTCCCAATTTCAACGTCTTGCCTGGAAAGAATAATTTGTTTGGTAGCGGCATTCAAACGAAAGCGGTAAGAGCGAACCCCCCCCAGCCCGGCAGCCAAGGCCGGTAACCTTCTCCCTTTCTTCGTAGCAAGAAATGAAAACGAGAGTTCCAAACTTTTCTCGCGAACCCGTGGGCCAAAGAGCAAGCCGAAGTCACCCACAGGACTGCCCGGCAAGGTAAGCCTCTTGTCATTCTCTTCTTGGCTCACCGCATAGGCTCCATCCAGAATAAAAAGATTTTCCGGTTCGCTTCCAACCTCCAAGCTGGAAAAGTTTTCCTCGAACTCGACCGTCCACTTCCCTTCGGCTTTTTGTTCTTCCGGGTTTTGCTCCGAAGGAAAGTCCATGGGAGGGGCTTGGGTACAGCATCCATGAAGGAAAAGGCATGAAAGGGCGAAAAGGGGCAACCGGATGGGATGCCTCTTCATTGAGGTTTCCATAAGTTCATTCATCTCTTAATTGTTCAATGCGACTGCTTGGAAGGCTCAATCTCACCGCAAGCCAAGTCCAAAACAAGGAAAGCAAAAGCAACGCCAGAAAAAACCACAGAAAGCCCATACCCGGCAGTTCTCCCAAATCACCGAAAAGAGCAGGCGCGATTCCAACCACTGCCGAAATGGCCCCGACAATCAACCCCCACAAACCAAGAACAAGGTGTTCACCAAAGGCCAATTTACGCAAGAGACTCAAGCGATACCCAACGGCCTCCAGCAAGGCGAACTCTTTGCCCCTTTCGACCAGGTTTCGGACGATTACCACTCCTAGGCCGGCAGTCCCAAGGAGAAGACCCAGCCCTCCCAAGCCCTGAAAAATCGACAGGTAGGTATTCTCTACTTTTTGGAGTGATGCCAAGCGTTCGCTCGATGAGACGAATTCCATGCCGTAATTTTGAAGTCTATCCTCGAGATGAGAGGCAACCCGACCCTCGACTTCAGGCTTTTCCTGCAAAAAGAAGGCCCGGTATCCTCCCTGCTTGGGAAACTTCTCAAGAAAGTTTTTTTCCGATAGATAGAGTGCTCCCTGAAGCATCGACCCTTTGACCACCCCAACCAGTTCCACTTCAAAAAGCTGGCCCTCTCCATCGAAAAATTCGATTCGGTCTCCTGTCTTCATCTTCAGGGCCCACATCATGGTATTTTGATCCACCACGGCAGGAATCACGCCTTCTTTGGGATCTTGATCCAAAACCGACCAATTCCCTTCGACAAAAGAAAACCGTCCCTGAATTTCATCCGGGTTGACCCCGTAAAGGGTTGGGCGAATGGCCTTGTTCAAATTGAGGCAACTCGCGTCATCTCCCGGTCTCACCCGCAACGGTACTACCTTGGACATGCTCATCAAAGTTACGTTCAGGTCGTAGGGATCGTCGTCTTGGCCGGCAATGCCGTTGAGGTCGTCATAAACCGGCAGTGCGGATTCTCCCAAAAAGGAAAATCCTCCGGTGCCGGAAGTTGCTTCATGCGCGGAGGCCGGAGGGCCTTTGCGAAAAGCCCCCGTGCTTACGACAAGAAAGGTGCCCGCTGCCATAACCCCAACGGTGACCATGCTCCTCCCTGCTCGCCGACCCGCATTCCTGCGGTTTAGGTCCGTTGCGCTCATCCAAACCGCCGTTCCGTATGCAAAAGTCGCCAAACGACTTCTAAAGAAAAGGATACCGCTCGCCAAAAGAAGCGCCCCAACGCCAAAAAAGCCCATCGAGGCGCCAGACCCCGAAAGATCAATCGTCCAGGCCAAGCTCAGGGCGCCAATCAATGCGAGGACACCGGGAATCCGAGAATCAAACCATTTCCGCTTGCTGTCCGAAAATCTTATTTCCTCTGCATGCTCGCCTTTGTTCAAAAGCTCGGTTGGCTCACGTTTCAACTGCTTTCTGTTCGCCCATGCCATTGCAGCCAGGGATACCCAAAGAGCCCCGATTCCCCCAACCGCCACGGAACCGGCTGTCGGGGCATACTCAAACCAGGCGCCGGTCACGGCACCACTCCATTCTCCGGAAAGCAAGAGCAGGATCGTCTTGCCATAAACCCACGCGCCGAACAGGCCCAAGATCACACCGACCAAAGATACGCCAAACCCTTCGCCTAAAAAAAGCGCTCGGACCTTTCTTCTGGAAAAGCCCAAGGCCAGCAGCAAACCAGCCTGTCGGTTCCTCTGTTGCATGGAAAAGGAAAAGAGCATGCCCGTCAAAGCCAAGGCAGCCACGATTACAAAGAAGCTAAAGAATAAAAACAAGACGCTGAAATCAACCGGTGATTCAACCCCGGCTTTGGCATCGGCACGCAGGGAGGCAAAGACCAAGCCCGCCTCTTCCGCAGTAAGCAATCCCTGCAGATTGATTTGCAGGGACTCCGAGAAGTTTCCGTCCTTCTCCAGACGCATACCGGTCAAGGAACCCCATCGGTTATTCCACATTCGTTGACCGGCATCCAGAGATACGAATGCTTTGGGAGAGCCACGGAATTCGTCCCAATATTTTTCATCCCGAGGCCGGATACTGTCTTCGCGCATTGGAATACCAGTATCCCATTCGCCACACGACTCGGCATCGGACAACCCGGGGAAACGCGGTGTCCAGTCACTTTCTTCGCCCTCCGGAACGGGCTCGGGCATCGGAGCGATGGCCCGCAATCGAAAGCTTGCATTTTGCTCGATGAGCTTTCGTCGCTCCCCCACTGAAAAATAGCGCAAGGACAGCTCGCTTCCAATGGTTGCGTTCAAATCACGAGCAGCCCATTCATTGAGGATAATTTCATCTTTCTTGAAATCTTCAGGGACAAAGGATAACGAACCGGGCCTCACCGACGAGACCATGGAATAAGGTATTGAAGCGGAACCATTGCCCTCGGCAGATGGCTTTTCAATCGCATTCACGAGGTAGGTAAGAACACCCTCGGCAGTTGGTTCGATCTTCCGTACGGCCACCTCAAGAGGCTTGGGCAAGAAGACCTGCCGGCTTCGTACGCTCCATTGAGAAGAATCCCTCAAGCTCTTGATGGAGATCCCCGCATCCTCCAAGGTCCATTTCTCGTTCAAGGCTTTTCGGGCTCTTGGAAAATCAACCGGATCCCCTTTGGGGTTTCCAAGAAGAATGAAGTTGGCAAATTTCGAGCTTCCTTGCTCCTCGTCGAAGGAACGGAACATTTTTTTCTGCAGCATGCGGATCGGTACGAAAAGGGTGAGAGGTTCCCTTTGGTTGCCCTGTAGGCCAAAGCTCCCGAAACCTTCCACCGGAACCTCGCCCAAAAGGGTTTCGTTGAAAGAAACGAATTTGTTGTCCCGTTCACCCGATAGCGGAGCATCCCGGGAGAAAAGCCCTGGTTCCTCGATCCTAAGAATGATGCGGGACCGATCCGAAACCTTGAGATGCTTGTAGAGCCTCGGGTTTGCCAGAAAGCCAGCTTCCTCAAGGGAAGGAACCTTGGTCGGATCAGGGGCCAGACTCCAAAAACGCTCGTCCACCCCGAGGACCTGAACGTTATTGACCCGGACCGAACCATCGGGTGAAGAAACTGTCCCCCGGGTGATAACGACAGGAGCCGCTACGCCCTGGCCGCCAAGCTCGTTCTCGATCTCTTGAGCCAATTGAACGCGAAAAAAACCATCGGTGGCCAGCAAGGCCAAGTCGGCTTTGCCGATTCTTTCATCGGCAAGAGTCGAAAGGGTTGCCCGGACCGAATCTCCCACCGTAAGAGCTCCGACCAAAACCATCGAACACAGAGCAGCGCCAAGGCAAGCGCCCGCATGTTGCTTG
>JABGWD010000085.1 GCA_018645725.1 Opitutia bacterium
AGATCCTTCGGTTGAACTTTAGACGGTGTTTTTTCTGCTTCATCGTCTACTTTTTGTGGGAATTCGCCCGACAAACCGTACTTGGCGAGTATGCCGATATGGTCGGTTACCGGGTCTCCTGCAGGACCGAGCACCCGAATAATGCGGCAGGAAGGCACTGGGGCGGGGGGGTCCCAGCGATGAAATTTGGCCAGAACCTTTTCTCCATTGTGGGCTGCGGAGGTATCTCCCACCACCTTGAATGGGATGTGCAGGCGAGAGCTTTCCGCAATTAATGTCGTTTTTTTACCCGATTTCGACAAATAACCTAGAAACTCATCCGTTCCCCGTTTCAGAATCTTGGCTACTCCATAGCGAGGTTTTGCCTGTTTACGACCAAATTTCTTCTTCGACTTCCCTTTGGATTTTTTCGGTGGGAGCCTTCGGAGTTCCACGTCGTCTCCATCTAGAGCTGTTGCGGAAGCTCCTTGGGCAAGAGAAATAGGATCTTCCCGACCTTCAACCCTTACCCCTGCTCTACCGTTTCTTCTAAAAAAAAGAACGCCGTGGACAGAATTCTTGCCCACGGCGTTCTTGAATAAATATTTAGTGTGCTCGGAGGATTTTTTTACTCGGGTTTGTATATATCCCAACCCTCAGGCAATGCGTCTTGGATGTTGGAAGTTGGTTCTGCTTTCTTGTCGTTACCGTCTTTCTTATTAATGGCTTTAGTGAAGACTCCGTTTTCGTCTTTACCCTTGGTGTCATCATACCAGCGAACTGTTCCATCACTGAAGAGGACATGCCCTCCTTCTCCTCCCCAAGCACCCCCTGCATCCCACTTGTCGTCACCTGCATCGAGTCCACGAGACCACATTAAGGGAAAAGCACCACTCTTGAGATTAGCAAGAAAGTTTCTCGTTTCGGCGTTGTTTCCAGGGAGAGCTACGCAATATCCCAGCGCCTTGACTTGTTCAGCTTTGAAGTCTGCATCATCATCCGGTATGTTAGCTGGGATACCGTCACTGTCTTCATCTTCTGCCAAGTCTTTAACTTCTTCGTCCTCCCCAATGAACCAAAGTTCTGGTCGCGTGTCTTTGGTTTTGTTGCGCCACCAGACAACAAATTTTTCTACACTGCTCACTTCGTCGGACATTGGGAATGACCGAGTTTTTGCAGCGAGTGATTCGTAAACTGTCTTCAAATTCTTTTGAGCAGTGGTACGTCCTGCTGAACCGAATACGTCGCCAAAGCCTACGAAGGCTATGCCGGCAAGAATGCCGATAATGGTAATAACTACGAGAAGCTCGATTAGTGTGAAGCCCTTTTTACGCTGATTTTTCATTTCCATGGCAATTTACTGTGTTGAGAAGGTATTTTCCAGTTTAAGATTTCGTGGTGCTTGAGACCGATTGAAATCCGTTTAGCATTTCAATAAGGTAACTCAAAGGACCCACAAAGCGCAAGTGCCTTTTCCCTAGCCTCTGCTAGGACCGTTTCGTTTTCGAAATCGCCCAGGACAAGATCAATGATTGCTCCGATCTCTTTCATTTCGGTGATTCCCATGCCTCTTGAAGTTACTGCAGGTGACCCGATACGGAGTCCGCTTGTTTGAAAGGGACTGCGGGTTTCTCCGGGAACGGTGTTCCGATTCAGGGTGACGTTGGCCTTTTCCAAGGCTTGTTGGGCTTGCTTGCCTGTGAGATCGGGATGAGATGGCCTCAGGTCTAAAAGCATGAGGTGATTGTCCGTTCCGCCGCTTACCAGATGATATCCGCGAGAAGCTAGTTCCTTGGCTAACGCATCGGCGTTGGCGATTACTGATGCTTGGTATTCCTTGAAGCTCGACTTGGCCGCTTCGCCGAAACAGATGGCCTTGGCCGCGATGACATGCATGAGCGGGCCGCCTTGAGATCCCGGAAAGACTGCAGAGTCGATCGCCTTGGCGAACTCTTCTCGGCAAAGGATCAAACCTCCTCGTGGTCCCCGTAGGGTTTTGTGCGTGGTCGTGGTTACGAAATCTGCATGGGGAACGGGTGAGGGGTGAAG
>JABGWD010000086.1 GCA_018645725.1 Opitutia bacterium
AAGGGTCCGGTTGACGGCAAGCTTTTGGAAAGAAATTACAAGGAGAGGGTACGGAATTATTCCCCCACCAAGCTTGAGGGAATGAGTGAAGCCAGACGCGAGCAAGCCATGAAAAAGAAGGATCGCCTGGAAGTTGCCTATGAATTTCTTCGGGAACGGGTCGATAAGCAAACTTGACAAAAGCGCAGTTCCTTTTTTCCCTTTTATTCAATGTCTGGACATAGCAAATGGGCGACCACGAAACGTCACAAAGCTGCCGTTGATGCCAAGCGCGGCAAGATATTCAGTGTTATCAGCAAAGAAATTACCCTGGCTGCAAGAGATGGAGGCAAGGATCCCGAATTCAACCCCCGCCTTCGAACGCTCATTATCAAAGCCAAGCAGTCGAATATGCCTGCCGACAACATTGACCGTGCAGTCAAGAAGGGTACCGGTGAACTTGGTGGCATTACGATCGAGGAAATGCTCTACGAGGGGTATGGTCCCGGTGGGGTTGGTTTGATTGTCGAGGTCACGACTGACAACAAGAACCGGTCCGCGTCCGAAATACGCAGTACTTTCTCCAAGGGAGGAGGTAACCTGGCGGGAGCGGGAGCCCTTGCCTTTAACTTCAAGCGCAAGGGACAGTTTCTCTTGGCCAAGGACAAGATGGACGAGGACGCCTTGACCGAACTGGCGTTGGAAAATGATGCGGAGGACGTCGTTGTGGAAAAAGAACATTACGAAGTGATTTGCGAGACCGGCCAGTACGACAAGCTTGCGGACGCATTCAGCAATGCGGACGTCAGTCCGGATTCCTCGGAATTGGCTTACTTGCCGGAAAATTTGATTTCCGTGACGGCTGAAGACGTTGCCCGCAAGGTTCTCAAGCTTATCGAGAACCTTGAGGATCTTGAGGACGTCAAGGCGGTCCATGGCAATTATGACATAGACGAGGCTTTGCTCGAGGCCATTAACTCCTAGTATTTTCTCGTTGACCGACTCGGTCGACCCCACAAGCAATAATGAGCAAAGCAAGTGAAAGGGAGGACTACGTTTCCGGCTCCGGTCAAGTTGGAATCGTCAGTGAAAGGACTTATCGGCACGATGAGCCTTTTGAAATGGAAAACGGTTCCCTTGAAAAGTTTCAACTTCGCTACGAGACTTACGGCAAACTCAATGAGAGTGGAACAAATGCCATCCTCATATGTCATGCCCTGACGGGCGATCATCACGTTGCGGGGGTTTATTCCAAGGATGACCGTCAGCCAGGTTGGTGGAATCACGTCGTGGGCCCCGGCAAGGCTATCGATACGAATGACTTCTTCGTAGTTTGTTCAAATTGCCTGGGCGCCTGCAAGGGTTCGACTGGGCCGGCGAGCGAAAACCCCGCTGCCCCCGGCAAGGCGTATGGAATGCTTTTCCCTGATTTGACCATCAAGGACATGGTTCGAGCCCAGAAGAGCCTGCTCGACTTTCTTGGTGCGGTCTCCCTTCATGCCGTCGTGGGTGGAAGCATGGGAGGGATGCAGGCATTGCAATGGATCGTTGAATTTCCCGGTTTCGTGAAGAAGGCCCTCATCATTGCAGCCACTGCCCGGCACAATGCCCAAACCATTGCCTTTAACGAAGTCGGCCGACGTTCGATATGCGGAGACCGGGATTGGAAGTCGGGGGAATACCTGGACGGCGAAGGTCCTCGCGAAGGTTTGGCGGTAGCTCGCATGATGGCTCACATAACCTATCTTTCCGATGAGGGAATGGAGGAAAGGTTCGGTCGGGAAATAGGCGCATCCAAGGATAAGAACTTTGAATTCAGCGTCGAAAGCTACCTGGATTACCAAGGAAACAAGTTTGTGGACCGTTTCGATGCGAACACCTACCTCAAGTTGACCAGAGCGCTCGACCGGTTCGATCTTGTCGGGAAGGATGGACTGGATGATTCGCTCAAGGAAGTTTCCGCGAGGGTACTCGTAGTCGCCTTTACGAGCGACTGGCTTTACACCCCTGCCCAAAACAAATTGATCGTCGAGTCTCTTCATAGGCTCGGGAAGGAAGGTTCCTATCTCGAAATCGATCATAAGCACGGGCATGATTCTTTCTTGATCAAGTCGAAGGCATTCCTGCGGTCCGTCCGCGTTTTTCTCAAGGGGGTTGACGAAGAGGAGAAGGAAGAGCAGAACGTCGATCGCTTTCGGAAGGTTGAGAATCGATACGAGGTTAAGAAAGAAGCGGATTTCAAGGTCATTGACAATTGGGTTCAACCCGGTGAAAGCGTGTTGGATCTGGGTTGCGGTCGCGGCATCCTGCTTGAATACCTCAGGGATACCAAGCAGGTTCGCGGGTTGGGGGTGGATTATGATCAAGGCAAGGCAACCTCTTCCATCGCTCGGGGTGTAGCTGTTTATCAGGAGGATATTCGAAGGGCCTTGGAAAACTTGGGAGATCAATCCTTTGACTGGGTCATATTCTCACGCATGATCGACGAGCTTCCTCAACCTGGTGACGTACTGCTGGAAGCTCTTCGGGTGGGCAAGCGGGTTGCCTTGAGCTTCGTCAACCACGGGTACTGGAGAAACCGACTGCATTTCCTTGGAAAAGGAATGAAAATAAAGAACGACGTTTATCCGGACCATTGGGAGCAAAGTGGTCTCAGGAACCACTTTTCGATTTCCGAATTCGAAAGCTTTTGCTGGAAACACCGAGTTGGCCCGAATGCATTCGAGGTGGGCCGCAAGATCTACCATCAAGGTGACTGGGCGAAGACCTGCTCTCTCTGGCCAAACTTGCGGGCGGGATTGGCGATCTACGAATTGGCCCGAAAATAAGAAGCCGGTTTTATCTCTTGCCCCGGTTCCACCGAAGGGCGGAGCACCAACCCCAAGTCAACCCCACGACCAAACCGCCCGTATGCGCCCAATTTGCTATGTTTCCAAGCCAACCAAGCCAGCAAACCACAAAAAAACCAAGCATGATAAGCTCGTTTGCTTGATCAATGCCGAAACCATCTCCTGGGTCGACTTTTGATTTTATGAAGACATATCCGAAAAGGCCGTAGACTACGCCCGACATCCCTCCGAAATTGAATCCCGCGAAAGCAAATTGGACAAGGTTGGAAACAGCGGCAATGATAAGCACGAAGGTCAGAAAGAATTTGCCTCCCTTTCTATTTTCAATCTGCCCCCCCAAGCTGAAAAGCCAAAACATATTGAAGAGAATGTGAAAAAACCCGAAGTGAAGAAAAATAGGTGTGACAACCCTCCAAATTTGTCCGGATAGCAATTCGCTTCCGTCGTTACTTTCCGAAATCAGCAATCCCCTTGTTATTTTATCGCCGAGAGAATCGAAAAGTTCGACCGGTAATCCAAGAAGTGTGAAAACCGAGGACAGGAGCGAAGGCAAGTAGACGCACGATGCGGTTAAAATCAAGGCAAAGGTTACGGTTCCCAATCGTCCGTTCTGAGCAACCCATCTATCCCTCACCTTATGTTCCTTGTACCGGGATTTCCGGAAGAGCGGTTCTTCGCCCTCTTCGGAATCATTGGGTTTGCGATCAGGTGTCGAGGAGAGGAATTTCGGGTCGTCGGGGTTGAGGTCGAAGTTTTCAAAAGCCGAAGAGGCGAAGTCAACGCTTTCCTCCTCCTCTACCCACAAGATCCATGACTCATCTTCATTCTCCAGAGAGGAGTCGATTTTGTTTTCCTTCAGGTAGTTCCAAAAACGGAGAGCTTTTTTCTCCTCCTCGAATTCGCATATTTTGCGCATTTCAATTCAAGGTAATGGACGATTCTCCTTGGGTCAATCCCTCGAAGATCCCAAAGAAAAGGCCGCTGCTTGAGCCCACCATAAATTGCAAGAACAGCTGAAATTGTGGGATATTGATCAAAACTATCAAAATCAAAAATCCGTATTTGGCCAAATTGCGGTAGGTTTCCTCTTTCATCTTGATTGCGTGTTTGAGGAAATGAGATCCGTCCAAAGGAGGAACCGGCAGGAGGTTGAAAACGAACAGCAC
The DNA here is from genome assembly GCA_018645725.1 of Opitutia bacterium. Lineage (GTDB taxonomy): Bacteria > Verrucomicrobiota > Verrucomicrobiia > Opitutales > Seribacteraceae > Seribacter. The sequence goes on from JABGWD010000086.1 coordinate 3,995, forward strand.
GCAATTTAACAATACGATGATCATATAGAGTTCCTCAGCGCTTTGGTTAAGTGGTAAAAACGAAGCCCATGTTGCAAAGAACAGAGTGGCCACCAGAGCAATGAGCAGATTGGAAAGCGGACCCGCAATGGTGATGATTAGGTCGTCCCGCCTGCGGGTCTTGGGGTTGGGGAGGGAAATTCGAACCGGTTTCCCCCAACCTATGATCGCAATTCCCGGCGAAAGGAAGATCATGATCAGGGGAATGAGTATGGTTCCGACCGGATCTATGTGGGCTCGCGGATCAAGGGTGACCCTTCCCTCGGCTCGCGGAAGGGGATCCCCGAGCTTGTCCGCAGCAAAGGCATGAGCCCATTCGTGAATGGAGATACTGGCTATCAGCACAAGAAACAAAATGACCTTGAACTCGAAGGTGTCCGTGGCGCAGAGGATGAGGACGTCGTTCATGTAAAAGCCCTTCGGTTATCTCAATGAGTCCTTCTCCCTGTCAGGAGCTGACTGATTCGGGCTTCGTTGAGACAAATCGATTATAATTTTGTTCTCCTCGTCAAACCGGGCCTTGATTGCATCCGCCTTTAGTTCGGAAAGCATTTTTTCCTCCTTGATCCGACCGGTCAGCAAGCGGAGGCGTTTCAAGTGGGGATCGTCCGGGATAAAAAAGCGATGGTTGATTTCAATCCTGCTTTGCTTCTTTTGGTCTTGTCTTGTTTTTTTATTCTCCTTCGGCTTGCGTTTGACTTGGTGAAGGAGGGATTTCTTTGCCGAATCGAGTGCCTTGGAAGAAACTGATTCAATTAGTGAGACAGCATCGGATTGCCGGTTGAGTTCCAAGAGAATACGAGCCTTGCAGAGATTGAAATAGTCATTTTCCGCCTTCGATCTGTCAGGGAATTTGCGGACCAATTCGTTCCATGTCCGCAAGGCGAATTCTTTACTGGAGTCAGGGTAGTCAAAGAAGCTTTGGGCGAATCTCAATTGATAATCGAAGTTCGAGGGGGAAAGCTTGGCCGCTTGTTTGAAAGACTTGTGCATGAATGCCCTCACCGATTCCTTCGTCATAATCCCTTCACGGGCCAAATCATCTTCGAAAAGGAAAAGAAAATTTCCCAAGTGGTAGTGGTAGTCGGCTTGTCCGGGAGCCAGCTCAATCGTCATGATCAGGAAAGGAAAGGCATCAATCGGTCGACCTTCCTCTATGAGGTAGTTTGCCAATTGTTGTTTTACGACGGCCAGTTTGGGGTTGATTGAATCCGCTTCCAAAAAGTATCCGACGGCATGTTGCTCCTGTCCGACCCGGCGAAGGAATTTGCCGTAAAGAATGAGGGCGTTCGTATCTTTCGGGTTGGCCCCGAGGTACGCATCGTAGTCGGCGACGATTTCCTGGGCTTTCCTTGTGAGTTCCGGATCGTTTCTTTCTGAGGATCTATCCGGGAATTGAAAGAAACGGGCTTGCTTGTCCAAGATGCGGTTGAGAGCCAGACTGGACAGGGTGATTCCTTCCCGGGCAGGAGGAGGTTCGGCTTCGGCGAACGCATTCCCGGAAACGAAGGCAGATGTCAAAAGGCAAAGCGTGGTATGAAAACAAGCGCGCATGAGAGTTTTGATTATCTCCGATCAATCGATCGTTTTCAAGCTTGGAAGAGTCTCTGAAAAAAGTAATTCTTATGCCATGTCCATTTTCTACAAAAGCTTGTTTCTTGTATTTCTTCTTCAATTTGCCGGAGTCACCACGGTGGTGTGTGGCGCCGAACGCTGGTCGCCCAAAATTACTTATGGAGAAATCGTATCGAAAGCTCAGGCGGGCAGCCCTTACTTTCAGGGGCTTTTGGGGATTTACCTCAGATCAGGGGAAGCCGGTTCCAAGGTTGACGTCAAGCTCGCGAAACAATGGTCCGAGTCCGCGCATCGCAAAGGTCACCCCTTTGGTTCCTATAACTTGGCTAACCTGGCAATGCTGGATGGTGATTTTGAGGTAGCGACCAGGATGTATCAAGATGCTGCCCTGTTGTTGCAAAGACAAGCATCGGAAGGCGACCCTGTGGCCATGTACTGCATGGGTGAAATTGACTTTCAGGTTATTCCCACCAACGTAGTCCGAGCCCTTGGCTTGTTCAAAAGGTCAGCGGAATCAGGCTATCCTCAGGCTCAGGCGACAATAGGAGCTCTTTACCTCAAGGGCTTGCCGGGACTTTTGGAAAAAGATACCAAGCAGGGAATAAGCATGTTGTCCAAGGCCGTGATCGCAAAATCCCTTACCGCTCGGTTCAATCTCGGAATGGCCTATTACAATGGCGATGGTGTGCCAAAAGACGTGGTGAAGGCTTCACAATGGCTGAAGCTTGCCGCACGGCAAAATTTTTCCGAGGCCAAATACTCATTGGGGCTTTTGCTTATTGATGGAGAAGGCGGGATTCGCAAAAACACCACCGAAGGGCTTTCCCTGTTGCGTCAAGCTGCTGACCAAAATCACCAGTTGGCCCGTGAATATCTTCGAAAAAGGGAGGGAGTGGAACCTTCCGGAGTGAAACAGGGTTCCGTCGTGCCTCCCCCTGCATTTTCCAATTCTTTCAAGACTGACGAAGAGGTTCTTGATGAGGCCAGGGGATACTACACGGGAGTGGGATTCCCTCAGGATTACGCCCGGGCCTACGAACTGTTTTTGCCATTGGCCAAGGGGGGGAATCCTGTTGCCGCTCGTTTTGTCGGGTTGATGGTCTTAACGGGAAAAGGGACGAAAAGAGACCCGTCCGTTGCCAAGGAATGGCTGAGCGTTTCCGCGCAAAAAGGTGATAAGACCGCCAAGCGATTGCTAGACAGCTACAAATCGTTGTTCTAGGTTGTTTTTAAATACGGTTTCAGGGAGACGTTTGGTCTCATGGTCCCCTTGCCTAGACGCTTGTTGCGCCAAAATGACCCACTATTCTTTTTTATTGTTTCCGTTAAGCCTTGGACTACAGTACTTAGAGAAAAACAAATGTCGGCACGAAAGTAGCATTATCTAGTTTGAGCACTAGCAATACTTAATCAAAAAGAACCATGAAAATAAATAAAACATACCAAGCTTATCCATTCGCGCTGACCGTTGGGTCGTTGTTGAATGCGATGGATTCAAAATGGCAGAGGGATCAAAACCCAAAAGATTTCGATACGTCCGGCCCGGAACAATTCTCGGATTTCAGGGTTTCGGAAAGTGGCGAGTCATATGAAGTGAAGTACCTTCTTCCGGGATTCGGAAAAAATGACGTTTCCGTTACCTTGAAAGATTCTGAAATTACGGTGAAGGCTTCGATTGAGGACTCAAAACATGATCTTGCATTCGGTGGGAAAGATTATTCCCGGGTTTTGGAAATTCCCGAATCTTGCGACAAGGGCAAGGTCACTGCTAAACTCGACAACGGAATTTTGAGAGTCGTTTTACCCAAGCGCAAAGCAGTGAAGCCAATCGAAGTAAAAATAAGTTAATTCCCTCAAAACCCAAGAACGGAAAGGCCGCATTTGCGGCCTTTCTTGTTTTTGATTGAAAATTGGGTCAAGTCTTCGAATCCTAGGAGTGATGGATGGACTACGTGATTTGCCTTTGGTCGAGCAGTTTGAAGAAATTCAAAAGGCATGGGACAATTGCAGGCATCTGGCCATTAGGTCTCCAACCGGTTCAGGCAAATCCATTGGGCTCCCCACCTTGCTTTTTCAAAAGAAAATGGTCGAGGGTCAGATTTTTGTCGTTCAACCCAGAAGGATCGCTGCCCGGTTACTTGCCCGCAGGGTTGCTGCGCTACTTGGTTGTGAAGTTGGAAGGGAAGTCGGCTATCAGGTCAGGTTCGACAAGAAATACTCGGATCAAACAAAGATTGTTTACCTGACCGATGGCATATTGCTTAACAAACTTCTTTCCGACCCTACCCTTTCGCGGGTGGGACTGGTTATTTTCGATGAATTTCATGAACGCAGTTTGCAAATCGACTTGGCTCTCGCTCTTTCGAAAAAACTAGCCTTTTCGCAAAGGCCTTCCTTGCGCCTGATCGTTACCTCCGCCACCCTAAGGCTCTCAGCGGCAAAGGAATATCTTCAAGACTGCGAATCTATCGAACTCAAGGCGAGAACCTATCCGGTTGAAATCGAACATCGTATGCCAAGCATAAACGAACCGATCTGGAGACAGATCGCGCTGCAATTGAAAAACATTGTCCGTGAACGGCAAGGAAACGTACTGATTTTCATGGATGGAGCCTTTGAAATTTCCAAAACGGTTCGTGAGATTCAAACGGCAACATGGTCTTCCGGGCTTGAGGTGAGAGCTTTGTTTGGCGAGATGAGCGTAACGGAACAGGATCTTGCTTTGGCTCACAGTTCGAAAAGGAAGGTTATCGTAAGCACTAATATTGCGGAAACTTCCCTGACCATAGAGGGGGTCGAAGTGGTGATCGATACGGGAAAAGCGAAAAAGGCAAGTTATGATCAGAGCAGAAAGGTAGACGTGTTGCTTTCTTCCCCCATAAGCAAAAGCTCTGCCGAGCAGAGGGCCGGACGAGCAGGAAGAACCGCTCCCGGGTATTGCCTGAGAATGTGGACGCTGGGTGAACATGAACGCAGAGATCTTTTCGAACTTCCTGAAATTCAAAGGATGGACCTGGCTGAATTGTACTTGAAATTGCGCTCAATCGACATTTGCCCCAAAGCCTTGAATTGGTTTGAAAAGCCACCCGAGGCATCACTGGAGGTCGCCCGCGCGACCTTGGTTAAAATCGGGGCATTGTCCGAAGAAGAGGATCGGATTACCGATCTTGGGTCGGAGGTTTCCCGACTTGGTTTGCATCCGAGGCTGGGGGCATCTCTGGTAGAAGGGAAACAGCGCGATTGTTTGCCTGCGGTTGCTCTTACCTTTGCCATGCTTGAAAACCGCCCTCCCTTGGCAGGAAAAATTACACCGGCCAATGCCGGTGACCAACCATGGTTGTCGGGTGCCAATTTTGAGGAGGATTCGGATTTGCTTGTTTTTTTGAAGGCATACGAGTACGCAAAGAGCGTAAGGTTCGCAAAAGAAGCCTGCATGAGCGCGGGAATCCATGCCTTACGCTGTAGGGAAGCAGAACAAATCGCCGTTCAGACATGCCGTCAGGTAGGATTGGTTGAATTTGATTTTCAATTTCCCGATTATGACGAATACCTAAAAATAATATTAGGGGCCTATTCCGAGAACGTTTGCATGCTCAAAAGCAGAGGCACCATGGTTTACGAGACTCTTGACGGTCGAAGAGCGCATCTGCCGAAGCATTCTTCGGTTGGGCCTTCCCCGTGGGTGCTGCCTCTCAGGATCGTGGAAAAGATGGCCAAGGGAAGCATATCTCTCGAAATGGAATTCGTTTCCTCGGTGCGGGAGGATATGATCCGTGAATTCTTCGCTTCGGAAATATCCGACAAAGAGGAAGTGTTGCTTGATCTCGATTCCCGAAAAGTAGTGCGTAGAAAATATACGAATTTGGGCCAACTGAAGTTTTCGTTCAAAGACTCTTTCGAAGTTTCCGACAAAGAGGTCTCATCTGCTTACGCGAAGGCAATTCATTCCGGCGATCTTGTTTTGAAGAAATGGGACTCGAAGGTTGAGGCTTTTCTTGCTCGCGTGGATTTTCTGCATGCAAATTTTCCCGAGTATGGAATCGAGCCCTTGGACGAGGATTCGAAAGGGTTGATTTTTGAAGAAATTTGCACAGGCCAAACAAGCTGGAAATCCATACGAAACCAAGAAGTTTATCCTTTTGTCAGAGATGCATTTGGGGAAGACCAATTGAAAACGTTGGAAGAAGCCGTTCCCGCCGAAATCGATCTTGGCAATGGCAGGAAGCCTTATCGAATTTCTTATGGCCCCGATCATGCTCGAATTTCAGCTTACCTTCAGGATTTATACGACGTTTCCCAACACCCTTGCATCAACTACGGAAAATATAAAATAACCGTTGATATCCTTGCCCCCAATGGCCGAAGTTCGCAACTCACAAAGGATTTGCCTTCGTTTTGGGGAGGATCTTACCCGCAGGTCAAAAAGGAATTGGCGGGCAGATATCCCAAGCACGAATGGCGTTGACGTTTAAAAACAGAGCCAGAAATCTTGCGGAAACGTTTCTTTGGTCAATCGGAGTGGCGCCCGATTGGGGGAATTCTCGATTGTGCGGCCGGTACGGAGAATGGCTTGGTCGAAGATTGCTAAGAAGCAAGGGTTATCGAATTATTGTTTCAAACTGGAGAAGTTCTCGTGACCGCAGACAGGAGATCGACTTGGTTTGCCGAAAAGACGAGGTGCTTGTTTTCGTCGAAGTTCGCGCCCGTTCGGAAAATGCTTTGGTGAGGGGTTTTGATTCACTGGGAAGCCGCAAGATGAAATCCCTCAGGCGTTCTTTCAAGGCTTACCTAAGGGAAGCCAACGTTAACACCATTCATCATCGATTTGACGTGATCGAAGTTGACCTTCCCTTGGTCAAGGGAAACAAACCGAAGGTTTTTCATCACGAAAACGTTGCCATTTTCGGCTAGCTCTTGCATTTATGTATGCCTTACGGACAACGTGTATTCATATTTCCAACAACCATGCCTGACGCCACCGGAAAAACCCCGCCTACCATCATAGTGATCTTCGGTGCGTCCGGAGATTTGACGGCTCGAAAGTTAGCACCCGCCATCTTCAATCTTTCCAAGGACGGACTGTTGCCCGAATCCTGCCATCTCATCGGATACGGTCGTACGGAAATGAGCGTCGATTCCTTTCGCGAATACCTTGAGAAATCTTTGGAGTCATACTCGAGAAGACCCATTGAGAAGGAAACTTGGAACAAGTTGGCGGCAAACGTTTCGTTCCACGCCGGTTCTTACGACGATCCGGAAAGCTTTGATGCGCTCGGGGAGAAAATCTCCGCCATCGAAAAGGAACTTGGACAACCCGCCCAATGCCTTTTTTACGTATCGACCCCACCGGGGGTCTTTATGGCTATCTTGGAGAATCTTGGAGCCAGTGGCTTGGCCAAGCGCCACCAAGGCAAAAACACTGCTTCAAAGGTAATTATCGAAAAACCTTTCGGAAGGGATTTGACCAGTGCCCGCGAATTGAACGAGGTCATTAATCGGAGGTTCCACGAGTCGCAGGTTTTTCGAATTGATCACTACTTGGGCAAGGAAACAGTGCAAAGCCTCCTTGTGCAGAGGTTCGCCAATGCAATTTTCGAACCCGTATGGAACAGGCATTACGTATCGAGTATCCAAATCACGGTTTCCGAAGATTTGGGGGTAGGCAGCCGAGGCGGCTATTACGACAGGAGTGGAGCCATGCGTGACATGATTCAGAACCACGTCATGCAGCTTCTCGCGCTTACCGCTATGGAACCACCGTCATCCCTTGACCCGGAGGACATCAGGGACGAGAAGGTGAAGGCCTTGAAGGCCTTGAAACCTCTTGCTCTGGATGAAGACGATCCGGAAGTCGTAAGAGGGGTTTACACCGAAGGACTGGTCGGAGGCAAAAGGGCAAACGGCTATTTGGAGGAAGAGGCAATTCCAGAGGATTCCTTCACTGAAACCTATACTGCGTTGCGTCTGTCCCTTGATAACTGGAGATGGAAGGGAGTGCCTTTTTACATTCGCTCGGGAAAGCGATTGGCAATGAAGGCGAGTGAGATCGTTGTTCAGTTCGGTAGGCCGCCAGCCATTCTTTTTGGCGAAGGAAAGCGCTTTAACGTGGCGCCCAACTTGTTGGTCATAAGGATCCAACCTAACGAGGGCGTGACTCTTTATCTCAATTCCAAAACCCCGGGCCTGGAAACGAAGCTTCAACCCATCAAGCTTGCCTTTGGTTATGAAACTACCTTTGGCTCGAATACGCCCGAAGCATACGAGCGATTGATCCTTGATGCGCTTAACGGTGATGGTACGCTGTTCATCAGGGGGGACGAAGCCGAAACTTCCTGGGGTTTGCTTAGCCCCGTATTGGAATACTGGGCTAACCAGGGAAGAAGGGGGTTGGAAAGCTATTCGGCCGGAACATGGGGACCGTTGGCAGCTGACAAATTATTATTAAAAAGTGGTCATGAATGGATTACGGGAAAGGAGTACGGACAATGAATGATATGTTGATACGAATCTGTGTGCTTGGTTTGATGACGTTGGGTTCATGCAAAACAGGTGACGAACAATTGTCGCTTGAAAACCAAGAGCTTGGGAAAGACCCTGAAATTATGAACAACGAGGCCCAAAAGTCATCCAAGGAAGCGCCCAAGAGGGAAGAAGTCGCAATCATTGGAGGCGGATGCTTTTGGTGTACTGAAGCTGTCTTCGAAATGTACGATGGCGTAAAGGAAGTGGTTTCCGGATATGCTGGCGGAGCTACGAAAAATCCGACCTACAAGGAAATTTGCACTGGCGCAACGGGTCACGCGGAAGTGATTAAGATTGTTTATGACCCGGCTGTGATAAGTTATCGGAAAATCCTCTCTGTTTTTGGAGAATGCCATGATCCCACCACGTTGAACAGACAGGGAGCCGACGTAGGCACTCAGTATCGGTCCACAATAATGTATTTGAACGAGGAACAGCAAAAGATTGCGACGGATTGGAAGAAAAAGCTTACCGATAAATTCATCGATCCGGTAGTTACCGAAATTGTCGAGGCACCCGTATTTTATCCTGCGGAAGACTACCATCAGGATTACTATAAGAAAAATCCCAACCAAGGATATTGTACCTTTGTGATCAGGCCCAAGCTCAAAAAGCTCAAGTTGGAATAACTCCCGCAGAGATGGGAATCTTAGTGATTACGTAAAAAAGCAGGGCTATCGTCCGGTTACTTGCTCGATTGCTCTAAATATTATGATTTCCCCAACATAACCGCTTTGATGGTGGTGAGTTTTTCTTTAATGTTATTGCCGTCCAATGACTTGTGCCCATTTTTTCCTGCATCCTTTTGTTAGGTGTAGGATTCCCTCATTCTTTTTCATTGGGATTGATTTAAATAAAAAATTATTGTAATTGTGCGTCTTTGTCAGTATTGGCATAAAACAAACAAGTGCATCCATGACTGCAATAAATTATTCCAACCCTATGTTGACCGAGTGGTTCGCCACTCAAAATTGCGATTCCGTACAAATTGGAGTCCTCTTCGAAAATATACCCGGGGTTTCTTTCTTTGTTAAAGATTTGAATCACCGCCTGGTTGCGGTAAACAAAGGATTTTTGCCAAGGCTGGGCTTGTCGAGCGAAGAAGAGTTGTTCGGCAAGAGCGATTTCGATTTGTTTCCTCCCCGGTTGGCGGAGCATTTCCGAAGGGATGACCGTTTGGTCATCGAAAGCAAGTCCCCGAAACTAAATATTCTGGAACTGGTATTCAATAATCAAGGGTTGCCCGATTGGTATCTGACCAACAAGTATCCCCTCTTGGACAAGGCAGGCGTCGTTATCGGAATCATCGGAACCGTTCGTCCCTATGGAGACGGTGAATTAAAGTGGGAACGGGATGATGAGATTGGACGGGCGGTCAGCTACATCCGCAAAAACTTTCGAAAGGAGTTGGCGATAGCCGATCTTATCAAAGTTTCAGGACTTAACCACCGCAAGCTTCATCGCGGCTTCGTCGAACTTTTTGGTGTCGCTCCCATGCAATTCATTACCCGGACGCGGATAGAGGCAGCGTGTGACGATTTGCTTACCACTTCCAACAAGCTTTCTGACATTGCGAGGGAAAATGGATTTTATGATCAAAGTTCCTTCACTCAACATTTCCGCAGACAAATGGGCATTACACCCCTCAAGTATCGCAAGCAAAAAGGTTTTGTCTGAGGAGGAGTCCGGACGGCGGTTCAGATACCGGACGGAAGAACTCTTATCCTCCTGACGTAAACCTCGGAATTGCCCTCGGCCAATTCCCACCAGTATTCGTCTTCGGAAAATCCGTCCGGGACGGGGATAAGTCCTTCTTCGAAAGCGGAGATTGCGGAGGCGCCTTCCGTAGTCAGTATCCTGACCATTACGTCGACTACCTCGGGGAAAGCATGTGGGCTCCCGATTGAACTTGCGGCAGGGTTGCTGGTTGACAGCAACTCGTAATCCGAACCGCTCCCCGAGGAGGAATCGTTTACGTCCGGGAAAATTTGCCTGAGGTGTCCCGTGCCTTCGTCATTTTCATCAATCAAATAGGCGCGGATTCCGAAATCTATGATATTGGCGGCAAGGGAGAAATCAGTGGAAGGACCGGTGCTGTCATTGAATATGGGAGTGATGACGTTTTTCGGGACCCGGACGCCGTCGGCCGCAGCAGCTCCGTATGCGCCGTTAGTGGGATCAAGATCATAGCCCGCTTCGAAGGTATCTTTTGCCGTGACGTCCGAGCGAAACAGTTGGTAGCGTGGTTTTGAGGTTTCCGAACCAGTCAATCCATAGCGGACGATTTGGTATCCTATTGCCCGAACCCCCCCTGTGTTTTCGGCATTGGGGTCAAGTTCGGGCGCTTGGGAAAAAAAGCGTAGCCAAGTTCCTCCCACTCCAAACCTCGAATCGATCAAGGGCCATTGGTTGTTCGCTACCACGATCTCATCGACTTCTCCGTCGGGGCCTTTCCAATCGTCGGCAGTTACCCGAAGAGAGACCGTGTCGGGTTTGCTTCGCTCGTCCGGTTCCCAAACCGAACTGTTTTCGGTATCTTCCAAAATCGTTGCCGCAAGCCAAACGTTTCCGTCATTTCGATAAACGGCGCATTGCAAATCCTCCTGGATGCGGTCCAGGATGAATTGGGCGGCTTGGTTCGTCTCCAAGTCTCCGGTTGCTTTGGTTTGAGTGGTTACGACTTGCGTGGTGATGTTCAAAAGCAGGACCGCGAGCAAACCGGTTACGGAAACTGCGACCAGTAATTCCAAAAGGGTAAATCCTTTGCTATTGAACTTGAAAGTCATCGGGTTGTTGCAATCGGTAGACAAAATTATTCCTACTTTCTACTTCCATCCTTCGCTTTGCGCAAGTAGAGAGTCGCCCCCCTTATTTCAAATTCAAGGTCCCCATTCGATCGCCCATTCGGGCATACAATTCGATTCCCTTGGAAGAGTGCTCCAGAAGATCCGAGCTAAGAGTTACCTTGCCTTCCTCGAACAAGGTCAGAACGGAGGATCCCCCGAATGAAAAATAACCAAACTCCTCCCCTTTGCCAACCGTGCGGGGAAGATTTGCCGTGAAGGAAACCGATCCCACGCAAGTCGCTCCGACGAGAAACTGGGCGACTCGTCCGGCACTCTTGGTTTCTACAAAAGAGAGAAGGCGCTTGTTCTGCCAAAAAATTGCGATTTCTTTTCTTAGGGCAATGGGGTTGACGGAATACAAAAAGCCATTGATCAATTTTGGCGGAGAAGCCTGTCCATCAATGGGGAAATGGAAGCGATGGTAGTCCACGGGGCAGAGCCTGCTTATGACGAGGGAACCGTTTTCATATGGCTTGGCCAATTCTTCCGATTGAAAAAGGCTGGGGAGATCAAATCTCTGACCTTTGACGAAAATGGATGAAGTCAGAGCCAGGTTCGAGAAACCCAGGTGCCTGCCATCGGCAGGAAATGCAAGAGTTTCAGGTTCGTCGCAAATGGGTCTTGCCTCTGCTTTGAGCTTTCGCGAAAAGAACTCGTTGAAGGACCCAAAGGAATTGACTGGAGCTGCAAATTCCGACTCATCGAGATCAAATTCACGAATAAAGTCCGGAATTTTCGATTTGCTTTCCGGTCGACTCATTTTTCGACCATACCAATTGGAGAACCAAGTTCTTTTGATAGCGACCCATAGAGGGAGCACTCCCAACGGAGATCCATAAATAAGGTTCAGCCACTTTTGGCCGTATACTTTTTCCCGGCGGATGCATCCATCATAGCGATGCGCGTAGCGAATTTCGTCACTCATTGCGGGCATCCATCGAATGCAACAACCGCAAAGAGCAGAAAAGGCAAAGTCAGCCTTTTACTATTTTGCCTGCCTTGATTGCCTTGACCGCAACCCACATCCTCTTGACTTGACCGCTCGGCAACTTGACCCGTATCCGCTGCAAGTTAGGTTTGAACCTTCTCTTGTTGACTTTGACGAGTTGCAGGCCAATGCCGCCGGCTTTTTTGCTAACGCCCTTGCGTATGATGCGACCGCCGACTCGTGGCCTTTTTCCTGTAATTGCGCAAATTCTAGACATGGTAAATAGAGGGTAAAGGAACAAAATGCAGGATTCGGACGCCGATGACAAGAGAAAATCATTTTCTTTCTTTCCGTCCCAAAAGCCTGAAGGTCGTTACGGAATCTTTTTTTTGGAGAAAAAATGCAGTAATGTCGTTTTTCTTCTTCAGGTACTCTTTTGTTTTCCTCAATCCCATGACCGCAAAGGCGGAGGCAAGGGAATCGGCTTCCATTCCGGTGGGGGCGATGACCGTGACCTGACATCGAGTGGTCAGCCCAAGTCCAGTGCCGGGGTCGATCAAATGGGAATAGCGTTTCCCGTTCAGAATCACGAACTGTTCGAGATCCCCCGAAGTGGCAACCGCCAGGTTGGACAAATGCAGGGTAGGTAAGGCCGGGTGTTTGCGTCCCCCTATTTCGATTCGCCAACCTTTTGCGTCCCGGGGGGCGTCTCCCATCACCAAATCTCCTCCGGCATCGATCAGGCACCTGCTCAAACCTTTGTGCCTAAGTGTTTCCAGCATTCTGTCAGCTGCGTACCCCTTGGCAATGCCACCCAAATCAAGCACCATGCCCGGAGTCGTCAAAGTCCCCGTTCGATCCTTTGCCGAAAGGCTCAGGTTTTGGTAGCTGACTCTGCGCAAAGCGGCAGCCAGTTTTTCTTCGGCCGGCATTTTTTTTCGAAAGCGGGCAATGCGCCAGAGCCTGGAAAGCGGACCGATCGTAACGTCAAAACAACCGTCGGTCTCATGTGCCAAGACTTGCCCATGGTCCAAAACCTCGAAGAGATCCCGGGAAAGAATGAACTTTTGGCCGGATTGGGAACTTTCGGCAAAACGAGTGAGCTCGCTCGAGCTCTCATAATCACTCAGCGCCATATTGAGCCTCTCCCCCTCCTTGAATGCAGCGGTTGCTCCTCTTTGCGCTTTCTGTTTGTCGTCCTCGTCGATAAGCACGATGAACTTTGCTCCCATGCAATCTTTTTCGAAGACCTGATAGCCCATGCCTTCACGGAAAACCAAGAAAAACCATAATAAAAGCACGTATCGCATGATAAAAATTTGATGGTTCGCTAGAAATATTCTTTTCTCAAGGTGATATTTTTGAGATATTGCATCGCTTTCGATATATATTAATACCACCACTCCATGACGAATCCCAAAATTAAACTTTGTTTTGCCGCGCTTTTCTTTGCGAGCTCTCCCCTCGCCTTCTGCGAAATTGATTTCGTCCGGGACGTGAAGCCAATACTCGAACACAATTGCGTTAGCTGTCACCGGGAGGACAATGCCAAAGGAAAGATCAGGCTCGACACCAAAGCCGCTGCCTTTGCGGGTGACGAGGTCATCGTGCCCGGCAAACCCGAGGACAGTTCTCTTTATTGGACAACGACACTACCGTCCGACGACGATATTGCCATGCCCCCGATCAAGAACGAAGACAAAGATTATCCTTTGACCAAGTTCGAGAAGAATATTTTAAGCGATTGGATCAAGGAGGGAGCGGAATGGCCGGACGAAGAAAAGCTGTCGCCCCTGAAAAGGCTTCCCAAGCAGGTGGATTTTGTCGAACACGTACAACCAATTCTCGAGCTCAATTGCGTAGCCTGTCATTATGAAAAGAAGGTGAAGGGAAAGCTCAGGCTTGATTCGTTCGAGCATGCCTTTGCCTCGGAAACCGTTTTGGTCCCTGGCGAACCACTCGACAGTGATCTCTGGGTTTTGTGTACGCTTCCTCAAGATGACGAGATGTTTATGCCTCCCGAAGGAAACGACCCGTTGTCCGCCACCGATCTTTTCATGTTGAGGCGATGGATTGAGGAGGGTGCCGATTGGCCCGAATCTGCCAAGCTTTCTCCGAAAAAGAAAAGTTTTACCGTTTTGGGCATGATGCCGAAGGATCTTTACCGGGAGCTTGGTTTCAGTGCCGGCAAGGTTAAGGGCGAATTCAGCGGATACCGGCAGGAAATCAAAACCTCGGACTTGAATTTCGAGATGTTGCCCATCAAAGGGGGACAATTCACCATGGGCAGTCCCCTTGACGATCCAAATCGTGGAAAAAACGAATTTCCCGCCCACCCCGTCAAGGTCTCGGACTTTTGGATGGGGAAGCATGAGGTAACGTGGGACGAGTACGAGCTATGGATGATTAACCTCGATAAGGACAATCGCGAGTACAACAAGATTGAAAAGAGTGAGGGCGACGGTCTTGCCGATGCGGTGACCAAACCGACCTCTCCCTACGTGGACATGTCCTTTGGCATGGGCAAGAGCGGGTACCCGGCGATTTGCATGACTCAACTCTCGGCAAAAATGTACTGCATGTGGTTGAGTGCCCGCACGGGCAAGTTTTACCGCTTGCCGACCGAAGCCGAGTGGGAATACGCCTGCAAAGCCGGTACGGAAACCGCCTACAGTTTCGGGAACGACTCCAAGGAACTTTCCAACTATTCCTGGCATGTCCGTAACAGTCGGTTCCAATACCAGAAGATCGGGCAGAAATCGCCGAACCCATTCGGACTGTACGACATGCACGGAAACGTTTGGGAATGGGTGCTCGATCAATATGCCCCTCCTGCCAAGGAAAAGCCCACGGAGGTCAGGGTCAACCCCCTGATTGCGCCCAATACCCTGTATCCCCGAGCCGTCAAGGGCGGCTCATGGGACGATGGAGCCTCCAATCACCGGAGTGCTGCCCGGATGGGTTCGGAGGAAGCCTGGAAAAAGCAAGACCCGCAAATTCCCAAGAGCGTGTGGTACCACACGGATGCAATTTTCGTCGGTTTCCGAATCGTGCGTCCCCGTGAGATTCCCACGATCGATGAAGTCGAAAAATTTTGGCCTTCCGAAGAGGACATAAAGGCTATTCCTCAGCGTTAACCGGCTTAACTTTTAAGTTGCATTTTTTCGATCCATGGATTCGATTGTAGGCAAGCCCTATGAACGATCTTGCACATAACCGCAAACCCTTGCCTCAAAAGAACAAGAGCAAAGGTTTTGCCTTGGTGTTGGCTCTTGCCTTGATGAGCTTGGTCTTTCTCCTCGTCATTTCCCTCGTCACCTTGGTCGGGACCGACCTCAGCCTGGCCGAACTCCGCAAACAAAGAGTTCTTTCTCAAGCCAATGCCAAGATGGGGATGATGGTTGCCCTTGGCGAATTGCAAAAGCACCTCGGGCCGGACACGAGAATTTCCGGCACGGCCGATATGCTTGATGAGCGGATTGAGCAAACGTCGCAATTTCTCCAAACCAAGTACGACCCGAACGTCACCCCGTCGGACGGTATTGATCTCAATGAAAACGGAGAGATAGACAAACTCCCGTTCGGTCAAAGATATTGGACGGGGGTCTGGAAGCACAAGGCAGCCAACGACAACAATAAGGACAACCCGGGTATCAGTCCTACGCCGGGGAACTTCGAACCGGGCAATTCCGCTAGCAAATTCACCACTTACGACAGTGGTTTCGACTCACACCCTGCGGTCGAGGTCGCTTGGTTGGTGAGCGGGAACGAAGGGTACCAAAAGAAATTGGGCATCTTTTCCTCATCGGGACCCTTTGGAAACCAGTTGAGCGAATTCCTCGATATCCCGGACGGAATCTTCGTCGACGACAGACCCAGTCCTTATGGAACGGAGACAAACGCTTGGCTCGATTTCGAAAACGTGGTCAGGACCGACAAGCTTTTCGGTCAGGCAAAGCAATTGACCGAAAGATCGTATCATCACCCCATGATCGATCTTCCCGATCCCGACTTGCCGAGCGCACCCGATTCCAACGAGACGGTTTGGATTCTCAAGAACCCTTTGCTCAAGCATACTTACGACAAAGGGGTGCGTGACGGAAGCGTCAACCCGGACGATTGGAGAGATCACTTGATTGCCGAACCCGTAAAAGTCAGGAAAACCTCTTTCGCTCTCTCGGAAAGAGAAGACAAGTCAGCCGTTTATGCCTATTGGGTCGGGGACGATGGAGTGAAGGCCAAGCTCAACCTGCTTTCTGCGGGCGACCAAAAACAGATTGCCGAATCACCCAACGTGGAATCCGGGGTCGACCTGACGTTCACTCATCCGGAGAGAAATCAACCCCATGTGATCGACTCCCCCTCCTTTGCCGTCTTTGACCAAAGCGCCATTGATTCTGACAGTGCCAAGGATATTCGCAATGACAAGATTTCCGTCAACTATCATGCCCTTACGGCGGATTCCTACGGGGTTCTTTCCGACAGCCGGTCGGGTGGGCTTAAGCGCGATTTGAGCGCCCTTTTCGCAATGTCCGATCAGCAGTTCGACGACTACGGATTCGGAGGGTGGTTTTACAAGGAACGCGTTCATTACCTCAAGGAATTCGAGCCGAACCTCAAGGTAGTCGGAGCAACACAGCGACCTCATGTGGAAAAGCCCGGAGGGGTAGCTGACTACGCAGGCCAGCCGATACCTAATCCCAATTCGAAGGCAAAGGCCAACCAATGGCTTGATCGTGCAGGCGCTCCTTATATCAACGACTACGGGGTACTTGCCGCCGGGCCCAAATGGTCCGTCCTTCGTGATTTCCATAACCTTTATGAGGAAGTGGAGGACGACACGCTTACCGTCACCGAAAGTACGAGTGGCGAACCCAACGCTGCCTATCCCGACAAGTTCCCGAGGAGCACCGGGGACAACCTTGTGGTCTTCGATTCGAGGCCGCACGGGGCGATCAGCAAAGCTCGCGGAGGCGCTGCCGAAATCAGGAAGCAATACAATTATCTTCGAGGAATTCAAAACCGTCCCGAACCATCCAACCATCCGATCAGTCCCGTCCTTCTTGAGATCAAGTACGGACAAGCCCCTTTCTTCGAGAATGGCAAACTAGGCTTGGCCGTCCTTCCCTCGGTTGCCCTTTGGAACCCGTACGACGTGACCTTGACCATGGATCAAGACATTATTGTCGAGGTTCCTATCCAAAACGAGATCCAAGCTTATAACACGAAAGACTGGGATATATTCAAGAAGTGGTGGAATCACGAACTCAAACGGAACACCTCCTCGGTTTCAAATGGCTTTTCCACTTCCTCCACGAGTTTGCCAAGTAACTCGGAATTCAATTTTGACCCGGATGACGATGCCCTGTTTGCCTCCATTTGGCCAAATACTTTTATTGATTTGAATGGCAACGGAAGATGGGATCCCGGAGAAACCGGTCGACGTCCACCCAGGCTCCCTCCGGTCAAGCCGGGTAAACCCGGAGGCGGGGGCGGAGGAGGAGGAAGCAGGCGATGGCGGCGCCCCATCTATTCGGGCGACCGGCACGACTTTTGGGACAAGCAATTCAAGCACGTCAGCCATCAGGAGAGAAACAAGATTTCGAATGCCGCCAACCGCAATTTTTTCCGCTTCCGCAACGAATCCGATTTCACCCCCCTCTTTAGTCACCCCTCCTCTATTCGCTCCAACGGGAAAATACCCGTTTTCCACATCTTCCGCCAAAGCAGGGTCGAGCTTCAGTCTGGACGATCGACATTCGTACGAGCCACGGGCGCTGTGCCCTTGCGTCTTCGAATCAGCAGCCTGAAACTCGACCCGGGCGAAAAAGCTCATTTTGTCGTTGAGTCCGGAGCAACCTACGATTGGTCATTGATTAAACAAGTAAGGAACGACCCGAGCGGAAGATCGAAGAGCCTGTTGGACATTCCCTTGGTCAAGGGACCCGAAATACCTGTCATCGCCAAATTTTTTACCGACTACACGCAACCGGGAAGCGATCCGGTTACGGTTCGCCATTGGCTCTCTCACATAAAGGGAATCACACGGGCCGAACTGGAAAACATTGACGAGACCGGGAACATTCTTCCCGGTCTTGGCGGTACGCCCTCCCCCAGGGGCATTACCATATACTTGGCGTCGGGCAGCAACGAATTTGCTATCAAGAAATTCAGCAAATCTTTCAATATAGGCATAGGAGGAGGAATTAACGACTACGCCAACGCGAACTCCGACTTGAGTTTGAACCGTTTTAAGAATCTTTCGGGCAACAAAGCTCCGATGAATGGTTTCAGGCTCCGGTGGAACTTGCCTGGCGACTCGGACAAGATTGTTTTTCACGAATTCAATCCCCGTTCCCTTGTCGAAAGTTTCCAAACCGGTTCCGGGCACAATTGGTCTGTGGAAAAGTTCGATTCGAATCATTACAAAGGACATGGTGGTAACAAGGCTTGTAATACATGGACTAAGTTTTACGTAGGCAAAGAAAGGCCACCTTACCGTTGGAACGAACACAACCCTACGTCCGAGCCGTTCGCAGACTTCGACGACTTCAACACCACGAAACATTTCACGGAGTCAAGCGCCACCGGGAGAAGTTTTGTCCCCGGAGCTGCTTTCCCACTGGTTGACGACTCGGGCGAGTACTGCATCGGTTACTTTCATGAAGACCAGAACTTGGATATGGAGGGCCAAGCGGCTTTTGACTCCGCGATCATGTTTGGCGTCCCCCGCACTCCCTTGCTTTCCCTCGTGCAATTCAGGCACGCCAATTTGAATCCCTATTCCCAAGGTCCCGCTTACGTTGTCGGCAATTCCTACGCCACTACCCAAGTTGCCCGCTACAAGACTTGGGGAAGGGTCCGCCGGATCGATTTTCAGCCTGATATGGACATTCCATACTTGGTCAACAAATTCAGTTTCGATTACCTGGATCAATTTACCGGAAATTACTTTCCGGTACGTCTTTTTCCGTGGGATTTGGCGAACTTGGACACGGGTGCGGGAACTGTCCGTGACGTTGAGAACGAATTCAACCACCAAAACGTTACCCTTGATCAAAGTTATTACGCGAACCAAGCCCTTTTTGACGGGTACTTTTTATCCGGTGACGACAGGAACAACCCCTCCCTTTCCTCCTCGTTGCAGTCCGCAAATCCGAGACTGGTTCCTTACCGGAACGCCGACGCCGTCGGTAATTCCCAGTCCGGAGAAGATCACCGTCATCAGACCAATGCGTCCAATCTTCTGATCAATGGGGCGTTTAACGTAAACTCCACCTCTGTGGAAGCATGGGTCAGTCAACTTTCTTCTCTTAGGAAATATGGTGAAAGCAAAACGCCATTTCCACGCGTCATAGGTGAAAGCTCCGCTCCGGACGACGTATGGGCAGGGTACGCCTCCCTTACCGATGACCAACTTGAGGATTTGGCCCGATATCTGGTCGAGGAAGTCAAGTTGCGAGGACCTTTTTTGTCTCTTTCCGACTTCGTTAACCGCAGGGTTGCCCGCACTTCCTTTGCCTCCGGTAACGAAAGTTTGGTTTGGTTGAAGCGTGACAAGTGGCCGAGAGAGACCAGAGACACGGTTTTGGGTTTGCGTGGTCCCGTACAGGCGGCGATTGCCAAAGCCGGGATCAATGGCGAAGGGTTCTCCACTTCGAAGGATGACCTTGCTCTTCCGCGGGTTCCTCAAAAAAGATGGGTAATGACAGGTGGGGCGAAGGGAAGAGCCATGACCACCCAAGAATTTTCCCTTGTCGGGTTCAAGAACAATGGCTTGTCATCCGTTGATTCGAAGTTCGGTTCGCATGCCATAAGTTTGCAGGGAACTCTCCGTCCGGCGTCCCCCAAACCCAACGTCGGGAATCCTGACCGGAATAATCGCGGGCATTGGTATACCTACGCGCAAGGTTGGGGTGCAGGGGTAACTCAAAAAAACGACCTGTTTCCTGATCCGCTCATAATGGTGCGGGCTACCCGGTATCACGTCGACACCAACAATGCCTACCGTGCGGATGACAGCATTGCAAACGTGGGTGATTGGATACCCAACCCTCCCGTTCTTATTCCCGCCGTTCAGAAGGACCCTCCGGATCCTTACAGGCAATGGAATGATCAACAAGGAATGCAAGTTTCCCGTGAGAGGATGCCCATGAAAATGGACATTTACAAGAATGCCTTCAATTTTGGAGAGGCCCCGGACAGCCTTTTGGCCGTTGAGAACGTTGCCACTGGGGCCAATATTCCAGGTTGGCTTACCCAGGCAGACGTCCTTTCGCCTCTTGCTCCCTCCCTCGCTGCCCGTTCCGATACCTTTACGATCCGTGTCATGGGGGAAAGCCCTGCCGGCGAGAGCAATCAGATGGCTTCCCGCTCATGGATCGAAGTAACGGTTCAACGTCTGCCCGATTACGTGAAGTCCAAGTTGGACCCTGCGTATCATCGGCCTCATGAGCCTTTTGAGGACCGCAATTTGGATGGCATTTGGAATGGTCGTGAGGAATATTGGCTTGATTTGAACCGCAACAGTACCGAAAGCGACAGTTCCGGAAAGATTCAACCCATAACCAATGGCATAGAGGCAGGCCCCGATTTGCCGGGAATTGGAAAAACGGGAGCGAGAAATCGTTATGCAGTCGGTTTGCCGACGGATCGCAAACTTAATCAGGACCCGCATGAGGAAGTCCTGTCCAATTCTGACAAGGATATTTCAAGAAAAGGAATCAACCAACGGTTCGGCCGCAAATTCAAGATCATAAAATTCCGTTGGTTACGGGAAAACGAAGTGTAAAACAAGACTTCTCTTCACGCCGCAATTCGTTAAGGTGAAGAGATGAGATTTTGTATTCTTTTGTCAGTTTTCCTGACGACTCTTCTTTGGTCGCAGGAGCAAGCGGAGAAGCCATCGCCCAAGGCGCTTTTTTCAATCATGCTGTGGAATACACAGGGCAGTCAAAACCTTGCTTACGCCCCGTGGGGAAATGACCGCGAGGGAAATGCCACCATCGTTCCTTTTACCGTATCCTCCGGCAGACCTTCCCAAAAATGTTCCTTTTACGGGGTCGGCGAGTTGAATTTGCTTAGGCAAAAAGAGCCTTATGAATTCGAAGAGGGTGAGGACCCATATGAATCGGTCTCCAAGATTCGATTGCCGTTTTCTGCAGACAAACCCAGTGACTCCCTTATTCTCCTTACTCCGTCAGCGGAAGAAGAAAGTTGGAAAACGAGAAACCTTTCCTTTGACGAAAAGACGATTCCCAAAGGACACTTCACCTTCAGTTCTCAACTCAATTCCCCGATTGGCTTGATTTTCGGAGAATCCAAGTTCACCCTTTCACGCGGAAAGACGGAGCAAGTCAAAGCAACCCCCAAGGACAAGGAAAGCGAGGTTATGGAGCTCTCGGCCTACCTGCCGAAAAATGGAAAGTACGAACAGGTTTTCTCTAGAAAATGGCCCTACTCACCCGATCTTCGCGGGTTGTATTTCGTCGGCATGCAAAGAAACCGAATTCGTGTGAGCCGAATCGTGGAATTCTCTTTGCCTGTGGAAAACACTCTTGGTTTTGGCCTTCTGCCCGTTTCCTCTCTTGAGACGGAAGAAAAACCTCAGCCTACGGTTGGTGGGTTTTAGGACATTAAGTTCCACGAATTACCAAAACCCCTTTTCTCCGCTTGCTTCCCTTTTCGTGATCTCACCTCTTCTGCTTCTTGTTCTTGGTCTTCTTCTCGTGATCGGGGGTATCGTATGGCTTCGTATGCATGCGTTTCTAGCCTTGGCTTTGGCGGCCTTTGTCGTGGGGGCTCTTACCCCCAAGGACAACCGCTTGAAGAATGCGTTCGAAATGAAGGGTTTTCATGCTGAAAACGGAGCTTCCGAAACTGGAGCCGTTGTCGATCTTCTCATTCCGAAAAAGAAAAAAGGGCAGTTGCGGGTTGGTTTACATATGGTTGCCAAACGACTCAGCGATGATTTTCCCCAGGTTGCAGAGTTGCAAATCCTTTCCATTGGGGAGGAAAAATGGAAAGGACAACAGGGCAAACGGTTAGTTGCGAAAGCAAAAATCATTACTCTCATGGCGGGAATGAGCTTGGAGAAGTCCGACGTGCTACTTTCCGAATCAGCTGAACTGGAAGCAGTTTCGAGTGCTGGCAAGAACGTTGGTTCCCTCGTTGCCGATGGGTTTGGGAAAACATGCACAAAGGTTGGAATCATAATCGCCATGGCCGCAATTATAGGAACCTGCATGATGCAGAGTGGGGCTGCCATACGGATTGTAAGGTCCGCCCTGTCGATCTTTGGAGAAAAACGCGCTCCCGAAGCCATGGCTGGGAGTAGTTTTCTTTTGGGGATCCCCGTTTTCTTCGACACCCTGTTTTACCTGATGGTTCCGCTGGCCAAGGCTCTGGCGTTGCAGACCAAGAAGAACTACCTCTTGTACTTGCTTGCAATCGTTGCGGGAGGAGCCATGACGCATTCCTTGGTCCCTCCTACTCCCGGGCCTTTGCTTGTCGCGGGAGAACTAGGCGTTGATCTGGGAAGAATGATCGTTGGTGGTCTCTTGGTTGGGTCCTTCGGAATGACTGGTTCTTTCCTATACGCCCGCTGGTACAATCGTAAATTCCCTATAGAGGTACGATCGAGTGGAGACATGGAAAAAAGTGCATTCATGAAATTTTCCGAATTGAAGGATGACAAACTTCCAGGTCTCTTGTTTTCACTTTCTCCGATCTTGCTCCCCGTTATTCTGATTGCCGGTAATTCCTTTTTGAAGCAAGTAACGCCAGACTTGGAAAGCACCTGGTTTGAAACCTTACAAAAAGTTGTTGGTATTCTAGGTGACAAGAACCTTGCCCTGACCATCGGTTCCGCTCTTTCGCTTTTGTTGTTGATCCGTTCCCCGGCTTCAAGAGGTGGAAAAGTCGGAGTTTCGGTTGGCAATTCCCTGAAGAGTGCGGGGACGATCATCTTGATCACGGGAATGGGGGGAGCCTTTGGCGGCATTTTGCAACAGACCTCGCTTGGTTTGGACATCCGAACCTTTGCCACAAGCAATGAACTTGGATCGATGGCTATTCTGTTGCTCGCTTTTTTCGCCACTTCTGCAATTCGCATCGCTCAGGGAAGCGCAACGGTCGCCATGATTACGTCCGTTGGAATAGTGGGCGGTCTGGTAAGCCAAGGGTTTGGCATTCATCCGGTTTATTTGGCCTTGGCCATAGGCTGCGGAGCCAAGCCCATCCCCTGGATGAACGACAGTGGCTTTTGGGTGGTTGGCAAACTGTCCGGCCTGACGGAGAAGGAAACCTTGCAGACTTTCTCCGTCGTAATTGCCCTGCAAGGTATTGTCGGGATGCTTGCGGTTTTGGCTTTTGCGTATTTTTTTCCAAACTTTCTTTTTTGACCGACAGTTTGCGGTCCCGTCACCGAAGCGACTTTCTTAGGAGAAACATACTTGCCTCGTTAGGAAAACGAATCATTGTCGTATAGCACAAAAACCTTACCTTGATTTTAATTCGCAATGACCGAAAACCCACTGAAAGAACTTCTCCCGCAAGGGGCGATAGGGTTCCCAATCACTCCCTTTCATGCCGATTGTTCATTGGACTTGGAGGGTTTTTCGAGGAACCTGGAAATCGTATTGGCTGAGCCTTTTACTTCCTTCGTCGCAGCCGGGGGGACCGGTGAACTTTATTCCCTTGCCAGGGACGAATATCTTTCCGTCGTGCGCTCGGCGGTCGACACGGCAAACGGACGAATGCCGGTTATTGCAGGAGTGGGCTATGGTTCTCATATTGCTCGAATCATGGCTAGCGAATCAGAAAAACTTGGCGCATCCGCAATCCTGATTCTTCCTCCCTATTATCAAAATGCATGTTTCGATGGTCTGCTTGCTTACTTGAAAGGCATTGCTCAGGCAACTTCCCTTCCTCTGATTTTGTATACGAGGGACTGGTTTCACTTGAGCGTTGAAGAGGCGCAAAGAGTGGCGGATGAAGTACCAACCCTTTGGGGATGGAAGGACGGGCAAGGAGAATTGAGATCTTTGCAGCGAATACGCGCCAAGCTTGGCGAGCGGTTCACCTGGATCGGAGGCGTCGGCGATGATCACGTAAGTGGTTACTACGGAATAGGTATTCGCAGGTTTACTTCGAGCATTTCTTGCGTAGCGCCCAAACTCTCCATCGCTCTTCATAATGCGGGGGCTTCACGGGAAGAGGCGGAACTGGCCGAATTGACGGACCGATTTGTTCTTCCCCTCTACAACTTGCGGACGAGGAGGAAAGGTTATGAGGTGTCGTCGATGAAGGCACTGCTTGAGCTTAGAGGTTATGCCGGTGGCCCGAGCAGGCCTCCCCTGGTTGACGTGAACGAGACGGAGCGCCAAGAATTAAATAAAATTCTTTCGGATTGGACTGCCTTTCTTTGAGAACCATTTTCGACTATGTACCTAAATAGAAAAAACTTCATCCTTTCAGGCATAAGTGCAACCATGGGGTCCTTGTATGCCCGGGATTGGACTGGAACCAACCCGACGCGTTACCCCGACCCCGACGTTTTGGTCTTGGATCCGGCTTTCGGGAAATATCGTCTGGGCAATGCATCCATTCGCAGAGTATATACCAGTCCGGACATGCTTTGGGCCGAGGGCCCGGCTTGGAACGGCGTAGGAAAGTACTTGATCTGGAGCGACATTCCCAATGATCGCCAATTGAGATGGATTCAAGACGATGGCCGGGTGAACGACTTTCGAAAGCCAAGTGGAAACAGCAATGGAAACACCTTTGATTTCCAAGGCAGGCAACTTTCCTGCGAACATGGAAACAGGAGAGTCGTCCGGTACGAACGCAATGGCAAGTTGACCGTCTTGGCCGATCGTTTTGGCGGGAAAGAATTCAACGCGCCCAATGACATCGTGGTGCATCCTGACGGGGGAATCTGGTTTACGGATCCCGGTTATGGCAGCCTGATGAACTATGAAGGGAACCGGGCGGATACGGGGAGCGTGATGCCGATTCAGAAGGAAGCCGTTTACAGAATAGATCCGAAATCCGGAACAGTCAGCAAAGTCACCGACGAAATATTCAAGCCAAACGGTCTTTGTTTCAGCCCGGACTATTCCAAGCTCTATGTTGCCGATACGGGGGCTTCCCACTATCCCGAGGCACCCCGGGAAATCAAGGTATGGAACGTTACTGCCAAGAACACCCTGACGGGCGGCAAGACTTTTGCCTCAATGAAACTTGAGACGGAAGGCAAAGTTCTTGAGGGAGGAGCGGATGGAATCCGTTGTGACAAGGATGGAAACCTTTGGTCAAGCGCCGGTTGGGCTGGTCATGGCTTTGACGGCGTGCACGTTTTCGAACCAAAGGAAGGCAAGCGGATCGGGCAGATTCTATTGCCCGAGATTTGTTCCAATCTCTGCTTTGGCGGCATCAAGCGCAACCGCTTGTTCATGACCGCAAGCCAATCCGTTTATTCCCTGTACGTGGAAACTCAGGGAGCGCATCACTGCTGAGTCAAGGTGGCGGCCAATTGCCCGTCGCGCAATTATTCCCTAAAACGAAGTTTGTTCTCCGCATCGATTATGCGGTAGTAACATCCTGACCTGGCAACTCCATCCTTGTCCTTCGTATGGCAGGCGCCCTGCCCTTTCGGGCGTACCCGGTAAAGAACCGAATTCTGTTCGCAGTTCACCCGAACTTCAACGATTTCAAGATAATCACCCGAAGTCTTTCCCTTGATCCAAAGCTCGTTTCTACTGGTGCTCCAAAAGGTTGCCATGTTCTCGTTCAAGGCTGTCTGCAAGGCCAGTTCATTAGCGTATCCGACGATCAGAACCTCTCCCGTATCGTGGTCCTGCGCGACGGCAGGAATCAAGTCTTCGCCGCATCCGGACACTTTCGCCAGCTTCTTGAAATCGATTCGAAGGGCTTTGCCTTCCTCTAGCTCGTGATGATTCATGCCCTCCCTTTTGAGGCAAATTCCGAATAAAGTCGAATGGTATCGGTGCGGCGAGGTTCAACCCGTGAGCTTATTCAGGAATGACAGCACGGAGGCTTTCATCTTGGGCAATGCGATTTTGGCCGCCTGTTCGACGTCATGATGGGAGAGTTTGTCGGGAGAAATGCCCGCCGCTTTGTTGCTAATGCAGGAAAGGGCGCAAACCCGTAAGCCAAGAGCATGTCCCAAAGTTGCCTCCGGTACGGTAGACATGCCAACTGCATCGGCTCCCAAAATGCCAAAAGCCCGGATTTCCGCAGGGGTTTCGAATGCAGGCCCGGAAAGGGCGACGTATACGCCTTCGTGAATCCGGGCATCGTTTGCCTCCCCCGATTGGACAAGCAGGCTACGGAGCGCGGGATCGTAGACCTCGGTCTGGTCGGGGAATCGCGGCATGTCTTCATTTGCAAGGGGCCCGATCAACGGATTGCCTCCCATGAAGTTCAAGTGATCGGAAAGGACCATCATGTCCCCAACTTCAAAGGACGACCGGATGCCGCCCGCTGCATTGGTAAGGAGCAAGTTTCTGACTCCCAGTTTGTGGGCCAACAATATCGGAAAGCGGATGGGGCTCCAGCCATCTCCCTCGTAAAAATGTCTTCGCCCCTGAAAAATCAAGGTTTGTCTGTCCCCAGTCTTGCACAAGTGCAATTGCCCGCTGTGCCCGGCAATGGTCGTTGCGCTCATTCCGGGGATTTGGTCATAAGGCAAACTTTGGGTATCTGGCAAATCATCGGCCAACGGACCCCAACCCGATCCGCAAATCATGCAAGTGTCGGGAACGATTTCGCCCCAGCTATCGCACAGGAAAACAGAGGCTTCCTCAAGCAATTGATCGGTTTGAGTCAGGGCTTGCATTCGCTTAACCGTACCGAAGGGTCAAATCGTCCCGCTGGATGGTGAGGTGATTGCCCCCGTCGGCCTTTTGGGATTCTTCGGTTCTTCCAATCACTTGCCCATCGATGCCGAAACCCTGAGCCAGATCGATTACCTTGGAAGCGGCTTCAGGCAGGCAGAAAACTTCAAGCCGGTGGCCCATATTGTAAACCTGGTGCATTTCCTCGTCGGTAGTTCCTGAGGCGCGTTGGATTTCCTTGAAAAGGGCCGGGACGGGAAAAAGGTTGTCCTTTACGTGATGAACCCGAGTGCCAAAGCGCAGGCATTTGGTCTGCCCCCCTCCGGAGCAGTGCACCAGGCCAAGAACGTTTTGATTCAGTTCTTCAACGATCCGTTTGACGACGGGCAAGTAGGTTCGGGTGGGACTGAGTAACGCCTCGCCGACCGAGAGAGTTGATCCCGGCAGGGGATCCGCCATTCGGTGCGGTCCGCAATAAACGTATTGCCGGTCGGTTTGCGGATCGAAGGTTTCGGGGTAATTGTCACGATAATGAGATGAAAGGAGTTCGTGCCGGGCGCTTGTCAATCCGTTGCTTCCGATGCCACTGTTTTCAAAAGTTTCATAGGTAGCTTGACCGCAGGAAGAAAGGCCGACGATGCTCAAACCCGGACAGATTCGGGCGTTGTCGATGATCTTTTCCCTAGGACAGACTGCCACGGCGCAGGAGTCGACTGCCACGGTCCCCGTCAGATCACCGACGTCGGCGGTTTCCCCTCCCCCGCTTTTAATGCTGATCCCGTTATCGGCCAAGGTCTGGAGGAAAGCTTCGGTCCCTTCGATCAAGGCGGCCAACGCTTCCCCGGGGAAGTTCCGGGCATTCCTGTTGACCGTGCTGGACAGCACGACTTGATCCCAAATGCCGACGCATGCAAGGTCGTCCAGATTCATGACTATGCTGTCTTGGGCGATGCCCCGAAAAACGTTCGCGTCTCCGGTTTCCCGGTACCACAAGTAGCCCAAAATGGATTTCGTTCCGGCTCCGTCCGAATGGATTACGTTGCAAAGATTGTCATCGTTGGTCAGCAGATCCTCGGTGACTTTGCAAAAAGCGCCGGGGAACAAGCCCCTGTCCATCTTGTCCACGACCTTATGGACTTCGCTTTTGTCGGATGAAACGCCACGTTGGTTATATCGGCTTTGTGAGAGGTTAGTTGGCATTGGAAATATCTTGCTTGATTGTCCGTTCATACGGAAGCACTTTCTTTGTTCCAAGACAAATGTCGAAGCAAACCATGGGAAAAGTCCAAGCATATGGCGATCTTGCCTCTTTTTTTCGGAATTCCGCTCGCTTTCTTTTGGATGCGGAATTTGAAAACAATCTCTTTTGGGAAGTAATTCATAAGTTGGAGGAGGGTGGAAAATCAGCATGGTCGGGCAATGTTTTCCTCGAAGGGAAGATTTCGCTAAGCAGTATGATCATGCCTTCGGGCTATCTTCTGCTCTCGACTGGAACCAAGGATGCTTCCATCCGTCTTGCCAATTATGGAAAAGAAAAAAAATGGAAAATTCAGGGAGTGACTGGTCCCGATGAATCCGTGACGTCTTTTGGTCGCGAATGGCTCAAGGGGAGAAAGGAGTCATCGTCCGGTAAGAAAGAATTTATGATTTATTCCACTTCTTGTCTTTCCTTCCTGAAGGGGCGGCAAGCTCCGCCCCTGAAAGTCGTGGAGCCTGCAAATTGGCCTAGGGTGCAAGCCTGGACTACCCTTTTCGCCAATGAGTCCGAACCTCCCTTGGACTGCAACGCTCTTCTTTCGATGTCCCGGGCCATGATGCTCAAGGGCAATCTTTTTCTTATGCATAAGGAAGGAGTCGGAACCTGCGCGATGGGGGGATTCGGTCGATCGACGCCCCATAGCTTGGTAATCAACGAGGTTTTCGTCCCCAAAGAACTGAGGGGGATGGGATACGGGGAAGAATTGATCATTGGCCTGGTTGGGCAGGCCGGGGAAAGAGGAAAAGGGAACTGTATCTTGTTCAGTGACTACGGAGGGCGGCAAAATTTGTATGATCGTCTCGGGTTTGAAAAAATCGTGAAATTCTGCGAACTATCTTTTTGAAGAGGCTTTCGTCAAAGCACTTTCAAGTTTTTGGTTCCATCCTTGAGGGTCGCTTGGACCGTAGAGCCTGTCTTTAGCGCCTTGGCTTGTTCCATGATATTGCCATCCTTGTCCTTGAAATAGGCGAACCCCTTGTTGAGGGACGATTTCAAGCTGTTCCCTTCCAACCTTCTCCCAAGGGCTTCGAGGACATAGGAAGCGCGCTCAAAAAAACTTTCGATGGTTCTGTTCATTCTTGATTCGAGATCATCCAGAAATTGATGCTGCATCTCGATTCTTGATGAAGGCGAGCAATTTTTCAACCTGACTTCATTGAGCTGAACCCGGTCGTGTGACCTGGAAAGGAAATCTTCGGGTATTTCCCTAAGTCTGGTGCCTAATTCTTCAAGTTTTTTCAAAAGCCTGACGTGTTCCGAGCTTATCCATTCGGCGGCGGCGGATGGGGTCTCCGCGCGAAAATCCGCCCCGAAGTCAGTCAGGACGAAATCCGTTTGATGACCTACGGCGGAAATGGTTGGGATCGGGCAGCTTGCAACCTGCCGGACAAGGCGTTCGTCATTGAAGGCCCATAGATCCTCAATGGATCCTCCCCCACGAGCAAGCACGACGAGGTCAATGCCCGAAAAGGAAACCGCCCGGCTGAGGGCTTCGCTTAAACCGGCGGGGGCATCCTTGCCCTGTACGGGTGAGTTAAAGAGAAAAACGGAACCATTCCATCCCCTGCGTTTCAAAATGCTCAGGAAATCCTGAAGGGCGGCCCCACTGGCGGATGATATGATTGCTACCCTTCGGGCCAAGGTCGGCAAGGTTTTCTTGCGTGATTCCTCAAAGAGACCCTCCTTCAGGAGTTTTTCCTTGAGCCGTTCGAAATGCAAACGCATGTTTCCCATGCCGTCCTGCATCATGTGTCTTATTCTCAGTTGGTACTCTCCGCGTGGTTCATACAAGGTAAGCTCTCCATAAGCGAGACACTCCTCCCCTTCTTGCGGAGTGTATCCGAGTGAGCTTGCATCGCCCCTGAAGAGCACGGCCTTGAGCTGGCAATGACTGTCCTTGAGGACAAAGTATCGGTGGCCGCTCGGATGCGCTCTCAGGTTCGAAATCTCTCCCCTGACCCAGAGCACGGGAAACTCCGTTTCCAAGATCCTTTTGATTTCCCTGGTCAAGTCCGACACCTTCCAAATCTCGGAACGATCCTCGTGCTGTTCGAACAAGTCAGTTTGCATGAGCCTTTTTTTTCAGAATAATCCGTCCAAGCAAGGTCATTGCGACAACCAGACCGACTCCTCCCAATGCGTAGGCCCATCTTTCAGCTGATTCCTCGACCTTTTCGCCGCCGAAGAAGCCGGCGAAGATAAGCACGTAACCACATGAGGTAAGGGAAAGGATTGGCAGGGAGATCAAGAGATAAGAACGAAAGGGCATTTTCAGGACCCCCAAGATATAATTCGTGAAAATGAAGGGAACGCCCGGGGTAAGGCGAAGGATGAGAGCCCATTGGGACAAGTTTTCCGGCTGTTCGTCCGGGAGTTTGTGTTTTGTCTTGGAGAGAACCCATTTGACCAGTTTTTTCCCGGGTTTTCTGGCGAACCAATAGGTCCAACCGATGTTGACTGCAAGGGCGAGGACAGAGTAAAGGCAAGCCAACAATGGGCTATGCTCTCCACCCCATTTTCCAGCTAGGATCAGAAGAGGGGAAACGGGCAGGATGAAAGCGGGCAGAACCGCGATTGCACAAAAGAGCCAAAATCCATTGGCCAGCACAAAACCCTCAAAAACAACCCACTGGCGCTTGAGCATTTCCTCGCCTTCCTCTCCGAATATACCGACGAAGGAATACCAAAGGATCACGATGATTCCCAACAGTGAAAGAACCAAAAGACCAAAGTACAGAAGCTTCTTCCCGGATATCTCCACTGTGGTAAGGCAAGCTGGCCTGAAATTACTTTTTGGGAAGAACCTTCGTGGGTGGCTCGGATTCGTTGGAATCCGGTTCGGCGCTCGGATCGGCCGGCGCCGGGGTGGAAGGTTTGGGCTTTGGGGGTGGGGAAGCTTCCCTGTCTTCGGCCACCCAAGAGTTGTAAATGGGGATGGACAAGAATGCGAGCACCCCAATGATCATGAGTGAAATGATTACTTCAAGCTTTCCAAATCCCTTGTTCCTCGAGCTTTTCAATTTTATGATGCGTTGATTGTTTTTGAGTTAATTGATTGGATGCCGCGAGTTATGCCTCATTTTCGAAAAACCCAAAACATGATTCCGGGAAGCAGAATCCCTGAAAAGGCGACGATGCCAATGATCATCTGCGCCCGGAATGCTTTTCTTTGGTTTTCGGGGGTAAGAGGAGCCGGGGGGTTGCCCCAGTCGTCTTCGTTTGAGTCTTGCTCTTTGAAATCCTTTTCCATCTATGAATGGGTTCTAAACCAACCGTTTGTCAAAATCAAAGAAATTAAGGAAGAATACGCCCCGTTATGAATTTTGAACAAGTAACGATTGTAGGCCCCGGATTACTCGGAGCTTCCTTGGCCATGGCGCTGCGCGCTCGAGATGCCTGTGAACGAATCGTCGTTTGGGCCAGAAGCTCGGAGAGGATCGAGCAATGCTCCGGCAAGGAATGGTGCGATCAGGCGGAAGAAGATTTGGCTAGAGCAGTATCAGGAAGTTCCGTCGTAGTAGTCTGTACTTCGGTCGCGAGCATATCCTCATTGGTGTCGGAAATCATGCGGCATACGAGCGAAGACGTGTTGGTGACGGACGTCGGAAGCGTGAAGGAACCGATATGCGCATCGGCGGTGGAAAGCGCCAAGGGGGCTTCCGGGGCATTTGTCGGATCACACCCGATGGCAGGTTCCGAAAAGTCCGGAATGGATCATGCGAAGGCAGACATGTTTGAAGGGAAGCCCTGCATCATCACGCCACAGGACGATACGCCGGAGGCCGCTACGCAGGCCGTGCGGGCGTTTTGGGAAAAGCTTGGCATGAAAGTTTATTCAATGAACCCGGCGGAGCACGATCGTAGTGTGGCCCATCTCAGTCATTTGCCCCATCTGGTTTCCTCGAGTCTGGCCCATTGCCTGAACGGAATCCCCGAGGAATGGAAGAAATTGGCTGGGCGGGGGTTGCTGGATACGACGAGGATTGCAGAAGGGGATCCGGGGCTTTGGGAGCAAATTATGGCAATGAACAAATCTCATTTGCTTGATTCGGTCAGCGAGCTTGAAAATTCCTTGAAATTGGCGAGAGAACGTTTGGAAAACGGAAGCGGCGATGAAGTGAGGGAATTTCTCGAGACCGGATCCCTGTTCCGCAAAAGCCTGGGAAACAAGGACAAATGATTCCTGCACGGGACATTGCGCCGTTTGTCCGCAAATGCGACGCATCCGTCCGAGTGCCCGGATCGAAGAGCATTTCCAACCGGGCCTTGATTCTTGCATCCTTATGCAGTGGCAAAGTAACCCTTAGGGGGATGCTCCGAAGCGAAGACGTCGATTTGATGATTGCAGCCTTTGGCCAGCTTGGGGTGTCCGTGGAAACGGCGGATGAAGGCACAACGGTCGTGATCGAAGGTTGCGGAGGCGAATTTCCCTCTAAAAACGGCAAGATTCTTGTCGGAAACGCAGGGACCGTTGCCCGTTTTCTGACCGCCCTGTTGTCCGTCCAAAAGGATGCCTCCTACGAATTGGACGGATCCCCCGCGATGCGGGAGAGACCCATGAGCGAACTACTCACTTTTCTCGAAAAAAACGGAGCAGAATGCGTTTTCCTGAATGAGGACGGTTGTTTCCCTTTTCAACTCTCTGCCAATGGGTTGAGCGACAAGTACCAGAATGTTGATGCAACGAAAAGCAGTCAGGTTCTTTCTGCCATCCTGATGGTTTCACCCGCCATCGGCCAAAAATACTCCCTGTCATTCGACGGGGGAACGGTGTCCGTCCCCTTTGTTGACATGACCTTGTCGATGATGAGGGCTTTCTCGACGGATTGCTTCTCGTCTTCCTTTGCTTCGAGCAGGATCGAGATCGAGTCGGAGGGATACCGGGACGATGACTTTGACTTCGTGGTTGAACCCGATGCCACGGCGGCTAGCTACTTCCTGACTCTACCTATCGTTACGGGAGGGCGTTGCGCCCTGGAAGGCATTCATGAAGTGATGCTCCAAGGTGATTCGGCTTACGTTGAGATTCTGAGGGAAATAGGTGTGGAAATAATAAGTACGGATGAAGGAATTGAATCTGCAATGACAGCGGAACCGAAGGGGGGAACTTTTGATTTCAACGACATCTCGGATACCTTCCTGAGTTTGGCCGCGATTAGCCCGCTTTTATCCAGCCCATTGACCATCAATGGTATCTCCCATACCCGAAAACAGGAAACCGACAGGGTGTCCGCCATGGCGTCCGAACTTAGGAAACTTGGACAAGAAGTGGAAGAATCCGACGACCAATTGCACATTTGTCCAAATTTAAATAAGTTAAAAGAGCTGGCTGTCGAAGGGGTGGAGGTTGACACCTACAAGGACCATCGTTTTGCCATGAGTTTCGGTATCCTCGGTTGTTGCGACTTACTTGATAATGGAGAGCCTTGGCTAAGGATAAATGATCCTAATTGTTGCGCCAAGACTTTCCCGGCATTTTTTGATGAACTTGAATCCGTTCGAAAGATTAGTCATAAATGAGCTCACGATTTTACGTTGTAGCACTTGATGGCGGTGCGGGTACAGGCAAGTCTACCACTGCTCATTCTTTGTCCAGGGCGTTGAATTTAATGCATGTCGACACGGGTTCTCATTACCGCGCCATTACCCGAGCGCTCCTCGATTTGAACATCTCCCCTGGTGATGCCGGGGGATATTTAAATAAAAACAAATTACCGTTGAGCACCCAAGTGATTGATGGTCGTTCATGCCTCCTGATCGACGGCGCGGGATTCGAGCAGTCCGTCCTCCGAAGCCCCGAAATCAACGAATCCGTTTCTGATTTTTCATCACAGGCATCCGTCCGTGAATTACTCTTTGATTACCAAAGAACTCAGGTTCAGGTTGCCCGGGAAAACAACTTCGATGGTCTTGTAATGGAAGGGCGCGACATTGGCACGGTCATTCTTCCTGATGCTGACCTGAAAATCTTTCTTGAAGCAGATTCTGGCATACGAGCCAATCGTAGAATACAAGATGGTGAAAGTGATCAAATCACCAATCGTGACGAGAAGGATACCTCCAGGAAGATCGCTCCCTTGATTCCTGCAAACGGCTGTATTCACGTCGATACTGGGGTGCTCGGCATCGAAGAAGTCACGAAATCAATTTTGGACGTTATCGAAACACTTACATGACCTTTTTTTACAAAACTGTCTGCTTTTTGTTTTATGCGTATTACCGTCTCTTTCATCGTTTTCAAATCGAAGGGTTGGAGAACGTGCCGAGTGATGGTGCTTTCTTGTTGGCATCCAATCACTTGAGTTTTCTCGACCCTCCTGCATTAGGATGTCGATTGCCACGAAATTTACACTACTTTGCCCGCGATTCCCTTTTCAAGGGACTGTTGGGAATGTTCATCCGTTCATTGAATTCAATCCCGGTCAATCGCGCTCAGCTTGATCTTGCCACGTTGAGAAGGGTCCTCAAGGTATTGAAAGAAGGACACCCGCTTTTGGTTTTTCCGGAAGGCACGCGAAGTGAGGATGGTCGCCTAGGCGAGGGCAAGAAGGGAGTAGGCATGCTTGCCGCCAAGGCTCAGGTACCTGTCCTGCCTGCTCGAATTTTTGGGGCGTACGAGATTATGGGGAAAGGCAAATCAGTTCCTAGAATCGGTCGAAAACTGCGTCTGCGTTACGGACCTCTACTCAAATTCAGCGAGCTTGATCCCGGGGGCAAGGGCGGAGAGAGATACGAGAAAATTTCCCAATCCGTCATGGATGCGATTAGAGAAATTAAATAAATTTAAACCTTGAAGATCCTTTGGATCGCAGTTGCGCAGTTGCCCGGATCCAATACCGTCAATACCGGAGTTTTGCTTGGCATTTGAAGTGTCGAGTGAATGTTGACCAGCATATCGGTCTTGTCGACAAACGGTGGGCAAGCGATGGTCGGGAAGCCTGAGTTCGCTCCGACGAAACCGGAAAGCGCGTTGGAGCGGCCTGCGATTGTGACATATACAACCGATTCTTCGTTTGCATTGTCTTCCAAAATTTTCAGTACCTCGAGAGGTTGCTTGTGCGCTGATGCCGCGTGTTGCTCCCACTCGATCGACAGGGCGTCCAAATTATCGGTGATCTTCTTGGCGTGGGGTTCATCTGCGGTCGAACCCATTATGATAACTACTTTCATATTTTATCCTAAGTATTGTTTGAGGTTTTCTGTGATTCGATCATCGATGGATGATTCGATTTCAGGAAACTGGAATTCTTCTCCAGTTATTTTTTCAAATAAATAAATATATCTTGCCGACAATTCCACGACCAGTTCCGTGGGTGCCTCGGGGAGGGTTTCGTCTTTGTAGGGATCGCAATGATCCTTGAACCACAGGCGTAGAAATTCCTTGTCTATGTTTTCGGGTTCTTTCCCATCCGCCATTCTCGATTGGTAACTGTCCGCAATCCAGTATCTGCTTGAATCCGGCGTGTGTATCTCATCGATAAGAGTGATGACGCCATCTTCATCAATTCCCATTTCATATTTCGTATCTACCAGAATCAAACCATGCTGAGCGGCAATCTCCTGCCCTCTGGCAAAGAGTGCGAGTGATTTTTGGGCGGCATAATCCCAGTGTTCCTGCGTCATCCACTCTTCGGCAACGATATCTTTTGGGGAAATCGGGCGGTCATGGTCTTCCTCTTTTGTCGTTGGAGTGAGAACCGCTTCTTCCAAAGCTTGGTTTTTAGTCAACCCGTCGGGAAATTCAATCCCGCAATATTCACGGTCTCCCCGGTTGTAAATGGTCCAAAGCGAGGTGCTTGAACTTCCCGTCACGTAGCCGCGCACGACAAATTCGATCGGGAAGGGTTTGCATTTTTTGGCAATCGTTACGTTGGGATCCGGTAACTCGATGACGTGGTTGGGGATGATGTCCTTGGTTTGCTCAAACCACCAGGCGCCCGTTTCGTTGAGAACCTGTCCCTTGAACGGTATGCTTGCGAGCACCCGGTCAAAGGCTGATTGCCTGTCCGTGGTGATCAGGGCCAATTTCTCGCCCAGGTCATAACGGTCTCTGACCTTTCCTTTGTAATAGTCGTCCGTGGTCAAATTCGTGGAAGTCAGGCAATAGTCGACGTGTCTTGAAATCTTTTCTCTGTAATCGTTCTTCGTATCTAGTTCTTCAATCATGGTAAAAAAAGATTTTACGCTAGAACTCTATTGAGAAAATTCAAGCCCAACCAATTAACATTTTTCGTTTCGTTGACGAGATAATGGTAAATTGATAAAAAACTTGGTAAATCCCCCCCCCAATTTACATGAATGCTGAAATTACCTATGATCTAATTGTTCTCGGAGGAGGACCGGCGGGCTATGCCGCTGCCATTCGCGCCGGTCAATTGGGCAAAAAAGCCCTTTGCCTCGAAATGGAACGGGCGGGAGGAACCTGCCTGAATTGGGGTTGCATCCCTTCGAAGGCCCTCCTCAAGAGTGCTGAAACCTATCAGGCCGCCTTGCATGCCGATGAATTCGGTATCAATTGCAGCGAGGTAACTTATGATTTTGAAAAGGTCATGGGGCGTTCCCGCAGGGTTTCCGATCAAATGGGTGGAGGGATCGAATTCCTGTTCAAGAAAAACAAAGTCGACTATGTTGTTGGCAAGGGAATGGTCCATGCCGCCGGAATGGTCGAGATTACCGAAGGCGAGTCCAAGGGTACTTATTTGAAGGCGGAAAAGATCATGATTGCAACGGGTTGCAAGCCCAGAAAGGTAGACGAGGTCGAAGTGGACGGAAAGCGGGTGATGACTTCAAGGGAGGCCCTCGCCATGACGGAGCAACCCAAAAGCATTGCCATCATGGGTGCCGGAGCAATCGGAGCCGAGTTTGCCTATTTCCTCAATTCTTTTGGCACCAAGGTCACCCTGATCGAGATGTTGCCTAGCGTACTGCCCGTCGAAGATGCCGAGGTGTCAAAAGCCATCGAGAAATCTTTTGCCGAGCAGGGCATAGACTGTTGTGTCGATAACCGGGTGG
>JABGWD010000087.1 GCA_018645725.1 Opitutia bacterium
CCTTCAGGACGTAGAGGATCGCGGGCTTGCCCGTCTGGAACCGGGGAAGTTGAACGAGATCCGCCTGAGGGATCTGCTCAGTCGCTTGCGCCGACCCGACCTGCCCGGCTTGCCCGCTCTCATCTTCAAAGATCTGAGAAACAAGCACTCCCGGGGGTTCGGTTCGCACATCATTCACCGGAACCTGACCAAGGAACAAATGGACGAGTTGCTCCAATTCAACCCGAAGTTCATCGACAATTCAAACTTCGTACATTCCTACCTCTCGAAATTGGCACCTTCCTCAGACGTCGACCCCAAACAGGACGACGAGGAGATGAGCAAGTGGCTAAACCGGCAACTTGGTTTCACCCGCCGACTTTCCCCGGCCTTCAATTCCCTCAAGGCGAACGTCATGCACGAACTGCTGGTTTTCAAGCGCAAGCAGGGAGAATGGGATCGCGAGTCCTTTCTCGAATATCTCAAGCTTCCACGCATTGCCCGCTACGTAAATGACAAGTGGATGAACGAGGAGGTCAAGCGCAGGAGAGATTGCCAAGTGTTTCTCAATGCCGACTACAGTTCCAAGGGGGCCTACCCGAAGATTGGAAACGACGATTCCCTCGTCCGTTCCCACCTCCTTCATTTTTCCATCCAAGACAAGAATTACGAGGGTTTCGTGAAATACGTTCGCGATGACTACCTCAAGAAAATCTTTGCCGAAGGCAAGCTCACCGCCGGCGTGGGAAACCCCGAGACTTGGTACTCGATGCTAAACTCGGGCGAGGTACGGGCCATTCGGGAACGGATCGATCTCGATTTCGCGCACTCCAACAAGGAACGCTTCTCACCGGGCGAAGAGGTCAAGGTCAAGCTCTGGACCAAGAACGTCGAGACCCTCCTGGTCAAGGAGTTCGAGATCAATGCATTCAACTACTACCTGGGCCAAGGCAGGGAGATCGATACCGCAATCGAGCTGGACGGATTGTCCGCAACCCGGGAGCGAACCTTGACCTTTGAGGAAGCCCCCATGCGCAGGGTTTCCCGAACCTTCGCTTTCCCCGAGCTCAAGAAGCGCGGGGTGTACGTCATCGAGTTCATCGGAAACGGGATCAGCAGCCGAATCCTCGTACGCAAGGGCACCCTTCGCCTGCTTGAGAAAACCGGACCGGCCGGTCACGAATTCCATGTCATCGACGAGGCGAACAAGCCCCGCCCTCAAGCCACTGCCTGGCTCGACGGCAAGGAATACGAACCTGATGAAAAGGGTGTGATCGTGATCCCCTTCAGCACCCGACCCGGGCAAAGGACCGTGGTCCTGCGTGACGGGGATTTTTCCTCCCTCGCCCGATTCAAGCACTTGGGCGAGAGCTACAAGCTGGATGCGGGCATTTACGTCGATCGCGAGAGCCTTCTGAGCAGGAAAAAGGCTCAGGTTCTGGTGCGTCCCAGCTTGCGGATCAACGGACGCCCGACTTCTCTCGATCTCCTGCAGGAGATCAAACTGGTCGTCCTTGCCGTGGATTACGATGGAACCCCTAACCGGTCCGAGATCTCCATCGAAAAGCTCGAGGAGGGCGAGGAATTCGTTCATGAGATAAAGGTGCCCGAAAAGCTCTTGCAAATGAGCGTCACTTTGGAAGCGAAGATCGAAAACCTGAGCCAGGGAAGAAAACAAACCCTCAGGGATTCCGCGACTTTCGCGATCAATGCAATCGAGCAAGACTCATCCGTGAATGCCCTTCACCTCGGATGGTCCGACGATGGCTATTTCCTGGATGCCCTCGGCAAGAACGGGGAGCCCTTGGTTGACCACCCGGTCGTCGTCGAGATCAAGCACCTTTGCTTCAAGCGGGTGATCCCTCACAGTCTCAAGACCGACCAGTCGGGCAGGATAACCCTAGGCAACCTGCCCGAAATCCAATGGATCTCCGCGCGCAATGCCGACAAGAAAACCTACCGCTGGCCCATCTTCGGCCAACGCGAGGGCCGGGTCGATCAACAAAAGGCTCTGCATGCCTCAACCGGTGAGGAGATCAAGTTGGCCGTATCCGGATCCTGGACTCAAGGAAAAGAGAGGGAAAAGTGCTCGTTACTCGAAAGGAAAGCCGGACTCTACGTTTCCGACCTGACTGATCGAGCCACCCATAAGGACGGATTCCTGACCCTGAAAGGACTGGCTCCCGGCGATTACGAGCTTTTTCTCAAGGAGACCGGGGAAAGCATAGGTATCCGCGTGACCGCGGGCAAACGCCGCTTCGGTTTCGTCGCCTCCGCCAACCGCATACTCGAGGACAACCGGCCCACTCCCATGCAAATCACCGGCCTTTCGGTCAAAAACGGCAAAGTACGCGTGCAGGTTGCCAATGGGCATGCCTTCGCCCGGGTTCACCTGTTGGCCACCCGGTATGCTCCACGCTTCGACGTTCATAATGGACTTGCCAACCAACCCCTGCCCAAACCCACTGCCGTCAGCTTAAACACCCCCAAGGCTCTTTACGTTGCCGAGCGGGACATCGGGGAGGAATACCGCTACGTTTTGGAACGAGCCCAAACCGAAAAATTCCCCGGGAACATGCTCGGCCGCCCCGGGTTGATCCTCAATCCCTGGGCCGTCCGCAAGACGAGCACGAACCTGCAGGATGCTCAAGGTGGAGACGAATACGCCAAGTTGGCCGACTCGGAAGATATTCAAGTACTCGAAGAGGCTTCCGAAGTGAATGACAAATGGTTTAAAACAGGGGGAGATCCAGCATCAGGTGATTTCGCGAGCTTGGACTTCCTTAGGAACAATGCTTTTTTGGCCACCAACCTCAAGATCGGCAGGGACGGGATCGTCGAGATCGACCTGCCTGAAAATTCGGGCCTTCGCCAAGTCCGGGTAGTGGTGACCGACCCCGTCCAGGTGGCCTCCGCCACTCTGCCCCTTCCCGATTCTCCCATCGTCCGTCGCGAACGCAGAATGGTGGCCACGCTGAATCCGGAAAAATCATTTTCCGAACAAAAGCGCATGACCGTGGTCGACGCGGGCAAAGCATTCGAGTTGACCGATGCCACCACCTCCCGCCTTCACCTCGTGGACGACCTGCGCGACGCACACGATCTCCTGCTCACCATCCGGGAAGACAGCACTCTTCGGGAATTCGCATTCGTTCTCGATTGGCCGGGGATGAAGGAAGAGCAAAAGCGTGAAAAATATTCCAAGTACGCCTGTCACGAGCTGAATTTTTTCCTTTTGCAAAAGGATCCGGAATTTTTCAATCGCGTAGTCAAGCCCTACTTGGCCAACAAAAAGGAACCGACCTTTCTCGACGACTGGTTCCTCGGTCGCAAACTGGACAAATACCTCGACCCCTTCCGCTTCGGCCAACTCAATGCCTTCGAGAAGATTCTGCTTGCCCGTAAAGGACCCGCTCAAGCAAGCTCCATGGCCCGCTATGTCCGGGACAAATGGGAACTTATTGCGCCCGACCCCGAAAAATTCGACCGACTCTTCGACGTGGCGTTGAAGACCTCGGCTCTGAAGGGCGAGGAAACCAAGGAACTGGCCGTTTTGGAAAGCTTGCAATCAGACGAGCGGGAAATGATAGTCGGGAACTCCCAGTTTCTTCAAGGTCGAGAGGTTGCCCGATCCGCCAATCAAAGTGCGTACAGTTTCTCTGGGGGGGTTCCACCTGCAGCGCCACCCCCACCCGGGAAAACGGCCGGTTTTTCGGACGCCTCCAGTCCCAGCCCCTTTCTGGCCAAACGCGCTCAGAAAGTTGCGGAGGAGGCTTTGAGCAAGGACGGTGCCAGCAAGGAAGGGCGGGATAAATCAAAGGCAATGGATGAGTTGCGGAGAGCGCCCGTTCCCGCCTCCAAACCGGTTGCCACAGCCGGATACTTCGCGGCTCCGGAAAAGAAAAGGGCTAAAGTCAGGCAATTCTTCCGCCAACTCGATGCAACCCAGGAATGGGCCGAGAACAATTACTACCATGTCTCCAAGGAACGTACGAACGGTTCACTCATCGAGGTCAATGCATTCTGGCGCGATTACGCTTCCACCCAAGCCGGCAAGCCCTTCTTTTCCGGGAACCTGGTCTATGCGACCCGAAACTTTTCCGAGATGCTCCTCGTCTTGGCCGTGCTCGACCTACCCTTCGAGGCAGGTGACCACGATGCGGATACGGAGGACAGGACCTTCAAGCTAAAGGCCAAGACCTCGCTCATCGCCTTCCACGAGGAATTGCTCGAAGGGAAAGCCCCAAAAGGCAGGCCCGACGTATTGCTCAGCCAGCGCTTCTACCGCTTTGACTCAAGGTTTCGTTACGAGAACGGCGAACGGGTGGACAATTTCATCGATCAGGAATTCCTCAAGGGAATCGCTCACGGGTGCCACGTAACTTTGACCAACCCGACGTCCTCCCGGCGCAAACTCCGCCTGCTCCTGCAAATCCCAACCGGAGCGATCCCCTTGAAGAAGGGTTATTTTTCCAAAAGCTTTCCCGTCACGATGGAGGGGTATTCCACCCGTACCTTCGACTATTCCTTCTACTTTCCCGAATCTGGGAATTTCCCCATCTATCCGGCCCAAGTATCGGGCGCCAAGGGAACCGTGGCTAGAGCCGAGCCCTTTTCCTTCACCGTGGTTCGGGAACTTTCCCGAAAGGACAAAGGTTCCTGGGCATGGATTTCGCAAAATGGATCGGACAAGGACGTCCTGCGCTTCCTCTCGGACAACAACCTCAACCGGCTCGACTTGAGCAAGATCGCCTTTCGCATGAAGGAACAAGGACAAGGCGGGAGCGGACGTGCCTTTTACGAGAAAACCCTCGAGCAACTGGGCGGGCGCTTCCACTTCGATTCCACCCTTTGGTCCTATGCCGTATA
>JABGWD010000088.1 GCA_018645725.1 Opitutia bacterium
AGGATGGGGTGTTGCTTCCTGGGCAAGTGGGCTGCGTGCTCCTCGATGATCGATTTGTTCTTCGGGTCGGCGGCCAAGTTCTTCCATTCGTGCGGGTCTTTGCTCAGGTCATAGAGTTCGCGCGATCCGTCGAAGTACTGGATAAAGCGGTAGCGGGTTGTGCGTATCGAATAATTGCCCAATCCGAAACTGGTGATTGCCGGATGGTCCCACTCCTTCTTTGGATTCTTCATGAGGGGCACCAGGCTCTGCCCTTCCTGACTGGGATCGGCGGGCAGTCCGGCCAATTCGAGCAAGGTGGGAAAGACGTCGAGGAGTTCCGCAGGTCGCTCGCTTCTCTGGTTTTTCTTGTAATCGGGAGCCGACACGATGATGGGGACACGAGTCCCATCCTCCCAGAGGGAACGCTTGGCCCACCGTTCCTTTTCCCCGAGGTGGAACCCATGGTCGGAAAAAAGGGCGATGACCGTATTCTTTCCGTAGGAGCTTGACTCGAGGGCATCGAGCACGAGCCCCAGGCAATGATCGGCAAAGGTTACCGATGCCAGGTAGGACTGAACTGCATGGTCCCACTGCCCGGCTTCGCTGACCCATTTATGGGTGGGGGAAACGTGATTCAGGTTGGTCAGGTCGATCGCGTATTGGCTCAAGTCGTTCCGGTCATTCTTCCGAACCAAAGGGAGCTTGATTTTTTCCCTGGGATGCATGTCGAACCATTTTTGGGAGGCATACATGGGAACGTGAGGACGGTAAAACCCAACCCCCATGAAGAAGGGCTTGTCGTGTTTCTTTTTTAACTGCTCGACCGCCCATTTGGCACATTTCATGTCAGGCATCAGGTTGTCGTCATCCGGAAAGACTCCCCAGTCCCACAAGGGATGTCCGTGAGGTTGGGAAATCTTTTTCTTAGGCTTCGGACCGAATCCCCCCGTGGGCAGGTATTCCTGAAAAAAGCGCTTGTCTTTGCGATGGAAGATTTTGCCCGCCGCCAATGTCTTGTACCCATTGTCGGCGAAGACTTCAGGCAGGGTCTTGACGTCCTTGAGTACGGGGGCCTCTTCCAGATCCGGGCTAAGAAAGTAAATCCCCGTGGTATGCGGGTAGCGTCCGGTCATCATGCTGGCCCGTGATGGATTGCAGACCGGAGACTGGCAATGCCCATTGGCAAACAGGGTGCCCATTTTGGCCAACCGGTCAATGTTGGGGGTCTTGGCTTGGGGGTGTCCGCCGAGGCAACCGACCCAATCATTCAAATCGTCGATCGAGAGGAGCAAGACGTTCGG
Source organism: Opitutia bacterium (assembly GCA_018645725.1). Lineage (GTDB taxonomy): Bacteria > Verrucomicrobiota > Verrucomicrobiia > Opitutales > Seribacteraceae > Seribacter. Next base: position 1,284 of record JABGWD010000088.1, read on the forward strand.
CTTGGCCTTGGCCGGCAGCGAAAGAACCGCCAAAAGGAAAAGGAAACAATTCAATTTCAATATATTTTTCATGACTCAGCTAAAGGTAATGTTCAGTCCTTCACCTTTTTATCTTTTTTTATCCCTTTTGTTCCCAGGTTTCTTGGGGGAGCTTGGTTTTTACGGCCCGTAGATCGCCAGCGTTTCATCTGGTCGATCAACTTGGCCTAGAGCATTTCCATGATCTCTTCGTGCGGGGCACTGTGGCGCATTCAATACCATAGAGTCACTCTTGAACATACTTCGAATTGGTTGCCAGTGCTTTAACTGCATGCTTCATCTCTTTCACAAGGTACTGATAATGCGATTCTAGGGAAACTAAATTGTTCTTCTTGGCCCATAGCAGTATTTCTTCTGGGTCCTCTGAAGAAAAACTCGATTCAACCTTGTTCTCATACCAACCCTTTTTGTCCTTATAATTACAATGAGCTATGCATATTCTTCCCTCCTCAATCTTAATCAGGAAATATCCTTTGGGATCCAATTCAATGGGATTACATGCTTTACCCTTTAATTCCTCCGGAATTATCATTTTATGTTTTTTCTCATCGTGGTGTTTCATTGCTAAACCTTAGGTGGGTTGTGGATCATTATAACATGCAGATGAAACATAGCGTCATTTGTATTGGAAGAAAATTGAAAGAGTGTACGAAGTATCGATCTCTTTAACGCTACGGTGGTGGTTACTTGTTGGCCCCGAAGATGGTCTCGAGGTTTTGCTTGATGCGCTGGGTGTTCTCGGCGGCGACCTTGTCGGCTTCCGCCAAAGGTTTGCCTTTGCGCATCGGGCGCTTGTGCCCGATCTCGGTCAACCAGGCATCCCGTTTTGCCCGCATGCGTTCGCGCAGGAACATCATCATGCGGCCGTAGGCATTCGGGTGCGGATTCTTGAGGGGAGGTTTGACCGCGAAGAAGTCGATGATCTGCTGAGCCATCAGTTCATGCCCCTCGGCTCCCGGGTGGACACCGTCACGCGAGTACTTGAACTTCGGATCCTGCTCCCGCTTCTTGGCGAGTGCCGACTTCATGACGGAGTGCAGATCGATTACCTTCCATCCGTCCTTGCGTTTCGAGACCAACCACTCGGCATAGGCCGCCATGACGTCGTCGTAATCGAACTTGGGGTTGGGTTTGTCGTAGACCGGCGGGGTCATGAAGATGATCTTCCCTCCCTGTGCTTCGACCTTGTTTTTCAGGCGTTGCAGACCCTCCTTGTACTTGGTGAAGCGTTCCTCATCGAGGGGCATGTAGATCCCGCAGTTTATCCCGTAGCAGGCGATGATGAGGTCGGGTCCCAAAGCTTTGAGGGCACGGTCCAGGCGCTCGTGCATATCG
>JABGWD010000089.1 GCA_018645725.1 Opitutia bacterium
CAAGATCTACAATGGAGGAGAGGGGGATATGGGCTTGGTTGGAGTGTTTGCGGCCCCTGCCATTAGCAACTCGGCTTCCATTCCGGTGACTTTGCAGTTTCAAAGATATGAAGAAGCAGTGGCTGTAACCGGATTGGATGCGAGTGATTTGTCGGCCGGTGTTTCGGGGGCCACGGTCACCGGTTTTGCCTCCGCCGATGGAAACCTTACTTTCACTTTCAATCTTGTTCCCGATGCCAACGTCACATTCGTTTCCCTCGAATTGCCGAGAGGCGCGGGGAGTTATTCGGGATACCCCACTTTATTGGCTTCCTTGCAGGTGAGAATGGTTCCACCGGTACAGGCAAAGAACGACTTGGTCAATTGGTGGTGGTTGGACGAGGGCCGGGGATCCTCCGTGCAGGATAGCATCTACCCTCAGAGTGGCGAAACCAAAGGCCAGGCCGGTTGGTCTACCGATGCCAAGTTCGGGACCTCTTTGAATTTCCAACAAGCAGGCGATTATGCTGATCTCGGACCCATCTCCACCAATTGGGTGAACGATCTTTTCAGCTTGTCCTTTTGGTTCAAGCGGGACGAGGAAGGCTTTTCCTGGTCCGGAAACGAGGTGTCGAACGTGATGATCAGCCTCGCAGGTTCAGGCGGTTCGACTTTGGAATTGGGAACAAAGGGCGGAGCCATCGAACTTTTCGTCAGTTCATTGGGCAGGTCGGAGAGGACGCTTCTTGGTTCGAGCGTGACTGATGGCCAATGGCATTACCTGACCCTTGCTTATGATGCGAATGCATCGAGCGGGATTGAAATGGAGGTTTTTCTCGATGGATCCTCAATTGGTTCGACCAATCGGTTCGGAGGACCTTTGCTGGTTCAGCCGGATGACCGGTGGTATTTCGGCTTGGCCGACCCGGGAACCCCTACGGCCGGTCGTTATCTTGGCAAGTTGGACGATATACGCTTTTTCTCGAAAGCGCTTTCTCTGTCGGAGCATCAGGTCATATACAATCATGGCAGTGGCGACCTTTCCCTCACCGTTGTCCCCTCCTACCCTAGCCAAACTCATGCAAACCCCATCCCGATCGATCTGAATTTTTGGAAATACGGGCAACCTTGGCCGGTCGAGTTCAACGCAACCCGTTATTCCGCATCAAATACCAATCTTCATTCCGTAACTTCGGGTACTTCAACTTCCCATAGGATCGAGTTGAACGCGACCGCAGATCCGTCCATCATTCAAGTCAGCCTGCTCGAAGGATTGGGGGTGGACGGTGAGAGCGAGTTGAGCGTTCCCGTTTCCTTTTCCATTGGATTCGGTCGCCCGATCGTCCGGATGGAAGCCTTGGAGGCCTGGTGGACTTTTGACGAAGGCTTGACCGATCCTGCGGCGTTCGAGGTGACCGATTACCTGAAGGGATACGTCGGGACTTTCGGCGGAGATGGAGATTCGAACGTCACGTTTGACTCGACCGTCGCCAAATTCGGAACCTCTTTGCGTTTCCCTCAAAATGCTTGGGTTACAACCGATGCCTCCAGTCCCGCCTTGCGGATCAGCGGAAACAAGCCCCGTACGGTATCCTTTTGGATGTTTGCCGAAAACGGACAAAGGAACTCCGCCGGTCCTTACGGCATAGGCCAAAGAGACAGCAATTATCGAACTTGGGCAATTCGTTCCTTTTGGAATGGGAATTACCGCCAGTTCCGTTCTCAGCATTGGGGATGGGATCCCGACGTTTACGTAAGCGAAGGCGTGCGTGATCGTTGGGCTCACGTGGCTCACATTTATACGGGTACCAACGTTCAGGTTTACGTCGATGGTTCCATGCGCAGAGATTGGGTGCAACCAAGCATAAACACCGGGAGCGCCTACACTCTTCAAATCGGAAGATGGCTTGAGGAGAACAACGTCAATCGGACATTCAAAGGATGTATCGATGACTTCAGGGTTTATTCGACTGCCTTCAGCAATGAAGAGGTCAAGTTGCTTTATGGTGGCGGATTAGGAGATTTTAGCGTGGTTCCCACCTTTTCACTCGACCGGGTGGTGGATGGTGATCCGTCAACTGGAACGGTTAGCTTCCTTCGGGCAGGACAAGAAATTGCGGTCTATGATTTCAATGAATCCGATCTTTCCCTCACGAATGGTTCGATTGTGACCAATTCGCTAGCCCTTGTTCGTCCAGGCGTTTACAGCTTCCAGTTGACTCTCGACAATTTCAATCAGGATGCGGTTCTTTCTCTAGGTCAAGGACTACTGACCGATGATCCGCGTTACGCTCAGCCGAATGAAGCCGCTCAGGTTACGATCCGCAAAATGCACCGGGCCGTCACGCGAGGCGAGGATTTGTTGGCTTGGTGGCCTTTCGACACGGATCCTCTTTACGCTACGACCGTAACCAGTCAGACCCCGGGTGCCGATACTGCGAGTCTTTATCATGCGGAAGTTTCTCCTTACGGGCGCTTTGGATACGGAATCAGGTTTGACAGAGATAAAACGAACGCCCGCATGAGGCATGATGTGAACGGGGTCGACATAGCATCCAACAGTTGGACCCTGAGTGCATGGGCAAAGGATCTGCTTCCCCCTGTTTCAAGTGGCCGGGCAACTCTCTTCCGTGGGCAAGACAAGCAATCCAACCGCGATTGGGACCGGTATTTGGTTATTCGGGGAAGCAACCGCCTCCTTCATTCCTATGACGGAGCGGACGGGAACTGGAACAATCGTTACCGTTCGACCGGACATGAAATCGACCCGTTGACTTTGCGTGGTTGGCATCACTTTGTCGTTGTTGGCACGGGTAACCGAACCCGCTTCTTTTTGGATGGAACTTTTGTTGGCGAAGCGGACCGTCAGGAACAAAGCGACGTTTTTTACGTTGGTAACTCAAGTGACAATGAATTGTTCGCTGAGTTTTTGGACGACGTTCGGATCTATGGAGTCAGTCTCAACGACGTGGAGGCCAAAGCCATCTACGGAGGTGGCTTCGGAGATCAATTCACTTCCGTCCTGATCGACGACAATTCAACCGCGGATTCCTTGCCCCGTACTTTTTCCGTCCGTTTCGGCAAGGATTCTCAAAACGAGGCGGTGACCGGTCTGATCCCCGCCGATTGGTCCTTGACCGACGGAGTCGTTGACGAGGTAAACGCTACGGGCGGGGTTGGCGGTTATCTGGTTTCGGTCGATCCGAACTCTTCCGTAAGGAATTACTCGTTGAGTTTGCCCGCCGGCGGCAAGCAGGATGATTCCGGAGATTTCGTGGAAGCTTTCCGTTATGATTTCAAGGCCCATGAGCGGGTTTACAAAGATGACGATCTTTTGAGCCGCTGGGCTTTTGACGAAAGCAATGGTTCCTGGGTTCGTGACTTGGGCTCGGGGAGAAATGATGGCATTCTGATGGGCGATGCCCAATTGGGACCCGGAAGGTTTGGTCAAGGCTTGGTTCTCGACGGGACCGGAGACTTTTTGGACATTCCCCGATTCAGAGGCTTGTACCAGGAGGGTAACCTTACGATCGCCGCTTGGGTCAAACTGAACAACCTGGGCTTTTCGAGTGATCTTCAGGATTCGGGAATCTTTGCCTCCAACGGCAATAATCAAAACAGTCTTCTTTTGTGGTATAACGTAAATGCCTCGGGCACGGGAAACAGGACTTACACCTTTAATTTGGGTTCTACCGGAACTGGGTTGAACCGTTTGGACGGGCCGGACGGCGTAGCGTCTCAGGGGAAATGGCAACACGTGGTTGCGGTCATGCAAGATCGGGAACGCTTTCTTTACGCAGATGGTCAACTGGTTGCCGAAATTCCTCTTTCCGGTTTGAGCTCTCTTCACATGGAAGGTTCGGGAGCCCGCATCGGGAGTTGGGATACGACTGGTAACTTTGATTTTGAAGGAATCCTCGACGAAGTTCGAATCTACGGGACCAATCTTTCGCAAGCCGACGTTTCCATTTTGTACGGAGAGGGCTTTGGTGATCTCGGGGTCATTCCGATTATCTCGGTAGAATCTGCGAATTCCGCGGCTAGCATGCAGGGAAAGGTCGAGTTCTTCAAGTTCGGGACGTCTCAGTCCGTTTCCGGGTTTACGGTTGGTGACCTGAACGTAAGCGGTGGCAGCATTTCCAACTTCTCTCAAGTGGGGAATGCATTCCTCTTTGACGTTTCGGCCCTTGGGCATCCCTCGACCCTGTCGATACGGATTGAGCGAGGAGCTGCCTTGGCCGGTTCCACCCCAACCTCCGAGACCGCTTATGCCTTCCGTCAGCATTCGCCCGTTACCGGGTATGAAAACCTTGTCCTGTGGTATGTTTTCGAAGACAAGGACCAATCTGTGATTGAGGATTTTTCCGGAAACGACAACCACGGCAAGGTTTCCACGAACTTGGTTGCCGGAGTGAGAGGCGAAGACGTCTTGGGTTGGTGGACTTTTGACGAAGGAGCGGGATCGACTGCAGTTAACACGGGATCCGGAAGCTCACCCGGAGCCGTTCTTCTCAATGGAGCCGTTTTTTCCACTACCGAGAAAAAATTCGGCAACGGATCCCTTCGCATTCCAACCGTGAACACGGGGGCCCAAGCTCAGGCAACCCCGCCACTCGATCTGGGCGGTTCAACGACGGTTGCGACCTTCTCGATCAGCGCTTGGTTCAAAAACCTTTATCCGACTGGTGCATGGAGAACCTTGAGCCGGGGCTCGAACAACGGGCATCACATGATCATTAACTCAGGCTCAAACGACGTCGGGGTTTATGCGAACGGCAATGGGGATTGGCGTGATTCCGGCGAATTCGATCTTTCGCCGGATGGAAATTGGCATCATATCGTGGTCGTTTCGGACGGTTCCACGACCAAGTTCTATCTTGACGGTACATACCAGGGTGATTCCGACCGACCGACCGGAGACAATATTTACGCAATTGGAAATTATCAAGGTGGTGGTCAGCGCTTTGCCGAGTACCTGGATGACTTCAGGGTTTATGGTGTTGCCCTGTCCCAAACTGAGGTCACCGCTCTTTATGGCGGAGGAAATGGTGATTTCAACCTGATCTCAATTCCCGCCGAAAGTGGATCGCTCGTTCCGGGTAAATTCAGCAAGTCCCTTTCTCTTCAACCAAACGAGTACCTGAGTGCAGACGGGGGCAGGTTACCTCTGGCATCCGAAGTGAGCCTTTCGGTGTGGACGAAAATCAGGGATGACGATTACGGGATCATTGCCCAGAGCGGCCAAGTACGGCTGGAATATCACGATGACAATACGATCAGGGCAGCCGTCAGAATCGGAAATACCTGGCGCGAGCTCAGAGCCCGGTCGGTATTGGGGAGATGGGTTCATTACGCGTTCACTTATGATGGAACGGTTCTTTGCCTGTTCGTAAACGGGGTAAAAAGCGATGAACTTGCCCTGACGGGAAATCTTTATACGACCAACGAAGCTTTGTTTCTGGGGAAAGGCACGAAAATTTCCATGGATGATTTCCGGATCTACAACAAGGGTTTGACCGAAGAGAAAGTCGGTCTTCTTTACGGTCAGGGTTCGGGTGACCTCGGTTTGCGTCCATTGATTACGGGAAGCTCTCCTTTTGTGAGCAATCCTTCACCTTCCCTCTCGGCTGCTTTTCTCGAGGGCAACCAAACGATTTACGTTACTGGTCTGGCGACGGGTGATCTCAATGCGACCGGGGCTTCCATTCAATCTTTCACCGACAACAACCCTTCTCCTGCTTATGCGTTCGAGGTCAATGCTTCGGTCAATCCATCCATGGTTCGGGTGGAGATTCCCTTTGGTTCGGTAACCAAGGACCTGAACCGCAGCCAGGCGGGGGCCTATGAGTTTCATCACCGCGTTGTCACCTCGGTGGAGAACGATCTGCTCGCCTGGTACACCATGGACGACTTCAACGGGAGCATGGTTCTCGATTCTTCGGGGAGGGAACGGCACGCTCAGTATTACGGAGTGGACGCGACCGTTCCCGGCGGAGGAAGCGTGACGGGATCCAGTTCCTTGGCGGGCTACCTCGTGGGCAACGCCTTCGACAACGTCGACAATGCGGCGAATGGCCGCTGGTTGGCCGCTCAAGCTGAATTGCCCAATGTATTTGTCCGTTATGACTTTGGGGCTCCGACCGAAATCATCAGTTATCGCGTAGTCGCCCAGCATTATCTGACCGCAAACCGTTCGCCCAAGGCTTGGACCTTGCAGGGGTCAAATGATGATGCGGCTTGGACTATTTTGGACACGGTTACCGATCAAACCGATTGGACTGCCTGGGAGGGCCGTAGCTACGAGGTCGGGACCCCGCAGAGTTTCCGTTATTACAAAATGGTCATTTCCGAAGCCGGAGGTACGGATACTTGGGTAGGCATTGCGGAAATCGATCTTTATTCGAATTATGCGTTGGCCACCGGAAAGTTTGGGAGTGCAGTCGACCTGGATCAGGACTACTTCGATTTGCCTTTCCGGATCGATCAGGCGGGTACGGGAGACGGTCTTAGTTTTTCCGCTTGGGTAAGACCGGATCAGGTGCAGGGTGGAGTGGACAATGAACGCATGATCTTCTCGACTGACAGCGGGGGGTGGGATTGGTCCTTGGCTTTTCGTTACGGTTCTTTGACCACTTGGGAGGGCAGCACCCGGGTGGAGTCCCTCCTTCAGTCTTACCCCGGGAAATGGTATCACGTCGTTGCCGTATTTGATCCGGTTCAGGGTCGCACCGTTCTTTATGCCAACGGAGAATCCACCACGTTGGACTCGATCGGGTTGGACGGAAACTCGAATTTGGTTCGCGTGGGCAGAGGGTATTGGGGGCGGACTTTCGATGGTTTGATCGATGACGTCCGGGTTTGGGGCCGTCCCCTCTCCATTGGAGAAGTCTCCCAGCTTTGGGGAAATGGAATGGGCGACATTGGTCCGCAGGCCCGGTTCGAATTCGAAAATCCGTCTTTTGGCCAAACAGTGGAGGCCACGATCTTTTTTAACCAATCGATTGCGGACTTCAATGCATCCCAGGATCTTCAGTTTAGCGGGATGACCTTGGCGAGTTCGACACCCGTCCCCGGTTCGACCACAAGCCATCACCTCGTTTTCAATCGGGCTTCCTTTTCTCCGGGGACGCTTTCCCTCAAGCTTCTCGATAATTCCATTACGGATACTTTTGGCATGACGAACTCCGAGGTTGCCACAACCATCGATTTCCGGCCTCACCGCGTAAGAGAGGGAGATTTGGCCTTGTGGTGGCAACTCGATGAGACAATAGGAAACCTTGCCGTTGATTCGGCGGGGGCGGATGCCAATGGCACGGGTTCCCCTCTTTGGTTTGCCCCGGGCAAATTCGGCGCTTCAGGCATAGAGTTTGCCGGAACCGACGGAAAGGCCCTTCTTTCAACCGGGATCTCCGGTAATTTCGAATCAGCGACCGTGTCCCTGTGGGTTTATCCGGAAAGTCCGGATTTTCACGTTTTCAGCCTCGAGGGAACGGCTCCTTTGTTGTCCCTGTCCTTGCGAAAGCAGAGGCCTCTTTTCACCTTGGACGGTTTGGATCAACAGTCTTTGCCCGGAACCTCTCCGAACGAGTTTTGGGCGAAGGGATATCTTCCCTTGAATCAATGGTCGCACCTGTCATTGGTTTATGATTTGGGGAGCAGGACGGTTCGCTTTTATTTGAATGGAGCCTTCGACAACGAGGCCTCGTTTTCCAGTGGTCAGACGTTCCCCTTGAACCAAGCGTTCCGTCTTGGCCCGAAGGATGGTGCCGAGGCCAGTGCCACTACGGGCAAAATAGACGACTTGAGAATTTACGGCATAGCGCTGTCCAATAGTGATGCCATGAAGGTTTATGGAGGCGGAAGCGGGGATTTTTACCAACGCTCCATCGAAATAAGCCAAGGTGGCGGATACGAGATGCCCGTGATAGCAACGATCCGGTTTCTCGAGGATGGATTTCCCGTGACGATCGATGGTTTTGATCCCGCTGACTATTCGGTTTCCAACGCAACGGGTACCGCCCCCACGGAAATTTCAGCGGGTGTTTATGAAGTGGGCTTGACGCCAAATGATGATACTTCTTCGGTTGCCATGAATTTGTCGGTCGCCGGAACCGGTATCAACACCTTGTTCAACGAACCCTTTGCTTTGAAGAGTTCCACAGTCACATACGATATTCAGGCTCCAAGCGTGGACTCGCCCGCAGTTTCGTATTGGGCCAAAGGTCAGCCCGGAACCTTCAAGGTCGAAGCAAGTTACGCCGCGAGTGTCACGACGGGGGTTCTTCCTCTCGGTCTGGAATTCAACTCCACGACTTTGATTATCTCGGGTACGCCTGAAGTTTCGGGTTCTCACCCGGTCACGATTACGGCAACCAATCCTTCCGGAACTGATCCGCAAAACCATGAATTTTCCATTTATGATCCGGGTTCCTTTGCCGCCAAAATGGAAATGACCCTGACCGGAGCGACAGCCGGAGATGATCCAGGAAATTTGCCGGGCTTGCTTGTCCGGTTGGATGCAAGTTCTCTTGTCGAGGCAAATGGCTCGATCCTCACGGTTTGGCCCGATGCTTCCGGTAGCGGACATCCGCTGGATCAGGCAAGGGGTACGCCCAGGGTCAGCCTGAGCGCCGAACTGGGTGGAAAAAAAGTCGTGTCCTTCGATGGCTTTTCGCAACTTTACTCCACTTATGATTTCGGTTCGAGCCTTACTGACTACACGGTGTTGGCTCTCGCCCGGCACACGGGTGATGCCAACGGTACCGTTATCGGTTCGGTGGGTTCGGATTGGGTTTTCGGCTTGGGTAACGACAGTTCGTCTTATTGGAAAATGGAGTCCGTTTTGACTCAAGCGGTTCCTGCCGACTCCTCCTGGCACCTCTTGGCAGGTAGTTATGACGAAGGGAATGCGGTTCTTTGGCGGGATGGGGTTAAGGTATTCGAGCAAGGTTCGGTTGGGACCGAGAATTCCACTCCCAGGCTTTTGGCCTTGGGTGGTTCCGACGCCAACGATTACTTCTCGCAATCGGAAGTTGCGGAAGTGTTGTTTTTCGATCGGTCTCTCAACCCATCCGAATTGAACGCCATGCAGGAATACCTCCGCATCAAGTGGCAAGGGGGGGATCTGTCTGACTTCCCTCTTCTTGTCAGAATGGGAACGGCTTATCACCCGGATTTCTCTCATTCATCTTTTGCCGCTCCTTCAAATGGCGGAGACTTGCGTTTCTTCGACGGACAAAACCGCGAATTGATTCACGAGATCGACGAATGGAACGCTTCCGGTGAAACCACCGCCTGGCTGCAAGTCAAGCAACTCAGTCCGAATACGAAGATTTTCGCCTATTGGGGTAACGCTGCAGACGTAACTCCTCCCGCATACCGTACCGATGGCACTCTTTGGTCTGACTACGAGGGAGTTTGGCACCTCGACGACGTTCTTGATTCTTCGGCCAATGAAAGAAACGCTACGGCAAATGGAGGGGTTGCGCCCAATCCGGCCGGTCTTGTCGGTCAGGGACTCCTCCTGGATGGCAATGACGATGACTTGAGCGTTTCGGGATACCCGGGAATTACGGGCTCGGGAGCCCGTTCGGTTTCCCTTTGGCTCAAGACCAGCCAGTCCAGCAGTGGTTTGGCAGGTTGGGGAGCGGCGGGAAATCTTTGGAATTTGTCATGGGACAGTCAAGGTCCGCAAGTCTTGACCGATAATGCGTCAGGAAAGCGACAGGGTTCTTTCGGATTGGGGGACGATCAATGGCATCACCTGTCCATCTCTTTCCCCGGAGTTAGCTCTGACTTGAACGATACCCGCATTTACGCCGATGGAAAAGTAGTCGATGCTCCTGCCTCCTCGGTTTCCGGTACGGTAAATACTCTGGCAGGGGGTGATCTCCGATTGGGTTCCTTGCGTGACGGAACTTCGAAGATGGCCGGCTTCCTCGACGAGATCAGGGTGTCCTCGGTTCCCCGTGGGCACGCTTGGGCAAAGCATTCCTTCGAAAGTCAACGGGCCAATTCGAATTTCATCAGTTATGACTTGCAGTACCTGAGCGCTCCCGTTTTGCCTGCAGATTTGAATCTTACGGTGGTCAACGGGCAAGCCATGAGTTTTCAAATAAGAAGCGATCCGCCGGCGACTCAGTATTCGCTGAACCTGGCGACGCCTCCTTTCGGTCTTGGCTTCAATCCTACCACCGGCGTTCTCTCGGGAACGCCAACGGGAGTTTCCGGTCAAATCGCTTTTACGGTTACCGCTACCAATCCGAAGGGTAGCTCGAGCACGACCCTAACGATAGATTTGAAAGCCGCGGTGGAAGTTCCCGTCGTGTCCGTTGGTTCCGTTTTGGAAGTCGGAGGCCGCACTGCCACTTTACAAGGGGACTTGACCGATTCGGGTGGGGTAACCAATGCCGTGACCATCCATTACGGTGATACGGACGGAGTCGAGACACCTGCCGATTGGAATCACAGTCTGTCCCTTGGCTCTCATGATCAAGGTCCAGTTCCGGCAAACTTGAGCGGGTTGAACAGCGGACAAACCTATTACTACCGGTTCGAAAGTAACAATACGGGTGGCACGGATTGGTCCGGCGTGGGAACCTTTGCCACTCTTTCCTTTGACCAAGGAGTCTTGCGTTTTCATACGGGAACCAATGAACTAGGCGGATCGGCCGGTTTGTTCTGGGACAAGGGCGATGGAGAATTCAAGGTAATGGATGCAAATCTAAGCACCGTGAATTATCTCGCGCCTGACGGGACGTCCTGGATGTTGACCAAGGCAAGTTTTCATTTTGCCGGTGATTTCTATCTTGGCCCGAACTTGGACAAGGTAATCCTCGAGGGTGTCAATGCGCTTTCCATTTCAAGCGACGGAAACGTGACCTTGGCCAAGAGCTTGAGCGGTTCGCTTTCACCGTCTTCCCCTCACCTGCCCAATGGTTCGCTTCTCGATGGTCATGATGCCTATTATGGTGATGATCCGAGCAAAGGGCATCGGATCGGCCGCGGAGTACTGGGAGGGTTCGGCGGATCACAGGGCCCAGGCAAAGGGCAAAGCCTCGGAACTAATTCGGCGGGTGGACTTTCCGGTGGTGGTGCGTCCCATGGTGGAGAGGGTGGTCCGGCTGCATCCGGACCGGCTGGTATCGTTTACGGTTCGGCTGATCTTTCGATTCTCATGGGTGGATCCGGTGGTGGAGTCGGGAACCTCGGGGAAGCCGCTGCCGGTGGTGGAGCTTTGGAAATAATCTCTGCCGGGAAATTGTCCGTTGAAAGCGGAGTCAACGTTTCGATGAACGGCGGTTCCGTTTTGGTCAACCCGAACCAGGGAGCTTATTTTTCCGGTGGAGCCGGTTCGGGGGGCTCGATCCGGTTGGTTGCCCGCAGCATCGTGAACAAGGGAAACCTTTCGGCCAAGGGTGGTCATGGATCCGGTGCCGACCCACGTGAGCCCGGAGCCCGTTTCCTTTCCGATTCCGGTGGAGCAGGTGGTGGCGGACGAGTGGCGTTTCTTTATGACGACGCCTTGGAGCAGGGGTCGGTCGTTGTTGACGGAGGTACCTCAAATGGCGATGCCAAGGCAGGGCGGAGCGGAACCGTTTTCCTTGGAGCCCGGTCCCCTACCCCGCTGGTTGACTTGAATCTCACTTCGGGAACGATTGTGTTTGATAGCGCGGGTGCCTGGACTCATACCTCCGGTCTCAAGGGCAAGGGTTCGGTTGCCCGTTCCGTCTTTTCCGGGAACGGCCAAAGCTTCGGTTATGGAGTTTGTACTTTCCGCTTTAACAATTTTTCGCTCGGACCCAATGTCTCGGTGGTCGTGCGCGGATCCAATTCCCTTCTTTTTGACATCGAAGGGAACGCCACGATTTCCACTCAGATTTCCTTGGATGGAAAAAGCGGTTTGCAGGGCGTCTATTCCGGCGTGCCGGGATCCGGCGGATGGTCTTCGGGGCGTGGTCTGAGGGATACCGAAAACAATGGAAATCTCCATCCTGCCTTGAATGGTCAAGGACCCGGTGGCGGGCGGGGTCATGAGAAAACCAAGTCCAACGGTGGCGGCAGTTACGGGGGTGAAGGAAGCGGTGGCTTTAACTTGGGGATTGCCGGAATGGTTTACGGGGATGAAAAGATCACTCATCTCATCGGTGGTTCGGGTGGTGGGCATGCCGCCATTGGTACGGGGAATTCAGGAGGCGGTGGTGGCGCCATTGGCTTTGAGGTCAGCGGTGATTTTTCGTTGGATGCAAACGGATCCATTTCCGTGGTCGGAGGTTCGGGGGATGCAGATGCGGATTCCTCGGGTGCCGGTGGTTCCGGTGGTTCGATCCGAATCGAGGCTGCCAATATCCACAACGCTGGCCGGTTGTTAGCCATGGGTGGAGATGCTTACGGTCTGGGAGGTCCCGGCGGAGGTGGCAGAATCGCTCTTGCGACCGGTGGCACTCTTCAGGATGGAGATACCAATGCGTCAGGAGGGAAATCCCTCGGCTTTTCTTCTTCGACTCACCGGGGTTCCGACTTGGTCGGGCATTGGAAGTTCGATGAAATTGCCTCGATTTCGGTTGCCGCGGATTCGAGCGGAAACGAATTGAATGGAACCATAGGCGGTTCCCCCCAAAGATTGACTGGTGTTCGCGGAGGGGCTTTCTATTTCGATGGAAACGATGACAGGGTCTTTCTCCCCTACGATGCGAAGATGGCCCTGGACAAGTATTCCGTTTCCTTTTGGATTTATCCCGAGCGTAACGTCAGCGAGTCTTGGACCGGCCTTTTCGGTCGTGCCGGAAGAAACTACGCAATATGGTTGGGGAATTCCAATCACGTAAACTCTCCTTTCATACATCATCGTTATGCAGAAGGCGCGAATACCAACCAAGGTCCGGGCAATCATTATCTTCCGGGCTGGAATCAATGGTACCATATCGTTTGCTCGAATGGCGGGATCGGTTCGGTAGCCCGCAGCTTTGTCAACGGGAGTTATCTCGAAGGAAATGCGGTTCGAGAGATTCAGGTTGTCGAGAACTTGCCAATAAATACGGTTGCCCCCTTGAATATCGGTGTCAACCCCGAGTCAGCGACCTCTGACTCGCAGTTTTTCCAGGGAAGAATGGACGACGTTCGTCTTTACGGTGTCGCACTTGGTATCGAAGACGTTCAACTCATCTACAAGGGAGAAGAAAACCTGACTACCTTGCAAAACACGGCGTCCCAAGGAACCGTATTCAAAGCTACGACTCCAACCTTGCCGGCCTTTGCCGATCTTACCTTTACCTACGGGCAGAAAATCGTCGGACTTGATCTTGGTGAACAACCTGGGTTGACCTACGCATTGACCGGTCTTCCCCCCGGGCTTTCCAACCAGAAGACCTTTCTTCCAAACGACGTTCCCGGTGTTCTCGCTTGGTATGCGGCGGACCGAAACGGTAGTTTTGACTTTCACCCCACCCGCTCACATGACCGCAACGACAGTCTTTTTACGGGGGATCTCGTGCTTGGGTTGGCTTTTGAGGAGACAAACGGCTCGATCGCTCATGATTCGACCGGCAACGGAAACCATGCAAACCTATTGAACCCGGCTCAATGGTCCATGGGCAAGTCAGGGGGAGGCGTATCCTTTGACGGAGATAACGACGGAGTCTACTTCTCCAAAGTCGGGTTCATGAACCAACCGAGCGTATTTTCCCTTTCGCTTTGGTTTAACCGGACCAATGACTTGTCCGGCACTTCGACCAATCATGGAATCAACAACGTTCTGGTTGCTCAAAGCAGCGCCACTTTCAATGATAATTTTGAGATTGGGACTTCGGGTTCGGAACTAGAGGTTTATTTGGATTCGGGCACTGGTTCCGAGGATGCGTCTCACACTTCCGCCGGAGCGGGAATCGCCAATGGCACTTGGCACCACCTTGGCGTTACCTACGGCACTGGGCTCAAGTTGTATTTGGATGGCAATTTGGTACTTGATCGTCCGGAGTTTTCCGGTCCACTCGATTCATCTCAGGATTCGCCTCTTTCCTTGGGGATTGGTCGGGTGTTTTCCGATCAGTGGGGTGATTTCGAGGGTTCCATGGATGACTTGAGACTCTTTGATCGGGAACTGAATGCCACGGAGGTCTCATCCCTTTATGGCAGCGGGAATGGTGATTATTCGTCCGTCTACACGACGAGTGAAACAGGTCGGGTTCGCAAATGGATCGATCTTTCCGGAGCAGGCAGGCATGCCGAAGCTCCATTCGAGACTTCGCCAAGACATGAATTCGATCCGTTGACCGGTACGGATATGGTCTTTTTCGATTATGGAAAAAAACTCTCCATTGCCGATTCCAGGGCTATGCCAATGACCATCCATATGGTTGGCCGGGAAACGGGGGTACTCATGCCGGACCGCGAACTTTTCACTTTTGCCGGTTGGCGTTTGGCTCATAACGGCAATTGGTCCCTGAGAAGATGGGACGACAACAATCCTTCCATTGTCAGTCCGGCCCTGACAAACCTTAATTCCTTGGTCTGCTGGAAGTTTGACCGTTATGGCTATGAAGTGAGGGTCAATGGAATGACCGTAGACCTGAGTACTTCCGGGAACTGGCATCCGAACGTTTTGTTTGACCGCATTAACGAGGATACCTCGCTGGTTTTGGGTGAATTGGTTCTTTACCCCCGTATTCTGTCCGACGAAGAAAATCATTTGGTCGAAGGTTACCTGGCCAATCATTGGGGGCTTGCAAATGAACTGCCCTTCGATCACCTCTACAAATCCGGTCTTCCGGTAGGAGCGGAGGGCTTGTTTGTCGAAGGTTCCCCAGACCAGGCAGGGACAAGTACGGTAACGGTAAGCGCAAGCAATCAACTGGGCTCGGCTTCCGCGACTTTCGATATCGTGGTGAATGCATTGCCTCCTGCAATCCAAACCAATGGGGCAACCCAAGTCGGTTCCACCAGTGCCCTCTTGAATGCAAAATTTCTTGATACGGGCGGCGAAGCCTCAATGGTTTCATTCGATTGGGGATTGAATGCGGGGGCCCTTGATCAAAACACCACACCGGGCATTGAAGCCGTTACCGGAGATGCCGCGAGGATGTTGAATGGACTGAACCCCGGAACAACTTACTATTTTCGGGCCAAGGCAGTTAATTCCGGCGGGGTTTCCCTTGGGGATGCACTCTCTTCCTCGCCACTCTTCGATTGGCCCTTGAATGACACCGGCAGCACGGTTGCCGATCTGCAGGGTCTTGCCACCGGTACGATCGTAGGGGCGACTGCTTTCGTCGATCCCGTGCGCGGATCGGTGCTCCGTTTCGATGGTTCCGATGATTACGTAACCTTCGGTGATCGAGACGAGATGGATTCCCCGGACCGTTTCACCCTGTCCCTTTGGTTCAAGCGGGAGCAGGATTTGACGGATCGACCGACCAATAATGCGGTAGACAACGTGTTGGTCGGGCAGTCGAGCGCCAGCTCGAACGACAACTTCGAAATCGGTACGGCCGGTACTTTTGTTGAGATTTATGCCGATTCCGGGACCGCTGCCACTGACGTGATGGTACGCGTGGACGCGGGCATAGCCAATGGCACGTGGCATCACTTGGCCTTGTCCTATGGAAGCGAGATGACGCTCTACGTCGATGGGGTGAAGATCTCGACTTGGACTCAGTACAACGGTCGACTCGAGAGCAGTGGCGTTTCTCCCCTTTCGCTTGGTATCGCTCGCGCGGGGAGCGACAATTGGGGGGAATTCAAAGGATTCATGCAAGCGGTGCGAATTTTCGATGCCGAACTTTCCGCTTATGAAATTGAAATTCTTTCCGGTCAGGGTTCCATACAAAGCTTTACTACGGGGACGCAACCGACTCCACCTGTCGTCCGAACCCTTCCAGCCGTTTCCGTTACCGAGAGCAATGCCACTTTGGGTTATGAGTTGGTGACCTACGACGGTGCCCAACCTGAAATCATTCTTTATTGGGGACCCGTCGACCGAGGTGAAAACGAAGGGCTTTGGGCGCACCAAATCAGCTTGGGCAATCAAGGCGTAGGGTCGGGATACCACGTCGTTACCGGTTTTACTCCCGGTCAGGATATCCATTATCAAGTCCAGGCCAAGGGGACAGCCCATAACGACTGGGGTGATGCCGCCGGGTACACCCGGACCGTATCCGCCCCGACTGTATCGGTGCTTCCTTCCGTTGACCAAACGGAGAATTCCGCTACCTTGCGGGGTCGAGTGCTTGGAAACGGCGGAGTCGTTCAGACCGTGGCTCTTTCGGTGCCACTTGTTTCCGATGATCTTATCGCTCATTGGCGTTTCGACGAAGGCCAAGGCCAGGAAACTTACGATTCGACCGGCTTCACCACTGCGGCCCAAGTTTTCAGTGGAGCGAGTTGGACGGACGGCAGGGGCGGGCAATTCGGCAAGGCATTGAGTTTCGATGGAAGCAATCTTGCTTATGTACAGGTTGGAACCTTTGGGATCGACGGAGACATGAGTTTCAGCGGATGGGCTTACAAGAGAAACCTGGGCAATTGGCAAAGGATGTTTGATTTCGGAAACGGGGCAAACAACGATAATCTACTTGTCGCCAACCGGGGAACTTCCTCCGAAGTTGAATGGGGCATCCGCAGGGGTGGAGGCAACATCGGACTCGTAGCCCAGGATTTTTGGACTTTGAACGAGTGGCAGCATGTCGTGGCGACCGTCGATCAGTCCAGTGTCATGAAAATTTACCGGAATGGACAGTTGATGGGATCTAGGCTAGGGCATTTGCCGAGAAACTTGGCCCGGGCCAATCAATTCATAGGCAAAAGCAATTGGTCTGATGCCTATTTCGATGGGATGATGGATGACATGCGGGTTTACGACCGGGCAATCAATCAAGATGAGGTGAGCCTGATTTATGCGGGAGATTTGGAGCAAAACGTAACGATGGGTGGAGAAGACCCTGTCATTACCTTGTACTGGGGCGATGAAGATGCAGGGCAGACTGCCGCCGTCAACGCATCTTCTCCTGATGCTTGGGATGCCGCAAATTTGCTCGGCGTCCTGCCAACGGGTGAGTTTTCCTTCCCGCTTTCCGTGCTCCAAGTTGGCAAAACCTATTATTACCGGTTCCTGGCCACCAATTCCGCGGGGTCGAGCTGGTCGTCTTCGGTCGGCACCTTCTCAACCGGATCTTTCGGTTTCAAGGCCGATTCTTTTGCCGATGGAAACTTGCTTCTCTGGCTTGACGCGACGGATACCAATGGGGACGGGAATTTATCCAATGAACCACTCGGCGGAGTGCTTGACCAGTGGAGGGACAAGTCCGGCGCAAGCAGGCATGCAGGAAATGGGAAAGGACCTGATTTGAGCGTCGACCGGTGGAATGGGTTGTCCACCCTTTCCTTCGACGGGCAAACTCAATACCTTAGGGTCGCCGATTCGTCGGTTTTTGACTTCGGGCAAGATGCCACGATTTTCGTCGTCGCCAAAGGGGATACCTTGTCCGACTGGAGACCCATACTCTCCAAGCGGGGGGAAGACGGAGTCGGTTGGCAATTCCGAAAGGACAATACGGACTTCGCGACTTTCACAGTTAGGGGCACGACAGGAAACGATGGCCAGCGCGGGGGCACGCCGATCAATGGAGAGGTTCACGTATGGGGCATGAGAAAAAGCGACCTCAAGCGGACTCAGTGGGCCGATGGAAACGAGGAATACGACATCGATGACCGTGATCCGGTTCCCGCAACTTCCAGCGACTTGGTCATCGGGGCCCGTGACCGAAATGGCATCACGGCTTTCGGCGGAGTCGAGATCGGGGAGATTCTCGTATTCGATTCGGCCTTGAGTGACGGACAGGTTTCCCAATTGCAAGGACATTTGGCTCACAAGTGGGGACAGACCGGCGCAATGGCCAACGAGCACCCCTACAAGAGCG
>JABGWD010000090.1 GCA_018645725.1 Opitutia bacterium
CTTGTCCGCCTTCCCGTCGTTATCGGTGTCTTCGAAGATGATCAGTTTGTCCTTGGGGCGGGGGTCTCCAATCCGGTAGTGGGGGTAACTGGCCATGGTGGATACCCAAAGACGTCCCTTGTTGTCGAAGGCCATTTGCACGGGGTTGGCCAAGTCGGGGAAACGGTCTTCGTCGGCGAACAATTCGATCTTGTAGCCTTTCGCCACCTGAATCTTGCCTTCGGCTTCCGCCCCGGGAGCGTAATCGAGGTAACCGTTCTTTCCGTTCTTGTTGTTGGGAACGTAGTTTGTCTGGACGGTGGGCAACTTGGAAGTCTTGTCATCTTCTTTGGCGAGGTCGAATTTTTCACCCTTGGCCGCCGCCCGGATCGCCCGGTCGCGGATGACGGTATATTCCCGGGTTTTCTTGAGTTCGAAGGGATAGTTTTTCGGGCCGAATGGATTGTAGCGGCGACCGTAGACGTGAACGCCGTTGGGGACCTTGTAATCGTTTAGCCAAAAGTAGTTTTTTTCCATGACGGCTTTGTGTACTTCGGTTCGAAACTTGGATGAGGGTTTTGCCTTTTGGAAAAGCGAGTCGGCAAGAAAGCCGGCAAGCTTGCGATATCCCAAGTCGTTGAGGAGCGCCCCGTCGACGGTGTGGGGTTTGCCGTCGGCATACCATTTGTTCGAGGGACTGAAGGCATCGACGAACAAAACCTTGTTTTGCTTGGCAACCTGGCGCATTCCTTCGACGTAAAGGATGAGGTTGGCATTTTGCCTGGAGCCCGAGGTAACACCGGCCATGGGCTGCAGGGCAGTCGGGGAAACGAGGGCAAGCCTGGGAGCGCTCCGACCGTTGTACTTCTGGGCCAGCGTATGCTTGAGGAAGGCATCGAGTTCTTTCTTGAAGCGACCCAGTTCCCGTTGACCGTCAAAAGACGAGTTGAAGCCGAAGAAGGCAAGCACGACGTCGGTCTCAAGCCGGGTGAGCCATTTGTCGGGTGATTCGAAGTGTCCTTTGGGCCCGGAAGTAGCCTGCAACTTTTTGTTGATCAGTTCCTTGGCCCCCGGAAAGGCATATTGGGCTTGTTGTTCCCTTCCGGGATGTGGTCTGAAACCCGGGGTGTTGCCTTCGTCGCAAAGATTGCGGATGGTAAGGTTCAAGGCAGGAAAACGCAGGTTCAGTTCCGTCTCGAAATGGCCGTAGTGAACCATTCGGGACCCCATGCCGGCACCCACAAGGGCTATGCGGTCTCCCTTCTTGAGTTCAATCGAAGCATGAACAGTGGCAGCGCCGACAAAAAGAAAAGCGAATGAAATGAGGGGTCGAATGATTTTCAGCATCATGATGGAATTCGTTTGTTTGGAGAAAACGGGCGAAGCTCAATCATGCTTATAACATAGCGTTTCTCAAATGAAATTTTTCGCCAAAGGATTAAAATTTGGCATTTTTATTGAGGAACCCCTGACTTTATTGCCTAAGCGCCAACCTTGCCCGAAAACAATTTTCTTTTTAGGCGATGATTGGTTTCACCACGTGTCCATGAACGTCGGTCAGTCGAAAGTAGCGACCCTGATACCTGTGGGTCAGGCGTTCGTGGTCGATTCCCAAAAGGTGCAATATGGTGGCGTGAAAATCGTGAATATGAACTCCGTTCTCCGCGACGTTGTATGAGTACTCGTCGGATTGGCCATAAGTCAGTCCGCTCTTTACTCCACCTCCGGCAAACCAAGTGGAAAAATTACGGGGGTGATGGTCGCGTCCGAAGTTGTTGGCGTTGAATTTGCCCTGACAGTAATTCGTTCGTCCGAATTCCCCTCCCCAGATGACCAACGTGTCCTTAAGCAATCCGCGCTGCTTCAAGTCTGCGACCAAGGCATAAGAGGCTTGGTCGGTTTCCTTGCATTGCCGCTTGATGCCGCCGGGCAGACCGCCGTGCTGATCCCAACCTTTGTGATAGAGTTGAATGAAACGCACGCCTTTTTCCGCCAACCTCCGGGCAAGAAGGCAGTTGGCGGCGAAGCTCCCGGGTTTGCGGGCATCTTCGCCGTACAGCTTGAAGGTCGAGTCAGGTTCCTTTGCGAGATCGGTCACCTCGGGAATGGACGATTGCATTCGGAAACCCATCTCGTACTGGGCGATGCGCGTTTCCAGCCCGGGATCACTCGTCTTTTCGAGCTGGATTTCGTGGAGCTCCTTGAGCCGGTCCAGCATCTTTCTGCGTCCGTCCGAGGATACGCCTTTGGGGCTGTTCAGGTAAAGAATGGCGTCCTTGTCCGCCCTGAAGCGCGTGCCGGCATGCTTGCCGGGCAAAAAACCGCTTCCCCAAAGACGGGAAACCAAGGGTTGCCCTCCTTTGTTTTTGGTGACGAGGGTAACGAAGCTAGGCAGGTTGTCGTTC
>JABGWD010000091.1 GCA_018645725.1 Opitutia bacterium
CAATTTGAGAAGCCGGGGCGTAACGGTCGAAATCGAAAGACAAGTGCCCAAGCCGATCCAAGACCTCACGACCGGTATGGAAACCCAAAAGGCTCAGCTCCTGCTTAGCTCGAACGACGCGCAAGCCAACTTCGTCTTCGCCTTGGAACTCTTGCTCAATTTGCTTGAAGACAATGGCTCCCGTTCCCTCAAGTCGCTTGCCCTTTCCCTCGGAGCCTCCGATGCCATCCGTTCCTTCGCCCTCCCCGACCTCTGGCTCGAGGAATTGAATTACGGCGAGGAAACCAATCCGAACTTCGACTACTCGGAGGTGGAAACCTACCTGGACAAAACCCTGCTCAAAACTCTTGAGATCGCGGATCTTCACCTTGCGAAAATCACCGACGAGAACACCTATATAACCCTCACGCAGGATTTGACCGGACTGGAGCAAGTCATCTACGCGGACATCGGAGACGTCCACTTGCTAAGAGCCATGATTCAGGGACTTTCCGGCTTGATTCAAATCGTCTTGAGCCACGAATGGCCAATGACGGCGGGAACCGCCCAAACCATGCATGACTCGGGCATCGTGACCTTGGAGTCCCTTTTCGACTCCTCGGAACGATTCGGCAAGCTCAAGAATCCCAACCGGCTGCCCGAAGCGAGAAAACACCTCGAAAACGCTATCTCCCTCTACAAGTCGGCATCCGTTTACCTGCTCTACCGGATCGCCGAACAAAGGTTCTTCAACCTCTCGACCGATGACTTGGAGGCAGAAGAGAAATTCCGGCAAGACTTGGACCATGCCCTGGCCTCCTTCGATTACCAATACGACATGAATTCATCGAACGATTCCAAAACCGACGCCTTCCATCTCCACAAGTTCTTTTCTTCCAAGGTCGATCTCGCCGCCGCGCTCCCCCCCGCAGTGGGAAACAAATTCGAATCCGCCGAGGTAACCGATCCGACCTTCGGTGGCCTCTTGCCCTACTGGACGAGTGAAACGCTGAAGGAAAAAATGCAAAAGGACGACTTGTTGGCAAATGATTCGATCGAGGGCGCCAAGGCAGTCCCCGGGGCAAGCAACTGGAACCAATCCAACTGGCTCGGCTACTTCTACATGCCCGCCAGGACGGATACGGGCAACTTCTGGATGTATCACGCGTCCCTTGGTTGGGTCTACCTGTCCTCCTCTTCGCCCTCCGACGTCTGGCTGTTCAGGGAAAGCTCCCAGGCCTGGCTTTGGACGAAAAAATCCACTTTCCCCTATCTTTACGAAGAAAAGGCCAAGAGTTGGTTTTACCTCACGCAGACGGGAAGCCTGATGCAATGGGATGGAACGGCCTGGATCGATTCGCAGTAGGGAAAGTCTCCGACGGATTCGCTCAGACCATTTGCCTTCATTCCGAGGGAACGGATAAACGATTGGACGTGGAATTGTTTTTCCAATACAAACAAGCCCATGAAAAGCGCATACGAACTAGCCATGGAACGAATGGGCGGCGGAGACGACAAACCCCTGACCGACGAGCAAAAGGAGCAAATCGCGGAAATCGGATCCAAATACAAGGCCAAGATCGCCGAACGGAAAATCTTCCTTGAAAAGAGCGTACAGGATGCGCTCGCTCAAGGGCAACAGGAGGAGGCGGAGGAAGCCCGCAAAATCCTGACTAGGGAAGTGAGTTCCCTCGAATCGAAGGCCGAAGCCGAAAAGGATAAAATCCGCAACAAGTCATAAGCCGCAAGGTTTTCTACGGTCCGTTTCTTTGCATTATCCCTAGATTCAACTCGTATATATCATCGCCTGAAGACTCTCCTTACCCTTTGCGCAAAACAGGCTGTTGGGAGAATCGACCTCTACGATCATACAAATTTGGGAGAATCTGTTTGATCTTTAGCATGATCCCGATCAAAGATGGGATCATGCATCAAAACCTCATTGAATTACTCAAACTGATTATGCTCATGGGGCTCCTAGTTGGGCAATTGTGGGGAGGAACGGAAACGCAACTCCCCGTTTCGGTGCAGAATCTATCCAACCAAATGGTTCTTCGCGAATCACAGATCAGCACGGACCAAGACGACCCAAAAGCCAATTTCATTTACGGTTTCGAATTACTTTTGGAACTACTCGAAAGTAAAGAAGCTACCTCACTAAAGCAGATTGCAATTGACGGTGGAGCAAGCTCCACGCTGACAGATTTCGTACTCCCCGATTTTTGGCGTTATGACCTGGGCTATGAAGACGACTCGAAGATCAATAGCTATGCCGACCTGAATCAGCTGGAAGAATATCTCCAAAACGTTTTCATTCCCAGGCTTACCAAAATAAATTCTCATTTCCTCAAGATGGCATCCCAAGATTCCATCGTCCAACTTTCCCAAGATCTAACCGGTTCGGAAGAACTGATCAACGTCGACAAGGGGGATGCCTATCTCATGATGGCATTGGTCGAAGCACTGAAGGGGTTTGGGCAAATATTGGTGAGCTACGACTGGGACTATAATCTGCAAACATTTGAGAAGGTGGACGGAGAGGACCTTCTTAACCTTGAAGCGCTCTTGGATAATTCCGAAACTTTCTTCCGGCTAAAAGGACAAAACCAATTAAGCGAGTCCAAAGCCTCCCTGAAGCAAGCGGTTGCCTATTACAAATCCGCTTCGGACGTCATGAAAAACCGCCTTGATCAAGAAATGCTCTTTGAAATGAGCTCCAGTGATGTCGCTGACGACGATGAAATGCGCAAGGACTTGGATGATTTCGTTACTTCCTTGGACAACAAAACTGAATTCGACGACAACACGTCGAATACAATTGATTTGAATGCTCTCTTTGCTTCCAAGTTCGACCCAATTTCAATGATACCCCCTGTAGTCGGAGACAAATTTGAGTCAGATGAGTTTTCCGACCCTACCCTTGGAGGGCTGATGCCTAATTGGAATCAGTCCATCCTCAGGCAAAATTTACTCGATGCGGGTTTGTTGTCCGATGACGTGTTGGAAGGAAGTGTGGCGATCAAGGGAGCGCCGAACTGGAATCGTTCCAATTGGCTGGGGTCTTTTTTCATACCGGACCAACCGAGCAAGACTCAGTTCTGGATGTTTCACATGGAGCTTCATTGGGTTTATTTCAATGGCTCTAGCCCGGCTAACGTTTGGCTTTATCTGGAGAAGGAAAAGGAGTGGCTATGGACGAAAAAATCCATTTTCCCAAATCTATTCAGCAATAACTTCAGTCTTTGGTATTACATGCAACCGAATGGATCGTTCATGCAATGGACGAACAACAGTTGGTCAAACCGCTGACCCTTTCGCCTTCTTGTAGGATAGAATATAAAGCATGGCGAGAGGGATGCCGTAATCGCCCCATCTTTCGATCCATTCGAATATATTGACGATCCCCATGCCGGAAACCGTGTCCGCGGGGACGTAAAGAAATTCGGTGAACAGCTTCCAGCCAAGGGCAAGGAAGATCAAGGGACGGATAGGCGCCACGAAGATCAAGATGCCCAAGGCGAATTCGGCGTAGCCGATCTGAGAAATGAAAGTGGCGTCGGCATTCACCCCGATCGATTGCCAATGGTCGATCAGCATCTTTTTTTGGACAACGAAACCAAAACCCGCATGACCGATGAGAAGCAAGGCCAGACAAAGCTTGCAAAGAAAGAAGATGGTATCGACCGTCGAATCCTTGATCTCCGGTTCCTCATAGTCTCCGAGCAGAGCCTTCTTCCTTAGGGCAAAGGCTCCACCCATTAACAGAAGCATGAACGGTGGACCCCAGTTTCCCGCCCGTTCCCAAAATTCCCAAGTTTGGGTTTTGTCAGGACGAGCCTCTTCCCTGATTTGGACCGTCCAAACGTCATCTGCCTCGACCTTTTCCAAGTTCCCTGCCAACGGACGCAACATCGCAGTCCAGACCGCCCAAAGAAACATCCAGAGCAGAATCGCCCGGTTTGACTTCCGCAGGAGCAATAACGCCATGATGATATCGAATGCGCCGATGATAGGCTGCAAGGTCCAGGCGAGCTCGGGCTCGATCCCTTGCGATGCAAAGAAGGGAAGCCAGCCTGATTTGGTGATCAACCCCCAAGTGCCATGACCAATGAAACAAAGGGCAACCGTCACGCGCAACGTCCAATGCAACTGGGTTTGCAAAGTCTTCCGGTCTCCGGAGTGCGGGCTGAAAAGACCGTGAAGAAAGAATTCCTTGGCATTCATAAACAAACTCATGACAGGTTTCATTTCCAAAAGGAAGCCCGAATATATTATGTCGGTTGACCTGCTTTGCCGAATGAAGTAACGATCGCACAATGAACAAACCATCCTTCACCCGACCTTTGGCAACGACTGCCTTGGCCTTTCTGCTCATCTTGCCCCTCCGGTTATCATTCTCGCAACCCAAGGATCAACCGGTCGAGGATGCAAAAAACCTCGGTGACGCCTGCGCCAAGCTCAAGGATTTCGGGAAATTTTACGACAACCCCGAATCATCGGGGCTGCAGAATGCCAAGTTGTTCCTTAGCTACATGCATCAATTCGGGTATGTTGACGGCAAGGACAAGAATGGTCTGTCCTTTGACGATTCGATGGAGGAAACCCGCCGGTTTTGGATGGGCCTGCAGGGAAAATTCGCGGACTACTGGAAGTTCAAGGCAGTCAGTCAATTGTCCAACGACCGCCACAACTATCCCGGTGACTACCGCCAATGGGGACACGAAACCTTCAGAAGCGCCAACCTGACCTTTGATGCCGGCTCTTTTTGGGAGATCTCTTCGGTCGATGCCCTGGAGATCGGATACGGCAGAAGGTCGGCCCGCATGGCGGACGAATGGCAACGCTCCGCCTACCTGACCAACGCATTGGAACGCTCGGACTTCTCGAACAAGCTCTGGCCTTCGGACGAGGAAAACGGGAACCCTTTGGCCGCATGGATCAAATGGAAGCAGGGCATACACACTTTCGACACTGCCCTCTTTTCAGGCACTTATGATGATTACGTCGGGGGCTGGAAAGACAGCAAAATGTACTATGCCTCCTGGTCGGGCGATTTCTCCGAGGGAAGCGGTTTCGACAAAAAGGAGTTTTGGCTTTCTTTCTACAGTCAGGACAGCACCACTTCCGAAGATCGGTTAGCCAAAGGAAACGACTACGCCCTTGCGTTCGTCAATCGCCTGGCTCGAGGACCTTGGGCATTGCACACCTCGATCGGGTTTGGAAACAACGGTCCCCAAAGCGATCCGGACCTCGAAGGCGATTTCGGGGGCATTGTGGCCATGCCCATGTATTGGCTGCAGGAAGATCGGCTCAAGCTGGTCCTTCGCTACCAATACGAAGGTTCCGACAAAGCGAAAGGCGTCCGTTTGAACAGCCGGTATGCGCGTGTCGCCGAAGCGAGAGATTCGACCTTGGACGTCAATAGTGGCCGGGGAGACGATCATCACAGTGCCTACGCCGGGTTGAATTACTATTTTTGCGGAGAAAACCTGAAGGTAATTTCGGGCATTCAATACGATGACCTCAGTTCGACGGGGGCAACTCAATATCAAGGTTGGACGATCGGAAGCAGTTTCCGGATTTGGTTCTAATTGAGTTGAAGGTAGAAAACACAAGTTACCGCACGATTTGGCCAAGCGAAACGGACGACCGGGTCGTTCGCATCATCAACCAACTCGCGCTCCCGCACTCCTTTGAAATCGTTGACTTGCGACGTGCGGAAGACGCTTGCTTCGCGATCGAGGAAATGCAGGTCCGAGGTGCCGGATTGATCGGGGCAACCGCTGGTTTTGGGATGTATCTGGCGTCCCTGCAAGCTGGAAACGAAACCTTCGATCAAGACTTGATCCGACAGGCGGAAAAGCTCAAGTCCACCCGCCCCACTGCATCAAACTTGGCCTGGGCGGTGGATCGCATGCTCGCAAAGACGTCCGCAGGCAAAACCCCGGAAGAAAAAAGAACGATCGCGAAAGCCGAAGCTCAAGCCATTGCTGACGAAGACGCGGACTTCTGCAGAAGAATTGGTGAATACGGAAAGGCCATCATTGAAGAAATCAGTGCCCGCAAAGAAGGAGCTCCCGTCAACGTGCTAACGCACTGCAATGCAGGGTGGCTTGCGTTCGTGGATCACGGTTCGGCGACCTCACCAATCTACGCGGCCCACGACTCCGGCATAGACGTTCATGTCTGGGTAGACGAAACCAGACCCAGAAATCAAGGGGCCAGCTTAACCTGTTGGGAACTTGGGCAGCACGGGGTTCCCCACACTCTTGTCACCGATAACCTGGGTGGTCATTTGATGCAACACGGCTTGGTCGACATGGTCTTGGTCGGAACCGATCGAACGACCGGAACCGGTGACGTTGCCAACAAAATCGGGACCTATTTGAAAGCGCTCGCCGCCAAGGACAACGGCGTTCCCTTTTACGTCGCCTTGCCCTCCTCGACCTTTGATTTCTCAATCCGGGATGGATTGAAGGAAATCCCCATAGAGGAAAGATCGACCGACGAGGTCACCTTTGTAACCGGCTTATCAAAAACAAATGGAGAATTGACAAGCGTTCGGCACTGCCCGCCGGAAACCAAGGCGAAAAACTGGGGTTTCGACGTCACGCCGGCAAGACTCGTTGACAAGCTCATCTGCGAAAGAGGAATTTGCGATGCCTCGGAGGAAGGGATCCTATCGCTCTTCCCCGAAAAACGAAAAGACCCCGCCACCCCATGAAAAACCTTTGGAATGACAAGGACGCGACAAGCTTCCAAGCCAAGGACGGAGAACTCGGTTTGCGCGTCTACACTTCGCGCTTACTGGGAGAAAACGAAAGGCTCGTTCTTGTTGGCGGTGGAAATACCTCCGTCAAGCTCACCGAGAAAAACATCCTCGGAGAGGAAGCCGAACTCCTCTACGTCAAGGGAAGCGGCTGGGACCTGTCCGACATCGAGGCACCGGGATTCGCCGGGGTTCGCATGGATCATTGCCTGCGCCTTCTCGAACTCCCCGAGCTTTCCGATGCATCGATGGTCAACGAGCTCAAGCTCCACTGCACCCTTCATTCCGCGCCGACTCCCTCCGTGGAAACGCTCCTTCATGCCTGCCTTCCCTTCAAATACGTCGATCACACCCACGCTGACGCAGTCGTCACCTTGACCAACCTGAGCGATGGCGAGTCGCGCGTCCGCGAGATCTACGGCGACCGCGTTCTTTACGTCCCCTACGTCATGCCTGGCTATGAACTCGCCAAGTATTGCTCCGACCTTTGGAAACGAGATGGGCGGGACGACCTGCTCGGAATGGTTCTTCTCAATCACGGCATCTTTTCCTGGGGCAAAGATGCCCGTGAATCGTACGAGCGCATGATTTCCCTCGTTTCTCTGGCCGAAGAATATCTGACGACCAAAGGACATGAGAGATTTTCTTCACCCGTCCCCGAGACTGTTCCTTTCATTGAATCAACGAACGATCCGGTCGAACTGGCTACCATTCGCAAGGAAATGTCCGATGCGGCAGGCTTTCCGCTCCTATTGAGAAGCAACCTGTCGAATCGAGCGCTCGAATACGCCCGCCACCCGGAATTCCCCAAAGCGCACCAGCGTGGCACCGCCACCCCCGATCACGTTATCCGCGTAAAACGATCGCCACTCATCGGACGTGACGTGAAAGCCTACGCCGACAATTACCGTGAGGCTTTTCAACGGAACGCAACGCAGACCCCGGGAGGCAAAACCCTCGAGATGCTTGATCCAGCCCCTCGGCTCGTACTCGACCCACGACTCGGACTCCTCGCCGCCGGGCGCCGTCCAGGAGAATGCAGGGCGGCCGAAGCCATAGCCCTGCACACTTTCGACATTGTCGAGAGCTCCGAAACCCTTGGCGGATACGAACCGGTCGGGGAACTTGATCTTTTCAACATGGAGTACTGGGAACTCGAGCAGGCAAAGTTAAGGAAACAAGGAACTCCAGCTCCTTTTGCCGGCGAAGTGGCGCTTGTCACGGGATCTGCCTCGGGTATTGGCAAAGCATGCGCAAGCGCCCTACGGACTCGCGGAGCGGCCGTCACGGGGCTTGACTTGACCGAGGATCAAAGCACCCCCGATTTTCTCTCCCTCGTTACCGACGTCACCGATCCTTCCGCCGTCAAGGACGCCCTTGCCCGCACCGCCTATGCTTTCGGCGGCCTTGATATTCTCGTCCTCAACGCCGGTCTCTTCCCCCCGCCCAAACCCCTTGCCGAACTGGACGACGAGCTGTGGAAACGCACTTTCTCCATCAACCTCGATGCCAACCAACTCCTCCTCCGACTCGCCTACCCACTCCTCCGCCAGGCTCCGAACGGTGGCCGCGTCCTAATCGTCGGCTCCAAAAACGTTCCGGCGCCAGGTCCGGGAGCAGCAGCCTATTCGGCATCCAAGGCCGCCCTGACTCAACTTGCCCGGGTGGCCGCTCTCGAATGGGCACCCGACAACATTCGCATAAACGTCCTCCATCCCAACTCCGTCTTCGACACGAACTTGTGGAGCCCCGAAATTCTTGCCAACCGGGCAGCAGCATACGGCTTGACGGTCGAACAGTACAAGCGCCGCAACCTGCTCAAGACCGAAGTTACCTCCCGTGACGTGGCCGAAGCGGCGGCTGAGCTCTGCGGTCCCCGTTTTGCCAAAACCACCGGAGCGCAACTGCCTATCGACGGAGGCGAGGAAAGAGTGATTTGAGTTTTCGACTTTGCCTCAACCAAAAGAAAAGGGTCGGACAGCTTGACGGCAAGGAAGCGGAAACTCCGGAGCTGTGGAATCACAAGGCTGGCTGAAGACAAAAAGGCCGATTATTGACTTACCGAAACCCTCGTGCTTTAGTTGCTCGTGCCTTATTGCTTTGAATGCAAGGGTTTCGCTCCGGGGTTGATTGAAATCTGTCCCGAATGCAATGCCCCTTACCCGAAAATATCTTCCCCTGTAAAAGGAACTTGGGAATACGAAGACTTCACTCTTCAGCAACACAAGGACGTTCTGACTGAATTCCCATTGTTCCTCCAAAAGATCAATCCGGCCAGGGTTCTGGAAATCGGAACGGGACACGGAGGTTTCAGTTTTTTACTCAGGAATTCATTGAACGACATGGGGTTGTCCGAGGTCCCAATCAAGTCGTTCGACGTAATCGAACGCGAGTGCTACGATGCATTGAGATCGCATGGCGTGGAAGTAAGCGTTCAAAACCTCTTTGACCCGAGCTACTCGGAACTCGAGGAAAGAGAGCTGATTGGGAACTACGTGCAATCTCCCGGAATCAGCCTCGTTCTCTGCGACGGTGGAAACAAAAGGATGGAATTCAACATCCTCTCCGCTTTGCTCAAGGAAGGGGACTTCATCATGGCCCACGATTATGCCCCTGACCTTCAGTATTTCAACGAGCACATCAAAGGGAAAAGATGGGATTGGTTTGAAATTGAGGATTCTCATATCGAGGAAGCTTGCAAGGCAAACAACCTTGCCTCCTTCGAAGAGATCAATTTCACGGATATCGTATGGGTATGCAAATACAAGGAGAAATCCGAAAGTAACGCACAATGAAAGCCATCCGGTTTATCTTGTTTGGAGCAAGTATTCTCCTGACCTGACCGGCAATGACCCCATCCGCTCAAAAACAAACGACGTGTCCGCTAATGGTGGATAATCAAATCGACCGGAAGAACACCATCGAGATCGAGGGCCAAAGAGCTTTCCCATGAACGCCGATCTCCTCTCGATGCCCAAAAGCGTCTGAAGCCACCGAGA
>JABGWD010000092.1 GCA_018645725.1 Opitutia bacterium
TCTCCCGTGACGTATTCGAACAAGTGTGCGAGCGCAGAACGGGATGGCAAGAAAGTCTGCCCGAATGCGTGGCTGAAATGATCGAAAAGAAAGGCCTGTGGAAATCCTGATTTTGAGCATGCCCCACTGAAAGGGAAACACTTCGGAAGAATTTCCCCTCAAGCAAAATTCATTTCTTATTAAAGATGAATTCTTATGGAGGTTGTCAAAACTGAAAATCGGCAAAGATCATGCGATGATCGGATGCGAGCGCGGAATCGGGCCCGTCGACGATCTTGGCCGAACCAAGAACCAGTTTCTTCAGCATAGGCGGGGGGGCAAGAATGTAATCGAACCGAGAATAACTATCCGCCTTGGCCCAATGGTGAGTCCATCTATGGCCCCGGGTATCCTCGCATGGAACCATGGAAGTCAACACGGTGTCATTGACCTGCAAGAACCTGCGCAAAGGGGCCGAATTCCGGTGGTCATTGAAATCACCCACTACCAAATAGCGCGGATTGCTTTCCGGGGGATTCGATTTTCTCAGGTAATCCCGAATTGCTCGGGCCTCCCTTTCCCTGCGGATCGATGCATCCGGATCGTCCTTCCTCTCCGTCCATTTGCTCTTCAAGTGAAGATTGAGGAGTTTCCACTTGGTCCCGTTTGAATCGAACGTAACCTCAAGAACCCCGCGGTCGGGGGTTTTGCGATCACCAAAATAAGGGAACCGAATGTCGTGGTGCATCCGGATCGAGCCAAAGGGAATTTTCGAGAACAAGGCCAGATGCCTGACTTCTTCGGGATCTCCTGCAGGCATCCATATGGCATGGGGATAAACCGGTCCCTTCGTAACGTTGAGATCCATCCAGAGTTCATTAAGAAAAGGACGGTCTCCCATTTCCTGAAAAGCAACGACGTCGGCATCGACTTCCTTCAAAATGGATCGCAAGGCCCGTTTTTCCTTTTCCGGTTTTGGATAATCCCTTCTCCACTTTCCCTCAACGACCCGATCCATGATCAGATAGTTTTGCAAGTTGAAGGACGCCACGCGAACCTTCTCCCCGCATAGGGCAAAAGGAAAGACAACCCAAGGAATTGCCTTGATCCATCTCAATGGGAAACTAACCCCGCCCACGAATGATTTTTACGTTCAAACGCTTGTTCTTGGGAATAAGCAAACGATCCGAGTCGACCTTTCCCTCGCCATAGTTTTCGGTGGCCCTAAGAGCTTCTTCCGTACGATAGGAAAGGTAGATGCTTTGAAAAGGAAACATTCCACTGTACCCTTTCCCCCAGTGAAAATGCATTCCCTTGACGTTGGTGGGAGCCAACATGATCTTGTGAGAACCAAATGGCTTCCCGTTCAACTCCGCGGATTTGATCGGATTGTAATCCTTGCCCCTGAACTGCTTAAGCAGATCATCCCACTTTTCATCCATGGGAAGTTTCAGTCTCTTGTTCTCGAGTGGGTCGACGTAAAGTGCCCCCGTTCCAACGATTTCCTTGATCTGGGCCAAGGTCAAACCTTCCTTGGTTGCCTGGGGAGCTACGTTCGGGCTCTGCATGATAATGGAGAAGACCGTAGGGTGCTCCTCCCCGTTGCTTTCTTTCATCTTGCCCCAAAAACTAAGCCCTCGATGGTTGATTTCCATCGTATATTCAAAAGTCGAATTATTGTCGTAGGTTCCCTTGATCGTCGTTTCCTCACGATCCATGGAGACCTCGGGGGGATTCTCGAATGAAATGACTTTTCTGTACTTGCGAACCCTTCTCTTCCCGTCGTTCTTAAGCCAGTAGCTTGCCCTGAAGTGAACTTGAAGGGGCTTTTCGGTCGCCCGCTCCCCATCCCCCTCGTTTTTGTTCGAGCCAAACTCCTTGAGCCAAATATTGACCGTATGTCCGTTGGAACTTAGGGCAACGTCGTATATGGCGCTTTCCAGCACAGTGTTGTACCCTTTCCACTTGCCTTCGCCGTAATAGGCAAGCCGACCGGCCTTGGAAGGAATGATCTTGGGGTTCTTGGGCATGAGCTTTTCCTTTAATCTTCTGAGACCTTCCCCCAATGCCTGAGAAGGCTCGTCCAAACGGTTCCAGGGGATTTCATAAGGTCGACTTGGGTTTTTCTTCATGACGAGAGTCAAGAGGGATTCGTCGGCAGCAACGAAAATGGCTTCGATTTCGTTTCCATCCGAGCTCTTCCACATGTGCATGTCGTTCAATGCATTGTCGGCTAGCTCAGGAACCTTCATTGATTTCCTCTTCTTCGCAGCCTGTAGCGCCACCTTTTCCTTCTTTTCGTAAATCCCATGGAGTTTTTTGGCCAATGCCTGCGAATCAGCAGACAAACGAGGCAACGGAACGGAACTTTCCCTTCTTCCACCGAAGAGGCCCAAATTAACGTCCTCACCTTCCAGTGAGATGAATTTGGCCTTGATGACGTTTCCATCCGTGCTTTGCCAATTATGCTCGGTGTCCAACGAAAGCTCTCCCTCAACGGTGGTAGGCTTGAGCGTTGGAGATGGCTTGGGGTTGGTCGTTGCACCCGGCTTGGAGTTTGCGGAGGCCAAGTCCTTGGCAAGCTTTTGAGACGCTGCATTCAGGCTCGCCAATGGAATGGGAACGACTTGTCCGTTCCAGTTCAGGGTAACGGTAGTTGCATCAGCCTTGATGAAAGTTGCCTGCAAGGTTCGTCCTTGAGTATCGGTCCATGAGTGCATTCGGGTGGTCGAAGGAGTGGAACCCTGTGCCTGAACAAGTTTTTGAGCCAAGGCCTGGGATTCGGGAGAAAGAGTGGCAAGCGGAATGGGCACGACTTGTCCGTTCCACTTGATCGTGAGGGTGGTTCCATCGGATTTGACGAA
>JABGWD010000093.1 GCA_018645725.1 Opitutia bacterium
ACTTGGTCGCAATCCCAAGCCTTCAAGGATGGTCTCGACCTGACCGACTTGGTCAAAGGACGATCGCACTATTGGCTGCGTCTCGGGACGGGAGCCCGCCAGTTACGAAACACCGGCTTTGGCATACGCACGGTGTGCCAGGTCAACGTCGCGGTCTTGCCTTGGCTCAAGGACAACGAGACCACCATCAGCTACGAGGCATCCGGCAAGGAAGTGCTCTCGATTGGTCCCGAGCTCAATCTCTCCCAAAGCTACGTCGCCGCGGGCGGATTCAACCAAAAGGAAGTCACCTTGGCGATCAAGGCGACCAAGCCCGTGGTTGAGCTTCACGCATCCGCTCACGTGGCATCCGGCAGTCCGCCAAATCCGAAGGTGCGCTATCACCTCGAGTACAGCTTGGATTCGGGAAAGAGCTGGCTTCCCATCGTCAAAGGTCGGACCATACCGCGACGTGGCGACGAGCCCGGCGATTTCTGGTCGCAAAGTTTTTCCTACGGTTCATCCGCCATGCGGGCTCCGGCCGGCAAAACCATCCTAGTCCGTTTTCGCAACGATGGCGGCAAGCGCTACCTGCGAGCCGAGGCCCACTTGATCCAGGCAACCGGCCAACCGGACCCAGTCAAGGTGACCTATGCTTGGACCGATGCTTCCGGCACCCGTCAAGGCTCTCATGTTTTTAAAGGAAAGGGCGACTGGCGCCTCGCCACAGGCAAGCAGGTCCGAACCCGTTGGGTACAGTTCGAGCCTGTTCGTTAGGAGTCGAATCCTGACCGAACCTTCTCTCTCGGTTGCATAGAGTTTCATTTGACGATTCCCTCGGCGGTCGGAATGCTCATTGGCATGAAATTTTCCTGCCTCATGCTCCTTTGCCTTCTCTTGGCTTCGATTGCCCACGCGAAGACCAAGCCGAACATTTTGTTCATCTACACCGATGATCATTCCCATCGGACCGTAAGCTGTTACCCCGAGGCCTACCCTTGGGTGAAAACCCCGAACATCGATGCCTTGGCTGCCAACGGCGTGCGATTTGCCTCCGCCTACGTCGGCACCTGGTGCATGCCGTCGCGGGCCACCTTGTTGACGGGGCACCACCAGCACGGGGTCGAGAGCATGCGCATGGTGGGCAAGTATCCCGGCAGTGAATACGATCCGGAGAAATGTCCCTTTTGGCCCAAGGTCTTTCGGAAGCATGGCTACCAGACTGCCCAAGTCGGCAAGTGGCACACCGGCACCGATACCGGGGCGGGACGCGACTGGGACTACCAGAAGGTGTGGAACCGTCCACGCTACCCGCAAAATGCAGGCAACTACTACAAGGATCAGCTCATCGAGACCAATGGCGGCAAACCCGTCATGACCACGGGCTACTCCACCGACAACTACACCCGTTGGGCGGTCGATTACCTCAAGGGCGAACAACGTGACCCGAAGAAGCCATGGTACCTCTGGGTGTGCTACGGCGCGGTGCATGGCCCCTTTACGCCGGCCAATCGTCACCTCGAGGCCTACCCCGATGCCAAGGTTCCCATTCCCGCCGACGTTTATCCGCCACGCCCGGGCAAGCCCGCTTTCATGCAGGAGATCGCCCAATGGTACAAGGGGGACGATGGTCTTCCTTACAAAAAGGGTATTAAACGAGCCACGGGGCAGTTTAGCCCAGGTAGGGGCATCCATGGCAGTGACTTGAACAGTTGGGTCCGCCAATACCAACAGGGCGTGCTGGCTCTCGACGAAAGCGTCGGCAAGTTGATCAAGACACTCAAGGAAACCGGACAATACGAAAACACTCTGATCGTCTTCACCGCCGATCAGGGCTTTGCCTGGGGACAGCATGGCTTCCGTTCCAAGGTAGCCGCCTACGACGCCACCATACGGTGTCCTTTCATCGTGTCCATGCCTGCCCAATTACCCACTGGCAAGACCTGCGCCTCGCCGGTCAGTGGAGTGGACGTCGTACCCACCTTCTTTTCCTTTGCGGGCATCGATCTGCCTTGGGAAATGCATGGCCGCGATCTCACGTCGTTGCTCAAGAAGCCGGAGCAAGCGAAGAAGCGCTCCGTCCTGACCGTCTTCACGGGCCGCAAATACGGCTCCGACACCAACCTCATACCGACGGACTTGAAGGAACTGCGCAAAGTGGCCAAAGTGCCGTGGTACGCTTCCCTGCACGACGGCCGCTACAAATACGTCCGCACCTTCGAGAAGGATGAAATCGAGGAATTGTACGATCTCCAAAAGGATCCCGAAGAGTTGACCAACCTCGCCTTGCTCAAGAAGCATGGCCACCGCTTAGTCAAAATGCGCGGCCAGACTATCGCCGAGCTAAGGCGCACCAAGGCCGGATTCGTCGACGACCTGCCGCCCACCGGAACCGACAAGCGGGCCCGCTGAACTGGGCGTCAGCGTCCCTCCGCGTACTTCATCAGGCGCTGAGCGAGGGTTTGCTCGAATTTCCCGTTCTTGGGCTCCCCGTTCTGCAGAATGAGGAAACCAACGCCGTCCTTGGGACGGTAGTGCATGAGGGTCGAGACCCCGGGATCGCCCCCATCGTGCCCCATCACTCTCGAGTTTCCGATTTTGTCGAAATACCAGGCCAGCCCTTGCTTCGAATCGGCCTTGGGGAAAGAAATTCTTCGCATTTCCCGGACCGTTTCAGCCTTGAGTATGCGTACGCCATCCACTTGACCATCCCCAATGAAGGACAAAAGGAAACGGGCCAGGTGCGGGGCGGTGACCCGCAAGGTGCCGGATGGAAAGTCAAGGTACCCGTGGTGCCCCAATGGCTTAAATGCACCGGTCTTCTTCTTGAAACCGTAGGGCATCGCGATCTTGGCTTGATCCATCCCTTTCAGACGGAAGGAACTTCCCTGCATGCCAAGTGGCCCGAAGACTCCTCTTTGGCAAAGCGTTTCGAAAGAGACCTTTGCCTTGGTCTCGGCCAGGTAGGCGGCCAGGGCGACCCCGACGTTGCTATACTGGCTCTTCGTCCCCGGGGCCCATTGGCAAAAGCTTTTCTTGGCACTGAAGTATTCTCCCTTGGGTTGAAGATAGGCGGCAAGGGATTCGCCCAGCGGTTTTGGGAAGTCCCCGTTCTTTACCCAAGTATCCTCCAATACCTTCCAATTGTCCCTGATTCCGGAGGTATGGGTCAGGAGGTGCCTCAAGGTGATCGGTACCTTCGGGTGTTTGGGATTCCGTACACCGAAAGGAAGAACCTCGTTCACGTCCCCATCGAGAGAAAGTTCCCCTTTCTCCACCAATTGCATGACGGCGCAGGCAGTGACCGGCTTGGAAACCGATGCGACCTGAAACAGGGTTCCCTTGGTGACGGGTATTTTTTTCTCGCGGTTGGCCCATCCGTAATACCCCTCCCAGATCATCTTATCCTTCCTGACCACCGCCGCGGCCAAGCCCGGCACCTTGGCCTCCTTCATCCCGTCGAAGATGAAACGATCCAATTCGGTCGGGTTTTCCGGACCAGGCAATCGGTCGGGTTTCTGGCCAAAACAAATCGTCGTGAGGGACGCGACAAGGACAAGGGTTGTCGTCAATGTTTTCATGAACAATGTTTCAATCGTGAGGTGAATGATTGGTACTTGCGGCTAGCTCAGCGAGTCATCCGGTTTTCTTTGATAAAGATAGATACTGGTCAACCGGGCCAACAACCTGGTTACGGGCAGGAAACGGGGGAAGGGACGAGGAGGGCTCAACCATGCTTCCAAGCCATGTTTTTTCGACAACGCAAGGTACTCGGAAAGCCCTCGATAATGACACATGGTTGAAAGATACCCGTCAAATTCATCAACGAATTCATTCCGCGAATACCCATGCGCCCTCGCATATTTTCTGAATTTGCCTATGCCCAAGCAACTGAAGAAAGAGAGTAATCTTCTGCGCATGCGCGGAAATTTGTGAACGAATGGGACGGCACTGTGAGGATCGACGAGCACTTCTGCCGAAGGGAAATAATGAAGGGCCAAACCGCCGGGCGCGAGCAACCTATATACTTCTGAAAACAATTGATCGACATCCTCGACATGCTCGAGCGTTTGAAGAGATACAACGGCATCGATTGATTCATCTTCAAAAGGAAGCGGATCACGATTGCTTATCCAAACGTATGCATCCTCATCCAATCCGGCGTCTTGCAACTTGCTTTTCACCCGACTGTTTCTCTCTTCGTCCCTGCCTGCATGTTCGTGGACGTCGTACCCTCTCACCTCGAGCTCGGAATTGCGTGAGGCATAAACCAAAAACTCCCCCTCCCCCGCTCCGATTTCCAAAAGGCTTCCGGATTGAAGGCCAAGCCTCGAGAGAACTTCCGCATAATAAGGTTTCATGGTATGCTTCCAATGACTGAAATTGTCATCAGATGGTATTAGCTTTTTTCAGCATCCATGGCAAAGGTCAAGGGGTGAACCCATTCACTCATAATGATTCGTATTCGCTTTCTATCTCTTGCCATTTTTCATCGGATCAGCTTCATTTCTTTTTTCAGATCCCATCAGTGCCTATGCCCTTGCCCCGATCATGGAGCTTTTCGCTCTGTGCTTCGCCATCAGTGGCTGTCATGGGTACAAACATCCGCAAACGTCCAAACCACAGAAGAAATGAGAAAATCCAACTCCCCCCCCCTTTCCGCCAAGTATGGCGTGCCCCGAAGACAGTTCCTCCAGTATATGGCGATGGTCTCAGCGATCCCGTGTCTACAGGAACGCACTTACGCACGAGTGAACGAGTCTCCCAAGTTTTCAACCAACCCCTTCACCTTGGGCGTGGCCTCGGGCGATCCCGAGCCCGACGGGGTGGTTATTTGGACCAGGCTTGCCCCCGATCCTCTTTCGGGAGGCGGACTGGACCCCGAGCCGATTCGGGTGAAGTGGGAGATCTCTCCGGACGAATCCTTCTCCAAGGTTGTCCGCAAGGGAGATGCGGTTGCCACGCCGCAGCTCGGTCATTCGGTGCATGTCGAGGTGGACGGTCTCGAGCCGCACAGATGGTATTACTTCCGCTTTCACTCCGGATCCGAGACCAGCCCGGTAGGGCGGACCCGAACCAGCCCGGCCACCGACGCCATGCCTGACTCAATGCGCTTCGCTTTCACCTCCTGCCAACATTACGAGACGGGCTATTTCAACGGTTATCCTCACATGCAAAAGGAGGACCTCGACCTCGTCATCCACTTGGGCGACTATATCTACGAGTACGCCGGGGCCGACAAACGGGCAAGGAAGCACTTGGGCAAGGAAATCGAGAGCCTGGACGAGTACCGTCAACGCTACGCCCAATACCGCTTGGACGAGGATCTTCAGGAGACGCACCGGCTATTCCCGTGGTTGGTGACTTGGGATGACCATGAGTTCGACAACAACTACGCCAACCTGGTATCCGAGCAGGACGGCATTTCACCCGAAAGCTTCCTTGCTCGAAGAATGAATGCATACCAGGCCTACTACGAATTCATGCCTCTGCGCAGAAGATCCTTTCCTCAGGGACCGGACATGACGCTTTACCGCAAATGCAAGTTCGGACGACTGGCCGATTTCTTCGTTCTGGACACCCGGCAATACCGGACCGACCAGCCCAATGGGGACAGACAGAAACCGATGACCGGCAAAGTCTTCGACCCTAAGGCCACGATGCTCGGGAGAAAGCAGGAAAACTGGTTGATGAGCGGCTTGCTCGATTCCACCTCCACTTGGAACGTCCTCGCCCAACAGGTCATGATGGCGGCCCTCAATCGGGGGGACGAAAAGGGAGGACGCTACTCAATGGATCAGTGGCCGGGCTACGAAGTAAGCAGACGCAGGCTGCTGCGCTTCTTCCACGAACGGAAAATCCCCAACCCCGTGGTTCTGACCGGTGACATCCACCTCAACTGGGTCAACAACCTGCAACTTGATTTCAAAGATCCCAAGTCCCCTCTCGTCGGGACCGAATGGGTGGGAACTTCCATGTCCTCCTCAGGGAACGGTGGAAACTTCATCCCCGAGTACGAGCGGGCGGCCAAGCAAAACGACTTCGTTCAGTGGTACAACTCGAACCGCGGATACGTCAGCTGCGAACTGACGCCCAAGGAGTGGAAAAGCTATTTCAGGGTCACCCCTTTCGTAACGAAGAAAGGATCTCCTCTCGAAACCAAGGCCGTCTTCATGATCGAGGAAGGAAAGCCCGGGGCTCAACGCGTTTCCGGGGCCTAGTGGGATCCGGACAATTGGTCCGCTATCCTAAAGTCATTTCTCGTCATGAGCCAAATTAGGTTTGCAGAGCGCACCGCTCACCTTCACCGATAGGAGTACGATGAAAATCAACCTTACCCGTTTTCTTCTTTCCACGCCGGTCCGCCTCTTGCTTGCAGGTTTGATCTGCGCTTCTCCGATCACAACCCAAGCCAAGGACGGGCAAGCGGCCGCATCCATGGCCAAGGCCGCCACCGAGCTCCTCGCTTCCCTCGATACCGAACAAAAGGACACTGTGACCTATGAATTCGGGGACAAGACCCGGGACGCCTGGCACTTCTTCCCCAACTGGGCCAAGCGCTCGGGAATCCCGCTCAGTCAACTGTCGAAGAAACAGCGCGAACCGGTCATGCAGATGCTCACCCTCCTGCTTACCTCGGATGCGTTCAAGGAGCAGGAAAACATCCGTTTGATCCACGGTTTGAAAAAAGACCTCAACGACCCGAACAACCCAAGGCACCTGTATTTCATATCGATCTTCGGAAAACCCTCGGTCGAGTCGACTTGGGGCTGGCGCTTCGAGGGCCACCACCTCTCCATCAACTGCACCCTTGGAGGAGGAAAGAACTTTTCCGTCACTCCATCCTTCTGGGGAGCCTCCCCCGTGCGGGTCACCAAGGGGGACCACAAGGGCCTTGAGGTCTTCGCAAGGGAACAGGCCGTTAGTCTATCCCTCGTCAACTCTCTTTCGGCCAAGCAGAAGAAGCTTGCGGGTATCAAGAGCGGCAAGGGCCCCGGGCCCACTGCAAGCGTATCACGCAAGGCCTACCTGCCCAAATCAGGCATTCCCTATTCCGGTCTCAATGAAAGCCAGCAAAAGCAGTTGAAGGAACTCGTGCTGGTCTTTGCGGGCAAATACCGCCCCGAGCTAGTCAAGCAAATCGACGGCCGAAAGAAGATCCTCGACACCTCCTCCATGAGCTTTTCCTTCGTCGCTCCGTCCGGTGACTACGTCCCGCACTACCGTATCCAGACCAAGGAATACTTGATCGAGTTCGACAACCGGAGCGGAGGCCACGTCCATTCGGCGTGGCGTGACTTCGACGGGGACTTCGGTCGCGACGTAATTTCCGAACACCTCAAAAAGGACCACTGAGGCGAGGGTGACTTGCGCCCTTTGGGCTTATCGTCTCTTCCTGAGTGACGTCCAATCGTGGGTTTCCTTGTGTTCGTCTTCGATGGCCATTTTCACGAACCTGCGGGCCCGGTATTCGAGCGGATCCACTTGAAAGAACACGTGGTATCCTCCTGCCCCGTCACTGTTGCTCATGGAGAGCTCCAACAGCTTTCCGCGCTGCCTGACTTGGACATGGTCGATCCGGGGGTTCCCCAGGTCGTTGACCATGTCAGCGGGAAGGAAGTAGGTGCCCGAAACATCCGAGACCTCAAGCGATTGGACGATCGTCTCGGGGTATCCGCCATCCACCCCATATCCCGTCCATGGCAACCGTTTGCTTTCACTGGAAAGTCTCGATTCGCGGAAGCTGATTTTTACGCCCGCGAGATAATAATCCTTAAACTTTCCTATCGAAGCAGGTTCCCCCGCTTTCAATTCCTTGCGGGTCTTGGCTCCATGCTTTTTGAGCAAAGCGACCGTTTCGGCAGACCCCCCCTCGATCGCCTGGTCAAGAGGAGTTTCGCCCTCCTGGTCCTGAACGTTGAGTTCGGCCCCCTCGGCGATCAGCAAGGCAACGATGGTCGTGTAATCCGGGTTGGGATCGGCTCCAAAATCGTTGGCAGCTTGCCCAAACCGTCGAGCCACCGGTCCCCAAGACGCCCGGTGCAAGGGAGTGTGCCACCAAGCCGGGCTTGACGCGTTTACCTGCGCTCCACTCCCAAGCAGAAACTCGACGACTTCGACGTGAGCTTGCTCGGCAGCAAGGTGCAAAGGAGTGCCATAAGAAGGATCCACGGCATCCAAGTCCGCCCCTTTTGAGATCAGCAATTCCACCATTTCCAGGTCACCGAGGTAA
>JABGWD010000094.1 GCA_018645725.1 Opitutia bacterium
ATTTCATGAAACGGGCTGGAATGATACGATCCGTGTCAATGTCGTTACCGGGAACATAGACCCCCTTCCCTTCTACCTTTGAAATTTTTTCCAGTGCCATTGCGATTGAATGATTTGGTTCAGGAAAACACTTCCCTCGTGTCCGATACTTTGCCCGTGACGGCTGCAGCTGCAACCATCATGGGGCTCATGAGCATGGTTCTGCCAGTGGGACTCCCCTGCCTCCCCTTGAAGTTTCGATTGCTTGAACTGGCGCAGAGTTGGTCGCCGACAAGTTTGTCTGGGTTCATCGCCAGGCACATTGAGCATCCGGCTGACCTCCACTCAAACCCTGCCTTCTGGAAAACTTGATGCAAACCTTTTTCCTCGGCAAGTTTGCTTACGATCTGAGAACCGGGGACGACGATCGCTTTGATCCCCTCCTTTACCGTATGCCCGACGATCCTAGTCGCAACTTCCTCAAGATCGGAAAGCCTTCCGTTTGTGCATGAACCAATGAATGCAACGTCTATCGGCGTTCCCTTGATTGGGGCCCCGGGAGTAAGCTTCATGTATTCGATGGCTTCTTCTATGCTTGCCCGGTCGGTTGCCTCTGCCAAGGTGGGGTCAGGTATGTCCTGATCAATCCCGATTGCTTGACCTGGGTTTATGCCCCAAGTGACGGTAGGCATGATGTCAGAGGCGTCGATCCTAACCGTGTCGTCGTATTCGCACTCATCGTCCGAAGCAAAGGCCATCCACCGCGATACAGCCTGATCCCATTCGTTCGTCTTGGGGGAGTAGTTTCGACCTTTCAGATAGTTGAACGTCTTTTCATCCGGATTCACGTAACCAACGCGGGCTCCACCTTCAATCGACATATTGCAAGCGGTCATTCGTTCCTCCATGGAGAACGAATCAAAAACGTTTCCGGCATATTCGTATGCA
Organism: Opitutia bacterium; assembly: GCA_018645725.1. GTDB lineage: Bacteria > Verrucomicrobiota > Verrucomicrobiia > Opitutales > Seribacteraceae > Seribacter. The sequence goes on from JABGWD010000094.1 coordinate 928, forward strand.
TAACCAGTGCCGCCATTGACTCCCAGTACCTTGATGATATGCAAAATGACGTCCTTGGCGTAGACTCCGGGACCCAAATCGCCGTTTACTTCGATGCGCCTGACCTTCAATTTGTTCAGAGCCAAGGTTTGGGTGGCAAGCAAATCTCTGACCTGACTCGTACCGACGCCAAAAGCAATTGCTCCAAATGCGCCGTGGGTCGAGGTATGGGAGTCCCCGCAGGCAATGGTCATCCCGGGCTGCGTAAGGCCCTGCTCAGGGCCAACGACATGGACGATACCTTGCTTCCCCGTGTCGACATCGAAGAAAGTAACCCCGAAGTCATCGCAGTTCTTTCTCAGTTCCTTGATCATTGCGTCGGCAAGGGGGTCTGAGTAGGGTTCGCTTACTTCATTCGTGGGTACGATGTGATCAACCGTCGCAAAGGTGCGTTCGGGGTATAAAACCGGAAGATTCTTTTCCCGCAGCATACCGAAAGCCTGCGGACTGGTAACCTCATGAATCAAGTGTCTGCCCACGAACAATTGCGTCTGCCCGTTGGAAAGCTCTCCGACTGCGTGGGCATCCCATACTTTTTCAAAAAGATTTCGTTCTTTCATTGCAAAGGATCTTCAATAAATGATCCGGGTGGCTTGAGCAAGGCGAATGCTTTGCTCTCGGCAAAAAATCGCCGTTAGCCCTCAAGTTCGGGGAGGCGACCCCCACCGGTAGCCAAGTAGGCCTTTCTCAGTTTTCTGTCTATGGGCTTTTCTGCATTTCCCTTGCCCTGGTTCAGTTTGAATTGCTTTTCAAAAAGCTTACGGAAGGATTCGACGTTTTTCTCCTGAAGATCGAGAACTTGATCAACCAATGCATCAGCTTCGGAGACAGAGCGCGGATTTACCCCGATCCGTTCTTTGGCATCCAACAACGCCCTTAGGTTTTCGTCTTTCCTCTCAATTATCTCTTCGATCGTATCAAGGTGCTTGGCCGCAATTGCTTGCGTTTCGGCATGGAGGAGGTTTTCGAAGGTCTCAAGTGCCTCGAGAAAAAAAACAAACTCCGGCGAGTTCTTGGGCAAGACGAAAAGGGAAGATTAAGCTCGTAGAGACAGGGAACCCGATTGATGGTCGCCAGAAGGCGTGTCTTCGGGGTTTTGGGTAAGCATTTCGGCCCAAGCCTCACGAAGTTCGCCGATTACTTTGTCCGCTTCATCGATAGGCTTGAGTTCTTTGCTGAGGTTTGCCTGCTGCAAGTTGTGCATCACGTAATCATACAACCTGTAAAGCGTTCCCGGAAGATCACCCGGTACCGACATGTCCAAGGAAGCTTGTAATTCGGTAACTATGTTTTGGGCCCGAATGAGGTTGTTGTTTATATCCTCGTTCTTTTTCGTGAATTCCTCTTCCTCGAATGCCTTGCGGGCTGCGGCGGTAAATCTCAGGCAACCATCGAATAACATCAGCACAAGCTTGCCCGGACTTGCGGTCTGAACAGACTGCGCCTTGTAAGAGCGGGCGATCTTGTCGTATTGCATGGATTAAACCAAGATAAAAGGGTTAGGCATTGAAATCTTCGGACCCCAGCAACTTCTCCGCAAGACCCTCAAGCGCCGTATCATTTGGCCAGTTTGGGTCGGCGAGCAAGGCTCGTCCTCTCTCGACTGCATCCGGACGGATGTCTTCTCCTGCGTCGCCAGCCTTGGCTGCAAGCGAATTTACGTCCGTAAGCCGAACCTTTGTCGCGGCTGACTCGGAAACCCCCGGAGCAGCCTGCGGGGCAGGCAATCCAGACTTAGAGTATGCCCGTAGCGCAGGGGCGTTCTCGTTATTGGTTATGGCTTCCATAAATAGTTATTACAGCTTAATTTGCGCCAAATCAGGCTCAAACGCAACCTTTTTTCATCGTTACCTGGATGGCATCGTCGAGAAGCAAGTCGATGCGACGTATTTGGAGAATATCCTCGGGGAGTGAAGAGTGCTCCCTGCTGTCTTGGATGAAATGGCCCGGACTTGAGAACTCTTCTGGAAGACATTGGCTCCTGCTATTACGCTAGCGTGACCGGAATCAAAAGTCTCGTCAATCGCCCACATGTACTCGCCGCTCTTGAGGTCAACCAGTTTGGCTCTTACCCCGAGCGCCAAAGGCCTGTATGGTCTGTAGGAATCCAAGTCAACGAACAGGACGCCATTTGCCGCAGTCAACTCCTCGAGTTTTCGAAGGAAATTCTCCGGCAATGGCTTGCTTGAGTCAACGCGCTCGATGCCAAAGTGTTCCTTCATTTGGTAATTGGACAGCCGGATCGTCTCAAAAATTCTTTCCTGGGATAATTCCTGATGAAAGATTTCATCGACGTACCCAAGGAGTTGCGAATCCTGATCGTGGTAATAACAGGGGAGCACGACGACCCTGTTAAAGTATTCCGGCAATCTTTCGATGGGATAAAGATTGGTCGGGGCAAATGGCTCGGCTTGGGCTACGATCTTTTCTTCCTCAAATCTTCGGCAGCCTGTGACGAAGAGAAAGGCGAGAAGAACAAGGGCTACTGAATTGCTAAAGGTCATTTTTTCTTTGGTAAGGAATTTTGAAGTGTTTGCAACTGGGTGTCCAATTTGGATTGCATCTCTTCCATTTTCATAAAGCCGGCGCTCAATTGATCCTCCCTTGACTTCAGGTATCTTTCGAGTTGCTCGATTTTGTCGTCAATTCGTTCGTTCTGAGATTTCACGCTATCAATGTGGGTTTGATAAGCGCCTTTGTACCCCGTTCCGTCATCACCTGAAAGGAAGTTCGAGATAAAGTCATCCAATGCGTAGGAGATACCTTGATAAGGGCGTGAAGATTGCGTATTTTCGTCAAAAGCGTTCTCCACGGTGGCCTCGGAAAAAAGCGCTTCCACTTTTTCGGGGTTTTCACTCAGAGCCTGGAGGAGCAGAGCTGAGTTTTCAACGACAAGACGATCGGAACCGACCCCGAAATCAAGCCCTACGTCAGGCAAGCGGAAAGTCGAAAAAGCGGCCGTCGTTTGCTCCCAATCCAGGGATGACCCGTTCCATTTGAAATAGGCCGACGAACCGGATGCATTCTGATTCAGTACCTTTATTATATACCCATCGTTACCCGAGTCCAAAGACAGTTGCGTCGCTATGTTGTCGATTTCGGTATTGGACCCGTCATTGCTGTTGATTATAAGATCTGCCCCATCCGAAGTCCGCCCGCTTGCCGAGTGCGGTCTTGTTTCCCCGAAGACCACCTTTCTGAGCTGACTGCCCAATCTGCTAATTTCAATATTGCCGGTGAAACTTCCTGACGAAACGTTTTCGCCATCCTGCGTGACGGCGGTCAGGCTATTGATGTAATCCTGGGCATCGTTGAACTCCTCCACGAACTTGTCGATGGCCGATTTGGCCGCTTTGACGTCCTTGGCTACGGTAAAGGATGCCGAACCCCCAATGGAAACGCTCGCGACGTCAAAACTAATGCCCTCGTAACCATGATGCTTTCCCTCAAATTTGGAACCAGTGCTGTAGACCAAATCACCACCGTTGATTGTGACCGAAGAGTTGCTCCCAAGTTCACTTGTCATCGTTCTTCCCACGCCTTGAATCACTTGCCGCCACTGGGCGCTTGATGCACTCGGGTCTTCGGACGGGCTGTCCTGCAAGGCTTGCCAGTAAGTCGTCGCAGTTCCGCTGCTAATCGACACATAAGTGCCTTCGGAATATGAGGATAAGTTGCTAGGATTGAAAGAATTCGAGATGACTGCCGGATCGGCCAAACCCATCAACTGAAGAATATTGCCCGCCCCGACGTTCACGCTGGAGGAGGCAAGTCTATCCCATGTCGAAGACTCATGCAGGGTGATTCCAATCGCTCCGGTATCTTTGTTTCTCGCAACAAACCTGTCACCGATGGGGTCATAGAAAAGATTGATGTTTGCGCTCGATGAATTAACCCTGTCAATGAGCTCGGAAAGCGAGTCATTGTTGACGTCGTAATCTATGCGCACCGCGCCTTCGCCTTCCCCCACGAAGAAATTGCCTAATCCCGATGCCAATCCGGCGAAAGATCCGCCAAAATTTGAGCTGGCCAATGATACGGTCATGTCAACCGTACCCAAAGGTTGACTGCTTGTTATCACCTTTTCTTTTACGGCTTGCCAGTGACCGGAATTTTGATCCGGATCAGGTATGGTGTAATGAGACCAAAAGCTTGTATCCGTAAAACGCCTCTTGTTTGCCTGCTCCGAGACGGTTGCGGCAGTCATTGTCGAAGCATCGGCCACCAAATTCCAATCGCTTTCGTTGCCTGTGCCACCAGGGTCATTTAGGGTTGCGACAGTGGCCTGGAAAATCTTGGTTCCGCTCAAGACATAGTCTCCCGGGTCTGCGGAACCACTCCATGTCGAGTAAGTGAAATTGCCGTCATTGGGGATGGGGGTTTCCCCTGCATCCCTGTTTCCCCATAGGGCGTCACCTGCATTGCCGCCGACTCCCCCAACTTGTGCCCAAATCGAATAATCGGTCGAATTGAGCAGGTTACCCAGTCCGTCGGACCGATTCATCTCAGGTTTGATCTGCTGCCAATAATTCGAATCGAAGTCGTTGGCTCCGTTGGCGTGACCGATTTCACTCCAGTAAGTGGAGTTAGTCACGGAAAGATCGGCTTTTGTCCAAAAAGTATCTGCAAGAGCTCCAGTGCCGACGGAATTCAAGTCGTTGACCGCAGAAGTTACGTTCGTCCAATTGGCCGGATTGAAAGCAGATGGCGCCAAATTTGAGTTCGCCTGGAGAAATTGACCGCCTTGAATAATTATGTCTCCCGATGCGTAGTTACTTGCTGCAGAATGGGCTTGCACGTTGTCCCAATTGCTTGTCTTGGGTAAATAATAATGATTTTCGGCTCCCGCGACACCGGCTTTGCCTGCGACCAACTCGGTCGCCCCGCCCCACCCTCCGGCGGAATTGTATACAGTTGAATCGGCAGCGCCCCCGTGCTCCGTGGCACTTGCTCCCTGCGTCATTTGATACATCCGACCCGAATTGTACGAGGTCGCGGGGAGGTTGCCAGCCCAGCCTTGACTTGCAATGGGGTTGTTGAAACCGGACAGCGCGCCGTAGTTGCTCCAGTCAATGGTCGAAGAATCCGTTCGATCCTTGATCGAGCGAAAGAAAGAACCGTCGTCGGCCTTTACGATATCTCCGGCCTTGTAGGCATCGGCGCTGGTGGTGGTCCCTCCGTTTACCGGTTGCGAGACCACGTGAGCCCCCGAATCGACCGAGCTGAAAGAGTCGATTTTGGCGGTCTCAAGGTTAACGAGAAGCTCATAGAACAATCCATTGTGACTGACCGAGTCCCCTTGATTCGTTTCAGTGCCTGACCAACTTGAGGAAGGGAGAGCATTGGTGGACTCGTAAACAAAACCCTTGTGGTAGACTTTCTCTCCTGCTTGGTATGAACTAGCCGGGTTGTAGTCATTTTCAACCTTTGTTCTTTCGTAAAGCATACCGTTGAAAGAGGCATACAGTCTGTCGTCAGATGCATTCAGCCCGAGGGTTGAGTCGGAGGAGTGAATCCACGCCTTCCCTCCGTCGCCGGCATTGAAAATCGAGATGAGACTTCCGGTTTCGTAGTCGGCGTTTCTTTCGGACGTTGCCTGGTCAAGAAGACGCATGGCTTGCAGGAAGTTGGATGAGTCCGTTGAGGACCCGAGTACGGGTAGTTTCGAACTGGCGACGGGCGACCCTTCGTTTGTGTCAAAGTACATCTTGTCAGATATAGCGTCGTATTCCAGGGTGATTCCCGAGTCGTCGTTTTCAGGATTCACCCCCTTGACTGACCCAAGGGTCGCGTTTACGTTGTCCATGACGTCCTGCAAGGTCATGTTCCGGTTGTCTATGGAAAAGGTTTTGCCCGAGATCGTGAACGTTCCGGTTGTAATGTTCGAAAAGATCGGAAGATCCTTCAAGGCAGTGTTCGGGTTTACTCCGGATGCAAGTCTCCCGGGGTGACGGTTTTTGGATGATATCTCCGTCTTGCTGGCAAGCGAGTGAACGAAGAGATCGAAGTCCCCAGTCAGTGAGTTAGCTGCGGCAGTTGCAGTAAATCCCGAGGAGGAAGAGGAGGATATGCCAACGGAACGAGCGTTGAACAAATCCTTGTTCTGCAATGCAGTTGCGGCACCGTTCAAGGTGTCCAATTGACTCTTCAGTATGCCTAACTCAGAGACTTTCTCATTGTTGCGAACCTTTTCCGCTTGAAGTCTTTTTTTGGGAACTGCCTCTAGTTCAATGAGTTTCTCCACCAAAGGCTGCCAATCGAAACCCGATGCAAGTCCGGTGAGCTTTAAGTCAGAACCCATTTTTCAGGAACCTGCCCAAAGGGGAAATTCGCCCTGATCGGACGGGACGTTGATTATGACGAAAAATAACACGCCATACGCGTAGCAAATATTATGCCATGCGTAGCGACGGTTTAAGTGGAATTGCCAACTGCAGCAGGGGCACCTTGATTTGACACGTACTTGTCGAGTGTTTCCAATAACCAATGGCAACCTTCGGACAGAGCCCAAAAATATTCCTTGTTTCCCTGGACTGCCTTCCAGTTTTTGTTGGGAAAGTCTATATCCCTCAAAATTCTTTGATAGACAACGAGTTCGCCTTTTGTCTTGCCCTCGAGCAGGAAGCTCCAGAACTCCTTGCTGGAATCGACAAACCGGTTGATTTCGCCTCCTTTTTCAAGCAGACGCTTAATTGACCTATGGCTGGAATAATTTGTCCCTTCCATTTTGGCGGGAAGCATCTCGGTTTCAATCGCAGCGGAAAGTGATTTCTCCAAAAGTTGCTCGACGTAAACCTTCGCCAGCTTGAAAACCTCTTTCAAGTCGGGACATTGTCTCTGCTGATCCAGCAAAAGTCCTATTCTGTCGCAAAATGCGGCATTCGAAGGAGATCCGATCCATTCCAAGGCCTGCTCGTAATCCAAATAGGGGGCGCCGTTTATGTTTACCCCTGTTCGGGCCAAGTTCCTGTATTCTACGGACGGGTCTTTCTTTGCGATAAACTGCTCGAACGTCTTTAGGTAAACGAAAAGCCTTTGCTCGACCAAGACCTTGTCCTGCGTATTCCCGGGCAAACGCTGACCGGTTGCAGAATGAGAATAATGGGTTCCGCTGTCGGCATAGGAAGAATCGTCCGTATAATAGCGACCGTCATCCCGTACGGCCATGTCTTGGCCCACGAACAAAACCTTTCGGCATCCGAACAATCTCGAAAGGTCAAGGACGCACCCCGATACGGTGCCTTGCTCCATAATGACCGTCCCGGGCTTCAAGCCCATGTGCGACTTAACCAAATCGACGATGGGGTTGTAGGTGCACCAAGAGAAAATGCGTCCGGAGAACCGCTGGATGATCTCCGGGTAAGCGCTGAATGGGCAAACCAGGGGCATGTCATCCAGGCTGACGTTTTGAAAGCCCGCCAATGTCGGTGGCATGGGGTCGGCCGTCACGACCATGTGCGGACGGATCCCGGAATTGATCAGTTTTCGGTAGGGACTGTTGCTCGTAATGATAATCGCTTTGTCCTGAACGGATTTCAGGAAATCGATGGACTCATCGAGCGAAGGCCCCGCTCCAACCAAGACAAAGGGGATATCGGGAAACTCCCCCTTCATTTCCCCGACATCCGGAGATTGCGCCATATGAGGAAGGTTTCGAAAGGTGTTTTCCTGAAGATTGATTGCGGTTCTTACGTTTACTTCCATCAGAGGTCGAATGACAAGATACTGCCTGACCAACTCGTTTCTCATTTTGTCGTAGTAGGCCTCGTCGACCGAGTGCAAGGGGGAAAAAACAAGGCTGTTCACGTCATTGACTCCCGTGAGGGCGGCTCCCTGAATCGATGCGAAGTATTCGTCGTCGAGTTCACCCGTGCCGAGAATGAAACGCTGGTGGCTTAGCAAGTCGGACAAATCAAAGCGGGCAAGGGTCTCCCTGATCAAGGCCGGATCCTTTTCGGCGGCGAGAAAATTGATTCCAGTTCCCGACTCCTGCAGGAAGTGCTTCAAATGAGATCCGTCCCCAAACCCAGTTATTGCGTAAAGAGACTCCCCCACGAGCCTCAGGTTGTCGAACCATCTTTTGATGAGCATTCCCGGGTTGTGGTCCCCATAAGGGCAAAAAGAATGCTCTCCTCTTTGCATCATCAAGCG
>JABGWD010000095.1 GCA_018645725.1 Opitutia bacterium
ATCCCCGTAGCTTGCGCTACCGCTCCTGCCATTACCTCCGCTGGATATCGACGACGCAAAGACCTTGCATAATTTCTTTCGTCTCGAGCATTGGTCTCATTGGGGATTGAGGATGCCTGATAGACGCGGGAATTCAGTATGCGTCTCATGAGGTGTTTGAGATCGTAGTCGTGATTTATGAAATCTTTGGCCAGCCATTCCAGAAGAGGACCGTTGGAGGGTGGGTTGGAGGCTCGGAAGTCATCTGCCGGATGGACGATGCCGAAACCGAAGAATTCCGACCAGATACGATTTGTAATAGCTTGGGAAAAGAATGGGTTTTCGGGAGCCAGCATCCATTCGAGAAGGGCTTTGCGCGGATCGATGTTCTCGGGGATTTGCCCAACCGGTCCGTCCGGCGCTTTGCACAACATAATCTCTCCCGATACAGGATGCTTGACTTCTCCTCCTGGTTGAAACCACCAGTACTCGGGTTCTCCCGAGATCGGGGCTGAAATCCCTTGCCCCTTTCTTTTCATCGAACCGAAGAAAGCTGCCATTTGGTAATAGTCGTCTTGGCTCCATTTTTCGTTCGGGTGGTGGTGGCACTTCGCGCACTCCAATCGAACGCCCAGAAAGATTCGACTCACGAAGGCTCCCGCATCAGCGGGTTCTCGTTTGTGGCGATAGAGCGCAATGGGGCCGTATTCGTGGCTGCTTCCTTGCGCCGTCAGCAATTCGCGAACAAACTCATCGTAGGAAACGTTTTCGCGCAAGCGCCTGCGAATCCAGCGATCCATCAGGTAGACTGGTTTTACGCCCACCCGTTGTATATTTGGTCGAAGCAAGTCCCCGAACTTGATCGCCCAGTAGTCGGCCCATTCGGAATCCGTTAACAAGGTATCGACAAGTCGCTTTCGTTTTTCGGGAGACTTGTCGGCTAGAAATTTGTGGACTGCCGTACCCTCGGGCAACTTGCCCACCGTATCGAGGGAGGCACGGCGAATAAACTCTGAGTCGGTGCAAATTTCGGAAACGAGCAATCCCATTTCCTTATGCCGTGAATAAACGAGACGGTCGATTTCGTTATTGATCGTCAAGCCGTCGTACGCATTTTCCGGAAGCAGTTTGTCCACGGGTAAAGTAAGGCGGACAATTGCCACTTCATCCACGTAGCGGACGATTACAACTCCCTCGCCTGACTGTCGGCCCATGGTGACTAGTCCATCCTCATTGACGATGGCCATGCCCTCTTCGTTCGATTGGTATTCAGCGAGGTGGGTGATGTCTCGTTCGGACTCGTCGGAGTAGCGAGCCGTTACTTTAAGCCGGACCTTCTCCCCTTTTTTGTAACGACCCTTCTCAGGTGTCACTGCGATTGCAGTAAGCTCGGGTTCCCTGGGGACGGAGTAGGGTGCTCCTTGTGCAATCCAGTCCCGTATCACCTTGTAGAATGCCGAGTTCTTCTCGAAACGTTTCCCCCCTTCGTGATCGATTGCCTGCGTCGGTTTCCGAAGCAACAGGCTTTCCTCGGGAGCCGCCGGCATTACTCTTCGACTTGCGGAGTCCCATACGATTTCACGATGGTCGCTCTTGGGATCAAACGAGAAAATCGAAAGCTGAAAACCGTTTTGGCCCCCCGCTTTTGCATGACAACTGCCCCCGGCACATCCGGAACGAGAAAGTATTGGCAAGACATCGTTGCGGAAGCTAATTAAGCCAACATCGGCTGTCTCATTGTTGTCCTCAGGTAGGGGTTTCAAACGCCTGAGGCTTTTCCCGTTTTTGTCCCAGATGGTGATCGTGCCTTGAACGTCGCCGGTGATCACTTGTTTGGTCGATTCCGAAAAAGCTACCGCCGTAAGCCCGAATTCGTTATTCGTCCACGTGCGTTCCTTGGCTCCGGTCGATTTTTGGGCTCCCTCATGCTCGACCAAATCGGTGAATACTCTAGTTGTTCCATCCGCTCCCACGGAGACGATCCAATCCTCGTCCTTCTCCGGCTTTTCCTTCGTGGGATTCAGTTTCCATAACAAATCCGTTTTGGGCAACTTTGCTTGTCTCCCGGAAAAGGTGCTGAACTCCTTGTGCGTATTTACCTTCCAAGCCTTGATGAAGGCATCCGCACCCGCCGTTGCAATACGTTCTCCATCCGGAGAGAACGCCACCGCCGTTACGTACTCGGTATGGCCTTCCAGAGTACCTTCTGAATTCCATGACCCACTCTTCCATAGCTTGGCCAATGTGTCCGCGCTTGCCGTTGCCACCAGTTCCCCGTTTGTGCTGGAAGTAAGATCATAAATGGAATCGCCATGAGCTCGAATCGTCTTGGTTCGCTCCCAAGTCTTTGTATTGAAAATCACTAGGCGACCCGACACCGTAGGCTCTCCGTCTGCAGCAACCATCCATTTTCCGTCATTGCCCGCAAAGGTCAGTCCCGTGATCCTGCCGGACAAGCCGTCCTCAAGTTTTCGAATCACCTTACCGTCTTTTCCATCGCGAACGAGAACTCGGCCAAATCCTCCGGACGCCAAAAGTTTCCCGTTCGGGTGCCATGCCAAGGAACGTATCTCGTCCCTGTGTTCTTTCCAAACTCCCGAGCTGTTGGCGTCCTTTTCCGACAAGTCAAACAGTTCCACCGCCTTGCTGCGACCTGCTGCCAATTTCGTTCCGTCCGGCGAAGTCGCCAACGCTCCCACGGGATGAAATCCTTTCGCCAGTTCTCGCCACTCTCCCACTTTCCTTTCCGGTAATTCCGCTAATATTTCCGGGTCCCACCTTGCTCCCTTGGACAGCCACTCGGTAACCTGTTGAATCTCTTTTGCCGTTAATTGCTTTTTTGGTGGCATGTGCGGTTCACCATTTTTCTTGATGAGTTTCAAGAGTCGGCTTTCCTCGGGTTTTTCCGAATCGATCACTTGGCCCGCATCGCCGCCTTTGAGAGCCATTTCACGCGAGGTCAGCACCAACCCTCCTTTTCGGTTGTCCTCCCCATGGCACCGAAAGCAATTTTCCTTAAGAACCCGCAATCCCTCCATGCCTTGAAGCGATATGCCTGCACAAGAAATGCTTGCAAACAGTGCGAATATTCGAGTTCGCGAAAACCTTGAAAGCCATCTAAGCATGCCTTAGAAAAAAGCCTGCAACATATTGTTTCGCAATCGAGAACCACGAAAAAAGAGTAATTATCTCACTCTACTTACAGCTTTGCCAAAGTCTTTGAAAACCCACTTTATGGACCGAAACGGGCGTTTGGGCTTTTTCTGCCCCTTCGCATGATCATGAATAGTGAACCGGAGAGCATGGATTCACTTTTGGGAGAACCCCCGTCCGAACCATCTACAGGTTCAACTGAAAAAGGAAAGCTTTCACCTCTTCGGGCGCTCGGGCTTTTGCTAGCTCTTTGTGTCCTAGTCTTCTTCCTCTTCCTCTTGGGAATCTCCTTAAATGAAATAACGGTAGGAACAATGATTTGGGTTGTCGCAGTGATTCTTGTTCCCTCTCTTTTCCTACTTATTAGATTTGGCAAGGGTTTTCTGTCATATGTTCCTGCATCGATTGCCAACTGTTTTTCCCAACGCGCAACCAACCTCAGGCATGAAGAGATTTCTGCAATCCTTGGAAATTTGACGTTAGGACTCGGCCTGTTGGCTTTGGCCGTAGGGACGGCTCTAGCGGTTTTTTCCTTCCCCGATCCGGTGAAAATGAAAACTTTGGCGATTCCGGCATTTTGGGGCGCTCTCCTTGCCATGATACTTTGTCTTTTTTCGCTTTTTCAAAAACACACGGGCAAACTCCCGCAATTCCCGGACTTAAATGAGAAGGTAGACATGGAACAGGAAGGACTTGGCAGAAGGTGCTTCGCTTTTGCAAAGCTTTCCCTTGGTTTGATTCTTATTACAATTATCTGGTTTTTTGGAATTCATGGAATTTTTGAGATTCTTGGAGAATTATTCGG
>JABGWD010000002.1 GCA_018645725.1 Opitutia bacterium
AAACATAGTCACAAGGAAAAGCTACTCCGACTACGTCCTCAAGCTTGACTGGAGGTTCAAGCGAACCGCCGGACCGAAGTACAACGCCAAGCTCTTCGATGCCGATGGCAAGGTCATCGGGAACAAGCCGGTAAAGAACGCGGACTCGGGGGTTTTCGTTCGAGGCAGCGGAAAGTCCCAGGTCAACCTCTGGTGCTGGCCTTGCGGATCGGGACAGCTTTGGGCCTTTCACGGAAGCAAGGATCCCGCTATCCGAAAAGGAGCCCTTCCCACGGTCAACGCAGACAAACCGATCGGGCAATGGAACAAAATGGAAATCACCATGAAGGGAGAAACCATAACCGTCGTCCTGAACGGCAAGACCGTCCTCGACCAGTCGAAGATGCCGGGGGTCGGGGAAAAGGGTCCCATTGTCTTGCAACACCACGGCGGGTACAACGCAAAGAACAAAACCTGGAGTTCCGCTTCGGCCCTCATTCAATTTCGAAACCTGTTCATCAAGGAATTATAAATCAATCCAATCATGCGCTTAGTACTCACATTGTTTTTCGTAGCCGGCCTGGCACAAGCCTCACCTGACCATTGGAATCAGTTCCGTGGCCCAAACGGCAACGGGGATGCCGGAAATGCCAAGCTGCCCGTTGAGTTCTCCGAGAAAAAGAACCTGACCTGGAAGACCCCAATGCCTGGCAAGGCATGGTCCTCACCCGTCGTGAGTGACGGCAAGATCTGGGTAACCAATGCCGAGGAGGACGGACACAAGATGTGGGCCATCCAGTTGGATTGGGAAACTGGCAAGCAACTCCACAAGGTTCTTGTATTCGAGAACAAGACTCCGCAATTCTGTCACCCGATGAACAGCTATGCCACCCCGACTCCGGTAATCGAAGGGGGTCGGGTATTCGTGCATTTCGGATCTCATGGAACGGCGGCTCTGGATGCCGGCACCGGCAAAAAACTCTGGGAAAGAAGGGATTTCAAGTGCGATCACTTTCGCGGTGCAGCCGCCTCGCCCATCCCGCACAAGGATACCTTGATCATTCATTTCGATGGCCACGACGTTCAGTACGTCGTTTGCCTGGATCAGAAGACGGGCAAGACGATCTGGAAAAAAGACCGGGCTTTCGACTTCAAGACCGATAACGGAGATCGAAAAAAGGCTTACTGCACGCCTAGTGTGATCAAACATGGTGACCGGTTGGAGTTGATCAGTCCGGCGGCCGTGGCAACCGAATCACGCAACCCGGAAAACGGGGAGTTGTTCTGGACCGCTCGTACGGGCGGAATGAATGCTTCTTCCCGACCCATTTACAGGCACGGCATGGTTTACGTATTCAGCGGAATGGGTTCAATGTCCGCAATCAAGCCGGGAGGGAAAGGGGACGTCGACGAGACCCATCTTGCTTGGAGCCGTCGCAAGGTGGTCCCCAAAAAGTCATCCCCCCTCCTGCTTGGAGATTATTTGTTCATGGTCTCCGACGAGGGCGTGGCTTCCTGCAACGACCCCAAGACCGGTAAAGTCCACTGGGCGAAACGATTGGGCGTGAAAGGCGAATGCGCATCCTCCCCGATCCATGCCAACGGAAAGATCTATTCCTTCTCCATCAATGGAGACTGCGTGGTCTTCGAACCCGATCCGAAAGACTTGAAAATTCTCAGTCGGAACAAGCTGGACGACGGTTGCATGGCCTCGCCGGCAGTGGTGGGCGATTCCCTCCTTGTACGAACCAAAAAAAACCTCTACCGCTTCGACCAACGCTAATTTCCAAATGCCAAAAACTACCATAATGAAAAAACAGATTCTCACCCTCCTTGCCCTAGTAAGCGCTTCCATCCTGCCAGCCGCAGAAAGCTGGAAAGCTCGACCGGACTGGTTATCCCTGCCATCCGACCGGGACAAACTGGGCAACATGCACGGAGACGTCGCGGTGAGTTCGGCAGGTGAAGTTTACGTAAGCGTCCAAGACCCGAAGGCAGGCGTGCAAGTCTACGGTTCCGACGGGCAATGGATCCGAAACGTAAAGGGTGCGCCGAGTGACTTTCATGGGTTCGTCATCCACAAGGACAAGGATGGGGAATTTCTTTACGGTCCCCGCCTCGGGAATGGAGAAATTCTCAAGATGACGCTCGCCGGAGAGATCAAGCTCCGCATCCCGGCATCCGCCATACCGGACAAGTTCAAGAAAAAAGGAAAAGTGCGTCTGACGGCTATGGACGTCGCGCCCAACGGCGATCTTTTCGTAACCGATGGCTACTCTTCCGATTACGTGCACCACTTCGACAAGGCGGGTAAGTACCTCAAGTCGTTCGGGGGCAAGGGCGAACCCTATAAGTTCCGCACCTTGCACAAGATCGCAGTCGATACCCGGTTCGATCCTCCCCGCATAATCGGAACCGATCGGGCAAACGGCCGGGTTGTCCACATGTCCACTGACGGAAAGTTCATCGGTGTGGTCGCCACCGGATTAATGATGCCTGCCTGCGTGGCTATCCACGGAGACTTGGCTGCCATCGGAGAAATCAAGGGTCGCGTAACGCTCCTTGACAAGTCGGGCAAGAAAGCGAAGCAACTTGGTCACAACACCAACCCCAAGGAAGTTGGCACCAACCGTACCCCGCGCCAATCTTGGAGGACGGGGATCGTGACCGCGCCCCATGGCGTTGCCTTCAATGAAAAGGGCGACCTGTTCGTAGCGGAATACAGCACAACCGGTCGGATCCATCGGTTTGACCGCGGGCAATCTTCAGGACAAGACAGTGCAATCTTCAATGGAAAGGACCTGACCGGATGGAAGGTGCCCAAAGGAAACGATGAGGCCAAGTGGTACCAAGTGGTTGACGAAGTCCTGCAAATCCGCAGCGGGCCCAAGAAGAAAGGATCGGTACTGTGGACGGAGAAAAACTTCCGCGACTTTGAGGTGGAATTTGATTTCCGATTTGGGGAAGGAACGGTCGACTCGGGCGTACACCTGCGCACCCAAGACCAAATTCAGATCGGAATTTCCGGTTCCCTCAAGCGGGACATGACTTGCTCGCCCTATATCCCCGGGAAAGGATATCCGGTCGAGGCCAAGGACGTCGCGAAGTTGCTCAAGGCCAAGGACTGGAATCACATGAAGATCCGGGCAATCGGTCCCAAGTACACGGTCTGGTTGCAAGGCAAGGAAGTGATGAATTACGAATCGTCATCGGCAAAACCGGAAGGCCCAATCGGTATCCAGCTCCATGGCAGCCGCAACATGGGCATCGACTACAAGAACCTTGTCCTGAAAGAGCTTTGACTCCATGGGCTCATTCAAGAGCCTGACCGTTATATCTTCCTTCGCCATCTTTGTCTGGGCAGGGAAAAGCCGCCCACCCCAAGAAGACCAACCAAGCCAGCATGACACGGTTCGGGCTTGCCCTTGATCGGAAACGTGAAAACTTCGATGCATGCCCCGTCTTTCATCAGTTCAGCGCCTTCTTGGAGAACTTGTCGCCCGTCCAAGCATCAACCCGACCTTTCTTGAGGATCGACCGGACCTAACCGGGGAGGAAAGGGTCGCCGAGTTTCTCGAAGAGATGGCAAAGACCAAAGGGATCGAGGTTCGCCGGCAACCCGTTCTGCCTGGGCGGAAAAACCTCATCGCCCGCATCTCCCCGAGTGGCAAAGCAAAACACAGAGTCATGCTTACTCCGCACTTGGACGTCGTGCCGGCACCCGAGAAGGATTTTACCCCCAGAGTCAGGCAGGGCAAAATGTACGGACGGGGAACCTGCGATACCAAGGGATCGGTGGCCGCCTTTTTCTCAGCGTTTCTGGAACTCGCCCAAAAATGCACCAGACCCCGGGAAACGGAAATCCTTTTTGTCGGCCTGGTGGACGAGGAGTTCGGACAAGCTGGTTCGCGCATGCTTGCCCAAAAGGGCCCCAAGGGAGATTTGGCCATTGCGGGTGAACCCACCGGACTACAAGTCGTCACCGCCCACAAGGGCAACTTGTGGATTCAACTCAAGACGAGTGGCAAATCGGCCCATGGGTCGACCCCGCAACACGGAAAGAACGCCATCGACGCGATGGCCCCTATACTGGAATTTCTGTTCGGGGATTACCCGAAGGATCTTGGCCAAAGGACGCATCCGCTTTTGGGTTCACCCACCGTGAGCGTGGGCAAAATACGCGGAGGCTCCCAACCGAATGTCGTACCGAACGAATGCGTGATCGACTTGGATCGACGAACGATTCCCGGGGAAACCGAGACCTCCGTAAAGCAGGAACTCGTCAAGGCGTTCAAGGAGAGGAGAATACCCCTTCCCGAGTTCTCGAAAAGCCGTTCCGTACCCTGCCCGCCTCTGGACACGGACCCCGACCTGCCCTTGGTTCAATCTTTCCTCCGGGCGGCAAACAGACGAAAGTCCAAGGGAGTTCCTTATTTTACCGATGCCTCTCCGATTGCCACCGGAGGAACTCCCGCCCTGGTCTTCGGACCGGGAAACATTGCCCAGGCCCATTCTGCGAACGAATGGGTGGAAATGGAGCAAGTCGACCGCGCTTACTCGATCGTCTCGAAGTTTCTCCATTCCTTGCCCTGAGCGGCAAGGGGAAGGTCATTTCTTGATTTGCACGACCAAGGGGTCCCAGTCCGCATAGTGTTTGTCGATACCCACTATTCGGACGTCGATCGTCTTGGAGGTTGCTCCGATCCCAAGCAAGAGAACGGAAGCGAGGAGGAAGCCGATTACTAAGCTCTTTAGGTCTATGTTTTTCATTTGAAGAGAATAGCGCGAAACATTCGACGATTCGAATTTCTTTGCTTCAAGTAACTTCTTCCGCTTGCCAATTCACCTTCGATCTTATCGACTCGACGGGTTACCCATTCCATTCACCCTTACCCAAGAAAACATGAACGCCATCCGGATCACCTGCATCACTCTCTTTTCCCTATCCATGCTTTTTTTCGCTCAAGCGGAGAAGAAAGCCTCATGGATCTCCCTGTTCAATGGAAAGGATCTTTCCGAGTTCAAGGGCTACAAGAAGGACAAGCCCGGTAACGCTTGGGTTGCGGAGGACGGAGCGATCAAATTACTCAAGGCAAAAGGGAAATCCGGTGGCGACCTGATGACCCGCGAACAATACGAGTTCTTCGAACTGCAAATGGAATGGAAGCTCCCGAAACCGGGAAACAGCGGGATCATCTACCGGGTCGGGGAAACGGATGGCCCCTCTTACAAAACGGGACCGGAGATGCAAATCTATCACACCATGAAAGCAGGTGGGAAGACCGACACTGGTTCCTGTTACGCTCTCTACGCTCCCAAAGTGGCCAACCTCAAGCCGATTGGCGAATGGAATACCGTCCGTTTGATTATCAAACCCGGGAACAAGGTGGAGCATCACATGAACGGGCAACTTTTGTGCTCCTACGAGATCGGCAGCAAGGACTGGAACGAGAGGGTCGCCAAGAGCAAGTTCAAGAGCTGGGAGAAATTCGGAAAAATGAAAAAAGGGCACCTTTGCTTCCAGGACCACGGGAACGAGGTCTGGTTTCGCAACCTGCGCATCCGCAAGTTCTGAGGTGAACCGATGAAGACTTTTGCAAAAGCCTGCCTCGCCTTTATCAGTTTTCATTTGGGCGTTGTCGGTTGGGCCGACGGAGAATGGAATTCATTCCGCGGACCAACCGGGATGGGGGTCGAGAAACAAAAGACTCCCCTTAACTGGGATGCCAGCTCGATCAAATGGAAAAAGGAGATAACCGGTTCCGGACAATCATCGGTCATTCAATCGGGCGGGAAGTTGTTTCTCACCTCCGCGGATCAGGAAGGAGGCTTGAGGTTCATTCATTGCCTGGACAAGGACACGGGTGACCTGCTGTGGAAAAAGGAAGTCAAGAATACCAGAGAAGAAGCCGTTCACCGGATGAACACCTGGGCAACCCCGACCCCAGCCACGGATGGAAACAGAGTGGTAGCCTTCTTTGGACCAGCCGGTCTGCATTGCTTCGATTTGGAAGGGAAGAAACTTTGGAATGTCGACCTGGGGGATTTCCCGGGCAGTTGGGGCGTGGCCGCATCTCCGCTGATTGTGGACGGGGTGGTCCTGCAGAATTGCGATTCCATGGGTCCGTCCCGTCTCGTTGCGATCAGCTTGGATTCAGGCAAGATCGTCTGGGAAACGAAAAGGGAAACCAAGCCCCGCGGAGGATGGAGTACGCCCATCGTGATTTCCGTCCAAGGAAAGAGGCAAATCGTACTGAATGGAGAGTTTGGGGCACGAGGCTATTCACTTGCCGATGGAAAGGAACTCTGGTTTTGCAAAAGCTTCAACGGACGCGGTTCCCCCGTCCCATTCTACGACGGCAAACTGGTATTCGTGGTCAATGGAAAACCGGGTGACCTTTATGCAATCGATCCGACCGGGCGGGGAGACTTGACCAAGACTCACATGAAGTGGCATGCCAAGCGCAACGGCGGACGGGACCTTCCTTCTCCGGCCTCGGCAAACGGACTCGTCCTGGTGACGAGCATGAGCGGAATCATCACCTGCTATGACGCCAAAGACGGAAAGACCCTCTGGGTCGATCGCCTGAAAGGAGCCTTTTCCGGTTCCCCTCTTGTTTCCAACGGACGTTACTACATCCAGAACGAAGCCGGGCAAACCTATGTCATTGATCCCGATCGGGAGAAATTGAAAGTAGCGAGCGAAAACTCACTTTCCCCAGAGGCAAACGAAATTTTCCGGGCTACCCTGTCCCCGATTTCCGGGATGATTTTCACCCGTTCTCAATCTACGCTCTACTGCATTGCGAAAAAGAAATCCTGAAGTTTCGTGGGATACTATTTTTTCTCGCCGTATTGTTTTGCTCATGCCCTTCACTGGCGCATCGACGGGCTTACGCAAATCAACAGAATTTAGACGCAAAAAACGGGGGCAAAATCCTTGAAGACAAGCTACCGTACAGTAGATTAAAAAGTAAATCCCTTTACTACGAACCCAAACCAAAGGCCAAAAAACATGACCATTGACTCATCCCCACTCTCCCGCAGAAAATTCCTAGGAAACTCGGGCAAGATTGCCACCGGCGGCGCCCTAGCAGGGATTGCCCTTCCCGTCGTACATGGAAAAAACGACGACACCACCAAGATCGCCCTAGTCGGTTGCGGCGGTCGAGGAACGGGAGCAGCCAGCAATGCACTTTCCGTTTCCCTGGCAAACGGACCGACCAAGATTGTGGCCATGGCCGACGTCGTGCAGAGCAAGCTCGATCGGAGTTACAACGGACTGCTCAACAAACACAAGAAACAAGTGGACGTCCCTGCCGAGCGCCGGCACATTGGCTTTGACGGCTACCAAAAAGCAATGGATGCCCTCGATCCCGGTGACGTCGTGATCTTCACCACCCCCTGCGCATTCCGCTGGGTACATTACGAATATGCCATAAAGAAAAACCTCAACGTCTTTATGGAAAAACCAGTCACGCCGGACGGTTTTTCTTCCCGCAAAATGCTCGAGCTGAATGAAAAGGCGAAGAAGAAAAACCTCAAGGTCGGGGTCGGGTTGATGTGCCGGCACAGTCAGGCCCGCAGGGAGCTCTACTCACGAATCAAGGACGGAGAAATTGGACAGATTCTCAACCTCAGGGCCTACCGCATGCAAGGACCGGTCGCCTCCTGCTTCACTACCAAGAACACAACCGATGACAGTAACTTGATTCATCAAATCAAGAACTTCCACAGCTTCCTCTGGCTGAGCGGGGGCTCGTTCAGCGACTTCTTCATCCACAACATCGACGAGTGCTGCTGGATGAAGGACGCCTGGCCAGTCAAGGCGCAGGCTCAAGGAGGACGCCACTACCGGGGTGATAACATCGACCAAAATTTCGACAATTACACAGTGGAATATACTTTTGCCGATGAGACAAAGATGTACCTGCACGGTCGTAACATGACCGGTTGCAAACAGGAGTTCTCGAGCAACGCCCATGGGACGAAAGGGTACGCCTTGATTTCCGGTCCGGGTGGCCATCGCTCCCAAGCCAGAATTCACAAGGGTCAAGGCTCGGACAGCGACCTTGCCTGGATGTTCGGACAGCGAGATGGCGGGCGACCCTTGACTGAATCAAGCCCCTACCAAGACGAGTGGGAACATCTCATGGATGCGATCCGTAACAACAAACCCTACAACGAAGTGGAACGCGGCGTTCAGGCCAGCGTAGTCACTTCGATGGGACGCATGGCGGCCCATACCGGAGTCGAGGTAACTTATGACGAGATGCTCAATTGCGAACACCGGATGGGTCCGGGAGCCGAAAACCTGACCATGAAATCCGAATCTCCTTTGCAACCGAACCCGGATGGTTCGTATCCCATTCCCGAGCCAGGAAAGAAGAAGAACCGGGAATATTGAAGGCTAAGGCAATGCGAAAGCCTCGTTGCTAACAAGCACGCGGAAAAGCAGTGAATAACTTTTGTAATTAAAAGTGAACAACTTAAAGCCCTGTTTCACAAAGTGTTAAAGGTACCCCAAGGAGGAAAAACACAAACTAGTTCGGAAACTCAGTTGACGAGAGAACAAGCAACTAGCTAAATGGACTTATCCAAGGAAGTTTTGGGGTAGGCTTTCTTGGCTTTAGGCCCGTTCTCGGCAACGAGAACGGGCCGCTTTTTTTTATTCCGGCCGCTTTTTTGAGTTTGAACTGATCGGGTTTTTGAGAAAGGAATTTGGTAGTCACTCATTCCTCTAAAAACTGCCAAATGACCGAACACAACCAGGACACATGCCGACAAAAGTATTTCCATATCTAATCCGCATTCTTGCAACCTGCTCCGTCGCATTCAATCTTCAGGGAGCAATTGAACTTCCGGCAACGTTCGGTGATCACATGGTCCTGCAAAGAGACAAACCGGTCCCTGTTTGGGGTTGGTCCGACGCAGGGGAAGAAGTAAAGGTTTCCTTTGGAGGGAAGACCGCCTCGGCAAAAGCAGGGAAAGACGGACGGTGGGAAGTCCGATTGCCCGCGATGAAGGCAAGCGGTCAAGCACGTGAACTGACAGTCGAAGGGTCCGAGGAGATCATAATCAAGGACGTCTTGGTCGGCGAAGTCTGGGTTTGCTCGGGGCAGTCCAACATGGAATGGTCGGTCAACGGCGCCCTCAATCCGAATGAAGAGAAGCAAGCCGCCAATCACCCGAAAATCCGACATATCAAAGTTCCGAAGATTCCGTCTGATTCCCACGAGAGAAACTTCAAGGCGAATTGGCAAGTTTGCTCTCCTGCAACAGCCGGAGGATTCACCGCAGTCGGTTATTATTTTGGACGCGCGCTCATGCAGAAACTCGACGTCCCCATCGGATTGATCAATTCGTCCTGGGGAGGTACCCGGATCGAACCATGGATGCCAATTGAAGGCTACCGTATCGTAAGGGATCAAGGGTTCGCCCAAGAGGTAATCAAGCGCGTCGAGGCGGTGGATCCATCTACCGAGCAAGGAAAAGCCCGCCACCTCGCCGGGATCCAAAGCATGAGGGACTGGATCAAGCAAGCCGAGCAAGCTGTTCAGGCAGGCAAGTTCCCCCCTTCCCGGCCCGCAACCGCCCAAGTTGGGATCGGCACGAGTCATCAGGACCCGACTCGCCTCTACCGGGGGATGATTCATCCCCTTGTTCCTTACGCAATCCGGGGCGCGATTTGGTATCAGGGGGAATCCAACGGAAATGAAGGAGAAACCTATTATCACAAGAAGCATGGTCTGGTCAAAGGCTGGCGGAAGGTCTGGAATCAGGGAGATTTCCCCTTCTACTGGGTTCAGTTGGCCAACTTCACCAATGACAAGAAGACCCCGCAAGGCGGAGACGGGTATGCCAAGATTCGCGATGCGGAAAGGATGGCCCTGGACATACCGAACTCCGGAATGGCGGTTATCATGGACATTGGAGAAACCAGTGACATTCACCCCAAGAACAAACAGGACGTAGGCAAGCGGCTCGCCCAATGGGCGCTTGCACAAACCTATGGTCAGGACGTCGTTCCAAGTGGTCCGCTCTATGAGAAGATGACCGTGGAAAACGGAAAGACCCGCATTCATTTCAAGCATATCGGGAAAGGACTCATCATCGGAAAAAAGGATGGACTCAAGCCAACCGAGGAGATCGTGATCGATGCCAAGCTCGAACGCTTCGCCATCGCCGGGAAGGACAAAACCTGGGTATGGGCTGAAGCCGTCATAGATGGAGACACCGTCCTCGTTTCCCATCCCGACGTCCCGGTACCCGTTGCCGTACGCTACGCTTATTCCGCCAATCCTCTGGGGGCCAACCTGTACAACAGGGAAGGGTTTCCGGCCTCACCATTCCGTACCGACGACTGGTAATCTTTTAGTCCTTAAGAATTCAAAACATGAAGAAAAACATTTCATTCAAGATTTTTTGCATCCTCCCGTTCCTGACGTTCACTCAGGTCAGTCAAGCGCAACAGGCAAACAAGGGTAAGCTCGTTTGGGCCGACGAATTCAACGGGAATTCCCTCGATTATTCGAAATGGGGCGTGGAGGAGAATGCCTTGGGGGGAGGAAACAACGAAATGCAGGCTTACCGCTGGAACAAGAAGAACCTCCGGGTAGAAGGCGGCAACCTCGTCATCGAGGCGCACAAGGACAACCCCAACATGGCAGGAACAGTGCGACAATATTCATCCGGTCGGATTCGCAGCAAGCTCCGGGGCGACTGGACCTATTGCCGGGTGGACGTCCGGGCCAAGCTTCCCATCGGACAAGGAATTTGGCCTGCCATCTGGATGCTCCCGACAGACGAAAAATATGGAGGATGGGCATCAAGCGGGGAGATTGACGTCATGGAATTGGTCGGGCACAAACCTTCGACCTATCACGGGACTCTCCACTACGGTGGTGGGTGGCCAAAGAATAAGCACACGGGCAAGGAATATAAGCTTGCCTCAGGAACCTTTGCCGACGATTTCCATGTCTTTTCCGTCATTTGGGAAAAAGGAAAGATCACTTGGGCAATCGATGGAAAGCCTTGGCAAACCCAACAAAAATGGTTCTCCGACAAAACACCCTTCCCTGCCCCTTTCGACCAGCGCTTCCACCTCGTGCTCAACTTGGCGGTGGGTGGACGTTGGCCAGGCAACCCCGACGCCCAGACCAAGTTTCCCGCCAAGATGCTGGTTGATTACGTGAGGGTTTACCAACGGGACAAGTAAGTTGAATTGAAGTAACCGCGGGAACGGTAACGGTGTAGTAGGATTGGTTGAATCAAAGTTCGTCATCCAATCAAATTATCTACAATATCATGACTATGAGAGTAATACCGAGCATTACCCCACTGGTACTTGTTTCGTTTCTGACCGCGGCTCCCTCGGCTTCGTTGAAGCAAGGTCCGAAGCCAATCGATGCGGATGCCCATGGCGTAGGCCGTTGGGTTCCGGACGTTTCATTCGAAACGGTCGAAGGAAAGAAAGGAAAGCTATCCGACTTCAAGGACAAGAAAGCCTTGGTGGTGGCATTCACCGGGGCTTCATGCCCGATCAGCAAGCGATTTGCCCCGACCTTGGCGGAAATCGAGAAAACATACGGCCAGCAAAACGTGGCCTTTCTCTACGTAGATCCAATTGCCGTCAAGGGAGCCAGTGAAGACTTGCGCAAAATGGCCAATGCGCACGGATTCAATGGACCAGTCATTTTAGACAAGGACGAATCCCTAACCCGCACCCTTGGAGCGCGTACGACTACGGACACTTTTGTTCTGGATGCCGCCCGCACCATCATCTATCGCGGACCGGTCGACGACCAGTACGGAATCGGTTACCAACTGGACGCACCCCGCAGATCATACCTTCGGGAAGCGCTGGACGCTCACTTATCCGGCAAGCCGATCAAATCATCCGCCTTGTGGGCTCCCGGATGCGAGCTGGACGTTTCATCCACAGGAAACCCAAAACAGGTTTGGACCTATCATAACCGGATCTCCCGGATTCTGGAAGCCAACTGCGTGGAATGCCACCGGGAAGGTGGAGTCGGCCCCTTTGCACTCGAGCATTATGACGAGGCGGAGGAAAATGCAGGAATGATCAAAAAGGTCGTTTCCGAGGGGATCATGCCCCCTTGGTTTGCATCGACCCCGCCCGCTGGCCAACACTCTCCCTGGGCCAATGACCGCTCCCTTTGCGCATCGGACAAAGCCGATCTCCTGGCTTGGATAAAAAATGGAAAACCGGAAGGCAACCCGGCGGACGCCCCTTTGCCCATTGTCCGCAAAAGCGAATGGAGCATTGGCAAACCCGACGTTATTTTTTCTCTGCCAAGGGAAGTCAAGGTCAAGGCGACCGGACAGATGCCCTACGTCTACGTCCGGGTAAAAACCAACTTTCTCGAGGACCGTTGGATACAGGCAACCGAAGTGAGGCCAACCGCGCCCGAGGTGGTCCATCACGTTCTTGTTTTCGCTTCCGGCAAAGATGGAGTAAAAAGAGAACAAGCCGGAGCCCTCGCCGCTTACGTCCCGGGCAATACCTTCGTCGAATTCCCCAAGGGCGTGGCGAAAAAACTACACGCGGGAGCAACCCTTCTCTTCCAGGTGCACTACACCCCAACCGGGAAAGCAACAACCGACCGAACACGGATTGGGTTCCGCTTCGCAAAGGACCCCCCTGCGAGAACCGTTCGAACTTTGCCCGTCGCCAACCGTCGCATAAGCATACCGGCCAACGCACCTAATCATATCGAAACCGCGTCGAGATACGTTCCGCCGGGAATCGTCGTACGCGCCTTCATGCCCCACATGCACCTGCGGGGAAAGGCCTTCAAATATGAACTGCTTACGCAGAACGGGAAAAGGGAAACCTTGCTCGAGGTACCACGCTACGATTTCAACTGGCAGCTACGCTACGAACTGAAAGAACCGCGAACCTTGCCCGCTGGCAGTCGGATCGAGGTAACGGGCACTTTCGACAACAGCAAGGACAACCCGGCAAATCCAGACCCGAGCCGGATCGTTCGCTGGGGCGATCAATCGGACGAAGAAATGCTCATTGGTTACGTCGAGTGTGAATTCGATACCACAGGCTCCCCGAATGAAAATGAGGGTGGCAAACGCGACCTTTTCACTCAGTTGGACAAGAACCAAGACGGTTTCCTGACCAAGAACGAATTTACCAGACCCGCCCTGTTCCCTCTGTTCGATTCAAACAAGGACGGGCGCGTGACAAGGAAAGAAGGAACCGCGGGCATGGACAAGTTAAGGAAGCGTGAAAGTGAAACCCGGAAGGACCGTAGCGCCTTGCGGGGATTGCTGGATCTATTCCGCTAGAACCGTCCGTCCAGTTCGGTCAACCGCTCGACGATTCGCAACATGGCCAAGGGAGGAATCGATTCCCCAATGACCTCACGGATCAATTTTTTCGAAAACGTCTCTTCCTCCTTCATTCTTCCGTACTTGATTCCCTCGAACGAAAAGGTCTTTTGCCATAAAGGGTTTTGCAGGGTGGAAAGGAGTATGATTTCGCGAATGGAAAGAACTCTATTCTGCTCGGGGTGACCTTTGAGATCACTCGAGATCACCCCACTGTTCATGGTTAGGGTCCCCCCCGGCTTATCCCAGCGCATTCGGCGGTAAGACGAACGAAAACCTCGAACCAGCCTAGTTTCACGCCCCTTGGAAACCTGAGGGCGGGGGAGCGGAAAACCGCAAGAACAAGACGTGCTGGTCCGGTCCTTGCTCAACTCCCCGCAGTCGGGACACCGGTCGTTTTCGAAGGCCGTCTGTCCTTCCGGGGTATGCTCCATCCAAAAGTACTGTTTGTCGTTCCATTTGGGCACGCAGTGGTAGGGATCGTCCGGGTCGACCAACCGATCACGGGCATCCAAGCTTGGCAGACCTCCGATTGCCTGACGCAAACTGACGAAGGGAGGCTTGCCTGCCGAACCATGCGTAGGCGTAGAATGAAAGGGACTCAATTCTTTCGAATAGACCGACTTGACGGGGCAATGTTCCTTGACCTGGGAAGGAATCCGGCAGCCGATGGTGATCAAGCGCGAACGGTGGTGGGGAACTCCATAGGCACGGAAGTCGAGAACGTTTGCCCGGATTGAATAACCGAGCGGATGGAGGCGACGGGACAGGCAATCGAGAATATTTTCCGGTTCGTCCTTTTCGTTTCGAATGATGGTGTTTTCCATTCTCCGGACGTTTTCGAGAATGAACCAGTCCGGTTGCAATTGCTCGAGAACGTTTATGCCCGGAAGAATCAAACGGTTGCGCTCGTCCTCCTCCGGACGTTTGCCTTGGCGGATGGCTGCAGAAATACGACCTGCTCCGTTGGAGGACATTCCCTGACAAGGTGGCGACAAAGTCAGAAGCCAAGGCCTCCGGCCATTGAGCTTGGAGTGAAAGTAGTCGACGTAGGAATCCTGCAGTTTCCAAACGTCCCCCTCGAAAACCTTGGTCCCGGGGAAATTGCTCCTTATGAGCGCGGCTCGGGAAGGAACCAGTTCACAGGCGGCGAGAACCGGAACTTTGGCTCCCCACTCGATCCCGACGTCTCCCACTCCACCTCCGGAGAAAAGAGAACCCGAAACGAGAGAAACCCCGTCATCCAGTTTTCGAACCTTCAACGAAAACCTCTTCCTTTCCTGTTTTGAACCATCCTGAATATTCGGTACCCAACCATATCGAAACCGTCAAGGTTCCTTCACATTCTGAAAGTTTGGATATCTTTAGCGTGGACGTTCCGACGCGATCTCGCATTTGATTACCATTCAAACATGAAATTCCTTACCATCCTGACCCTCTTCCTCGCTTTGCTAGGCAAGACCTTTGCTCACGATCCCGCCACCGACATGGCTACGGCGGCCAAACGCTTCCTCTTGTCACTGGATGACAAGGCCAAGAAAGAAGCCGTTTTCTCATGGAATGACAAGGAGCGAGAGAGATGGCATTTCGTGCCGGGCAACTTCATCAAGCCAAACGGCAAGCGTCTCGGGCTGACCCTGGGTAACATGAAACCCGCCCAACGCACCCTCGCCCATGCCCTTCTCGCTTCCGGTCTCAGTCACCGTGGATACCTCGAGGCATCGACCATCATGATCCTCGAGCAAATCCTCTTCGAGCTCGAAGGACGCGACATCCGCGACCCCTACCTCTATCACGTCTCCATCTTCGGAAAACCCGATGCCTCCGGCACTTGGGGTTGGCGCTTCGAGGGACATCACCTCTCGCTTAACTTCACGCTCGTGAACGGGCGGATCTTTTCCGTGACCCCAAGTTTCTGGGGATCCAACCCGGCCGAGGTCAAGGAAGGACCCTACAAGGGACTCAAGGTCCTCGCAGACGAGGAAGGCAAGGCCCGCAAATTCGTGCGTTCCCTGTCCCCTCCCCAAAGAAACATGGCGATTCTGTCGGACAAGGCTCCCCGCGATATCTACTCCGGGCAGGATAGCGTGATCGATAGAAAAACCTTCTTCCCTCCCAAGGGTCTGCCCATAACCAAGATGAATTCCCGCCAAAAGGGCTGGCTCGCTGAAATCGTGGAAGCCTACGCGGCCAAGCACCGTCCGGAGGTCGTCGATCAAATCACTGCCCGGAACCCTCTCCTGGATCCCGAGAAGACCTATTTTGCTTGGGCGGGTAGCCAAAAAGCGGGCGAAGGTCACTACTATCGGATTCAAACCCCGAAATTCCTCTTCGAATACGACTCCACTCAAAACGATGCCAATCATGTCCATGCGGTCTGGCGTGACTTCGATGGTGATTTCGGTCGCGACTTGCTGGGCGAGCACTTGGCCAAGGATCACGCCCCCGGCAAAGGATGGGTAAGCATGTTCGACGGCAAGACCCTCAAGGGATGGAAGGCAAACGAGAACGACGTATCCTTCACAGTAAAGAACGGGTGTATCGTGGCCAACGCGCCCGGCAGATGCCACCTGTTCTACGAGACTAAAAAGCCCTTCAAGAATTTCGAATTCAAGGCTCAGGTCATGACTTTGCCACACTCCAATTCCGGAATCTATTTCCATACCCGTTTTCAAGACGAGGGATGGCCCAAGGCAGGCTTCGAGTGCCAAGTCAACAACACCTATCACGACCCAAAAAAGACGGCCAGCGTCTACGGGGTAAAGGATACTCTGGAGGCACCCGCCAAGGACGATCAATGGTTCGACGTCTACATCAAGGTGGTAGGCAAGAAGGTCCTCACCCAGGTTAACGGAAAGACCATCATCGAGTGGACCCAGCCCGATGACTGGAAGGCAGGAGGTTCCTTTGAAAGAAAACTGGGCGAAGGCACCTTCGCCCTGCAGGGGCACGATCCGGGAAGCACGGTTTTGTTCCGCAACCTCATGGTCAAACGACTTCCCTGATTCAAAAGGAGATCCAACATGAAACGCTTCGCCCTCTTTCTCCTTATTCCGGCAATCCTTTATGGTGCCGATTCGTGGCCCCAATGGCGTGGACCGGATGCAAACGGACATGCCGGCAAAGGGGGATACCCCGCGGAATGGAACAAGCAAAAAAACGTTGCCTGGAAGTCCGTGCTCCCGGGACGCGGTCATTCCTCGCCCATCCATGAGGATGGCTTAATCTGGATAACGACCGCAATCGAGACCCCGGCATCAGAGGCTGAGAAAAAGGAAAGGCTCAAGGAAAACAAGGGGTTACCCACGGTCATCGTCCTTTCCAAGGTAAGCCTGCGGGCCCTGCAAATCGATCCAAAGTCGGGCAAGGTCCTGCAAAACGTGGAGGTTTTTGAGAAGAAACAACCCCAATGGGTTCATAAGCTCAACAGTTACGCTTCCCCCACCCCGGTCATCGAGGACGGAAAGATCTACTTCCACTTCGGAGCCTACGGGAATGCATGCATCGATGCCAAGTCGGGCAAGATCCTTTGGAAAAACGCCGACAAGGCCCTTTGGGTAATGCACGAGAACGGGCCCGGCAGCTCACCCCTGATCTGGGATAATCTGATGATCTTCCATCTCGACGGGAGCGACAAACAAAACATCGTCGCCCTGTACAAAGACAGTGGAAAAATCGCATGGAAGACCAAGCGCTCGGGTGAACTCAGGGAAAATCCCCAACTCCAGAAATCCTACTCCACTCCAATCGTGGAAACCTTTAATGGCAAACCCGTCCTCATTTCATGCAGCGCCGACTGGGTTTACGGATACGACCCGAGAAACGGGAAGGAATTGTGGAAGATCAAGTACGGCCACCTCGGGTTTTCCAACGTCGCTCGTCCCGTCACCGGCCACGGGATGATCTACCTCTCAACCTGTTTCATGAAGGCGGAAATTCTAGCCTTTCGCTACGAGGGGCTGAAAACTCCCAAGCTTGTATGGAGGCTCGACAGGGGGCCGAAAATGCCGTCCCCCATCCTCGTTGGAAAGGAGCTCTACGTGGTCAACGACGGGGGCATCCTCACCTGTGTCGATGCCATTACGGGCGATCTTAACTGGCGCGAACGGCTGGACGGGGAATTCAGTTCCTCCCCGACCTACGCAGGCGGGCTACTCTACTTTTCCGATCGGGCCGGCGTAACGACGGTCATCAAGCCGGGCAAGACCCTGAAAGTGGTTAGCAAAAACGAGCTCGACGGAACCGCCCACATGGCCAGTTTCGCACCCTTTGGAAAATCCTTCCTCGTGCGGACCAACGAGGCCCTCTACCGAATTGGCTCCCTCTGAACAAGGGGTTCCCTGAGTTCTGACTTTTTCTTTACCCCTTTCGATAAAGTACTGAAAACAGCAAGGATTCCTTTGACCTGAATCGGTTGAACGTCTTAGGTTCTCGATAGTGCTAAGCGTAGTTGGAAAGCCCTCGGGTAAATTTTGCGATGGCCTGTCCCGCAGGTCATTTCTCTCCATTGGCTCGCTCGGCATAGCCGGGGCCACCCTGCCCCGCCTGTTGCAGGCCGAAGACCGTGCCGGAACCGGTCGCTCCCACAAGGCGATCATCAACGTCCTGCTCCCCGGAGGTCCTCCCCACCAGGACATGTTTGACTTGAAACCCGATGCCCCTTCGGACGTGCGGGGTGAATTCAAGCCCATCTCGACCAACGTTCCCGGTATCCAAGTGGGCGAACTCTTTCCCAGAATGGCCGGCATGATGGACAAGTTCACCATCATCCGCTCGATGATCGATTCGCAAGGCGGACACGACCTTTACCAATGCCTGACCGGGCATCCCCGGAATACCCGTGGATTTGCCGGAGGGCTTCCTTCGACCGGAGCTTGGGTATCCAACGCCAAGGGGCAATCCGACACAGGCGTACCGGCGCATCTCACTCTCATGTACCCGACCAGCCACAACCAATGGGGCGACCCGGGCGATGGCGGGTTTCTCGGGAAGGCCCACGGACCCTTCCGCCTGGTTGGAGGGAAGGATGACAAATCCTCCGTCCAGAGCGCATCGAACATGGTCCTCAACGACCTCTCCCTCGAACGTCTGCAGGATCGGCATGCCCTGAGGAAATCCTTCGACCACTTCAGACGAAAGGTTGAAAGAACCGCTTCCCTCGGAGGCTACGAGGAGTACGAGGAAAAAGCCTTGGGCATTCTCTCGTCATCCGCATTGTCCGATGCTCTCGATTTGTCCAAGGAAGATCCGAAGACCATTGAAAGGTATGGGAAACCGGATCCCGAATGGCGGGCCGACGGGGCACCCAAGATGACGACTAATTTTCTTCTCGCCCGCCGACTCGTCGAGGCGGGCGCCCGGTACGTCTCTCTCAATTTCAGCCGGTGGGACTGGCACAGTGGAAACTTCAAGCGCGGGCGCGAAGACATGCCCCTGCTCGATCAGGCCCTTTCCTCACTCGTCGAGGACTTGCACGAACGGGGACTCGACCGCGACGTCAGCGTGGTCTGTTGGGGAGAATTCGGGAGGACCCCGAAAATCAATGCGAAGGGTGGAAGAGATCATTGGCCCAAGGCGAACTTTTGCCTATTGGCCGGTGGCGGCATGCGTAACGGACAAGTGATTGGCTCGACCGACAAGCAGGCAGCTGAACCGGACGACCGACCGGTCCGCTTCAAGGAAGTCTTTTCCACGCTCTTTCACCAGATGGGGATCTCCCCCACTCATGACCGGGCCTTCGACCTGCAAGGCCGGCCCCACTACCCGGTCGACCCCCAAGCCAAGCCTCTCGCCGAGCTTATTTAGAAGCTTTTCTCAAGTTCGAGAATACGTTCCCCGTCGGCTTGGCTGGCAAGGCGGACTGCCACTTCCTGATCTTGGCAAGCAAGTCGTTCACGACTTCGGGTTTCTCATCCTTGAGGTCATTCTTTTCCAAGGGATCCTTTTCGAGATCAAAAAGTTCGCAATGCGAAAGATCGTTATTCGCCACCAGTTTCCACTGCATGCTCGCGACAGCGTAGGACACCCAATGGTCGGGCTTCGATTCCCGAGGAGGCCAAGCCGCTCCGATTTTCCAATACAGGGGCTTGGTCCGTTTCGAATTACCATTCCCCTTGAGGGTGGCCACTTGGCTTATCCCGTCGGGCTTGTACGAACGGGGTAGTTTGACCCCGGCAAGCTCGCAAAAGGTGGGCAGAAGATCGACCGCCGAAAGAATGGAGGACTTGTCCACCTTTCCGGCAGGCACTTTCCCTGGCCACCTAGCG
Source organism: Opitutia bacterium (assembly GCA_018645725.1). GTDB lineage: Bacteria > Verrucomicrobiota > Verrucomicrobiia > Opitutales > Seribacteraceae > Seribacter. The sequence continues at coordinate 19,611 of JABGWD010000002.1, forward strand.
ATGAAAGGCACGCCTATGCCACCCTCCAGGAGGGCTCCCTTGTAGGCCCTACGGCCTCCCGTAATTCCCTTGGCCGCGGCGATTCCGTATCCCAGTCCGGTGGCTGAATCGTAACCGAGAGTCAAGGGCGCGTCCTTGGCCCCGCGGGCGGGTCCGTTGTCTGAACTAAAGATTACCAAGGTATCCTTGGTCAGGTTCAACCGGTCCAAGGCGTCGAGCAGTTGCCCTATCCTCAAGTCGGCATGAAAGAGAGTCGCTGCATAGATCGCATCCTTCTCCCCGAGCTTGGCAAAGCGCTTCTGAAGCTTGGGGTCGACGTGAAAGGGTGTGTGTGGTTCATGCATCCACAGGTTGATGAAGAAAGGTTTTCCCTTGGCCTGGCTTTTCTCGATGAAAGGGATGGCGCTCTTGACGTCGTCATGGACGTACATCTGGGGTCCGGAACAATTGAAGGCTCCGTAATCGTCATACCCATATTCGGTTAGGAAAGGAGCGTCGGGAATCATGTCGTTGGCGAGGTGCCATTTGCCATAGTGGGCAGTGGCATACCCCGCCTTTTTGAGAAAGCGAGATAGCATGGGAGCCTTGGGATCAAGCCAGTCGGGCATGTTTCTCTTCTGGTTGCTCGGGACCCAGGCAAAGTGCCCGTCAATATTGTAACGGGCGGGGAAATGGCCCGTCATGACGGCGGTCCGGCTAGGCGAACAAACCCCGCTTGCTACCGTAAAGCGGTGAAAGTCGGTCCCCTCCTTGGCCAAGCGGTCGATATTGGGGGTTTCCAGGTAAGGATGCTCATGGCACCCGAGGTCCCCCCATCCCCAGTCATCCGCGAAGATGAAGATGATGTTCGGGCCTTTGCCCTGAAGGAAGGACAAGCTGCAAACAAGGGAGAGGATGAAAAGAAGTGTTCTAATCATGATGGGAAAGTATTTGATTGGCTAAGGATCAGTCGATTACCCGCAGGGGAAATTCCTTGGAGGGAACGTGTTGTTCTTCCATCAGCTTTTTGAGCCGTTTCACAATGTCAGGATTTTTCGAAGCCAAGTCCTTGCTTTCGCTCACATCCTTGTCCAAGTCGTAAAGCTCGATCTTCAAGGGATCGTGATTCTTTCCCTTGCGGAGCATCTTCTGGCGGATCGCTTTCCACTTGCCCACCCAGACCGCTTGTTGCCCCCCGTATCCGGAAAACTCACGGTAAAGAAAGGCGCGCGGTTCTTGTTTCTTACCAAGCAAGGCGGGTGCAATGCTTACGCCGTCTCGATTCTTGGGCATCGGTTTCTTGACACCGACCAGTTCGTGAATGGTCACCATCCAGTCCTCAAGACCAGTCACCAGCCCGGACTGGCTGCCAGCCTTCACTTTGCCCGGCCACTTGACGATCAAGGGCACCCGGATACCTCCCTCGTAGAGCGACCCCTTCAACCCGCGCAATTTGCCCACGCTCTCGAAGAAATCATAATCCACCTCGAGTTTGAGGTGGGTCGTTCCATTATCGGACGTGAAGATCACGATCGTGTCCTTGGTCAGTCCCAGGTCCTCGACCAGGTCGAGCACACGCCCGATATAGGTATCCATTCTGGTGATCATGGCGGCGTAGGCGGCCCGGGGGGGAAAGTGCGGAGTGTAGCCGTAACCCTGATGGCGGCTGAAAGGAGGGTCGTTCCATTTTTGAGCCAAGTAAGGTTTGAGCTCTTCATCCGGAACGTGAAGGGCAACGTGTGGGATCACGGTCGGATAATAGAGAAAGAAGGGCTTGTCCTTGTTCTTGCGGACGAACTTGAGGGCCTCCTCATTGATCCGGTCAGGAGCGTATTCCTTGCCTTTGAAAACGTCGTAACTGCGCGGATCGCTGGGATCGGAGCCCTTGGGCAAGGAGGCATGCCCGGGAACCGGAGGTTCGTTGTTCAAGGGTACGCGCTTAAGATCGCTCCAAAGGTAGTTCGGGTAGTAGCTATGAGCGTGGCGCTGACAATGGTACCCGAAGAAACGATCGAATCCCTGATGAATGGGATCGCCTTCGGAACCTGACCCTCCCAAGCCCCATTTCCCAAAGGCGCCCGTTGCATACCCTTCGCTCTTGAGCACTTCGGCGATGGTAATCTCCTTCTTGGGAATCGGACGTTGCCCCTCGGGCTTGATCTCGCCGTTGTTTCGGATAAAGGCATGCCCGGGGTGCTTGCCCGTCATGAGCGTGCAACGGGACGGGGCGCAAACCGCATTACCGGAATAGTTCCGGCTAAAAGACATCCCTTCCTTGGCCAATTCGTCCAGGCGGGGAGTCTTGATCTTTTTCTGTCCGTAACTGCCAAGCTCGGCATAGCCCAAGTCGTCGGCCATGATGAGAATGACGTTTGGCTTGCGGGCAAAGGATGCGGAGGCAAAGACAAGAAGGGATAAGAATAGGCAGGGAATGTATTTCATCCAAGAAGTCCTTGAGCAAGAAATCAAAAAGAACAACATGAAAGAACTTTACCATCGGAATTTAACGGCTAGGCTAGAATGATCGCACGAACCCATACCCAACCCTCCATGACTACAATGAAACCCGTTTTCAAACCAATCGTCCTCTTCGCCCTGTCTTGGGTATTCTCACTCGTACCCGCTCATGCGGCCAAGGTCGTCTTCCTTCACGGCGGACGCAGTCACGCATCCGGGGATCATGAGTTCAGGGCGGGATCGCATTTGCTGGCCAAGCATTTCAATGCCCAGAAAAAAGTATCCATCCAAGCCTCCATCCATGCGGGGTGGCCAAAGGACGAATCCATCCTCGACGATGCGGACGCCATCGTGATCTATGCAGATGGAACCAGCGTGATCGGAAAGGGTTGGGAAAAGATGGATCAGTTGGTAAAGAAGAACAAGGTCGGGGTGGTCTTCATGCATTACGCCGTGCATCCCAGCGTGGACAAGGGGGAACAATACTACCTTCCGTGGATTGGCGGATTTTTTAAGAACGGGGTTTCCGTAAACCCATTCTGGCGGGCCAAGATCAAACCCATGAAAGGGCACGAAACCGCGCAGGGAGTTGGTCCGATCGATGCGGTCGACGAGTTCTACTTCAATATCGAGTACCACCCCAAGGCCCTGCCCCTTGGCACCGCAACTCCAACCGAAAAGAACCTCCACCACATCAACAACCTATGGACCCAGAAGGGATTTCTGGCCAAGGGAAAGAAACAATCCCTGCTCTGGGGAATCGTCCGTCCTGACGGCGGGAGAGGAGCCGGTTTTACGGGCGGGCACCATCACCGCAACTGGGCCATCGACGGCTACCGTACGCTCGTCATGAACACCATTGCATGGGCGGCCGGTGAGAAAGTTCCATCTGGTGGCGTACCCACCTACAAAGTCACGGAAGACGAGCTCAACGAGCAACTCGATGACTATGGCGCCAGAACAAACCGGGTAAAGTTACCGACCGTGGCGGACGTCACCTTCACCCCCGGGCCCTGGCGGACCCCCGAGGAACACGCCGCATCGCGCAGGAAGCCCAAAAAGAAGAAATAGCACCCTTTGGATGGGATTGTCTTGCTTCAAGTAAGTCATCCTGACCTTTCTTTGTCTCTTGCCAAAAGCAGTGCGCCTGCACTCTACTGATCACCAATACCCTCAAACCCTTCTAACCCAATCATTCAAATGCATCGCATACTGACCATTACGCTCGCCCTCATCGCGTCTTCATTCCTCAACGCCAAGCATCACAAATCGAGTGAGCTCAAGGCCATCTTTGACGGCAAGACACTCGAAGGATGGACACAAAAGAACGGCACGGCCACTTACGTAGTCAAGGACGGAGCAATCCTCGGTACGACCAAGGAAGGCAGTCCGAACTCCTTCCTTTGCTCAAACAAGCTCTACGGAAACTTCGAGCTCCAGTTCGAAGTCAAGCTGATCAACAACGAGCTCAACTCGGGCGTGCAAATCCGGTCCCAGACCAAGGAATTGAACGACAAGGAAAAGAAGAGAGGGGATAAGTTCGGCCGGGTAAACGGTCCGCAAGTCGAGATCGAGGCAACCAAAGGAAAAGGCGCCGAATCCGGATATATCTACGGCGAAGCCTGTGGCGGATGGATGACCCCCAAGGACAAGCTCAAGCCACACAAGCACTTCAAGGACGGGGAATGGAACAAGTACCGCGTCTTAGCCGACGGTGCCCGCATCCAGACCTGGATCAACGGGAATCAGGTATCCGACCTCGTCGACAAGGAAAAGCTCAAGACCCACCCCAAAGGATTCATCGGCTTGCAGGTTCACGGAGTCAGGAAAGGAAGCGGTCCATACAGCGTAACTTGGCGAAATATCAAGGTTCGCGAAATTCATTCCAAGTAAAACACCAAAGCCCTCCAGTTTATGAAAAACCTAGCTCTATTTATCTTAGCATCCGCCCTCGCCCCCTTCGCCATCGCCAAACACCACAAGGGCAAGGACGGATTCGTCTCCCTTTACAACGGCAAGGACCTGACCGGGTGGAAAACCACCGGCAACTGGATCCCCCAGAAGGACGGTTCCTTGCTCATCCAGCCCCGTCCCGGAGAAAAGGGCTGGCAGCGCTACGACGACTACCTGACCTCGGTCAAGAAGTACAAGGACTTCGTCCTCGAGGTCGAATACAAGTATCCAAAGGGTGGCAACAGCGGCGTATACTTTCGCATCGGCGACCCCAAGGATCCCGTTAAGACAGGTATCGAGTGCCAGATTCTGGACTCCTTCGGCAAGCCCAACGACAAGATGGGCCATCACGATCATGGCGGTATCATCCGCACGGTCGGGCCGACCAAGAACATGTCGAAGAAGCCCGGAGAATGGAACAAGATGATCGTTACCTGCAAGGGTCACCACCTGCAAGTGAACCTCAACGGCGAGAAAATCATCGACCACCAACTCAACAAGAAAGGCGAAGGGAAACAATCCGGCGTCAGTGACCGCCCTTCGGAAGGATACGTTTCATTGCAGGATCACGGGGAACCCAACAACCTTCATTTCCGTAATATCCGGATCAAGGAACTCTAAGACCAAGGGCCAGTCATGCGCCCTTTCCATGCGATAGCTTCGGTTCTATTGTTCGTTACGGCGTTTTGCTTTGCCGCCCCGTCCGAAAATTCCCCCCGGGTAACGGATACGGTCAGGATTGTCCGAAAGACCGAACCTGCGGTTGCGGCCATATTCAGCCAAGCAGAGGGCCGACTCAGCATGGGAAGCGGGAGTGTCGTGCACAAGGACGGATATGTCCTGACAAATGATCACGTCGTTGCCGGGATGGGCGGGGTCGTCCTGCTTCGGGACCACCGGCTTCCCTTGGAGTACAAGATCATCGGGAGAATGCCGGAAAAAGACTTGTGCCTCCTGAAGGTTCAAGCACCCAAAGCCCTCACCGCCATCCGGCTCGGACGGAGCAACGACCTGATGACGGGCGAGCCCATTCTGTGTGCAGGAAACCCGGGTGGTCGCGGGATCGTATACTCGTCAGGCATCGTGAGTTCCCCCAACTTCATCCTCACCGCACCGAATGCTCTGGTCATGCGTTATTTCAGCGGGGACGTCCGCGACCGCTTCATCCAGTTCGACGCCGCCAGCAACCTTGGGAATTCCGGTGGTCCCCTGATCAATGCCTTGAGTGAGCAAGTCGGCGTGGTCTCGAACAAGAATCCCGATGAGGAAAACATCAACTTTGCCATTCCAATCGACCGGGTACGGGAAAACCTCAACGAGCTCTTCGCACCCGAAGTCCGCCGGGGAATTTTCACAGGCATCACTTTGGATCCGCTCTCGCAGAATGCAAAAATTCTTGGCGTGGCGAAAAAATCCCCCGCCGGGAAACTTGGTATTCGACCGGGCGACGTCCTGAAGAGCGTGAACGGGAAACCTTTGGAAAGTTGTCTCGATTGGTTCGCTCATTTACTTGACCAAAAAGTTGGCGACGAGTTGAAACTATCCGTATCCCAAGGAAAGAAAACAAAAGAGGTTACTCTCAAGCTCTCGGAATACCCTATCCCACCCACCATGGAGATTGAAAACCCGAAGCCCGGCCTTCTTTTTGAAGTTTGCCACGGAACTTTCGAAAAAGCGCCCGCAATGGAAAAACAAAAGGTCGTGAAGACGGGGGTGGCCCGGGCACTCGACGTCCTTGCCATGGGCGCCCCCAAGACGGACGGATTTGCGATCAGATTGGAAGGTGCCCTTAAGATTCCCGATGACGGCGTCTATCGGCTTATTCTCAATTCCGATGACGGAAGCATCCTGCGGACGGGAAAAGACATACTCGTGGACAACGACGGCCCCCACCCTGCCCAGGACGTCGGTACGCTCCTTCGCTTGAAAAAAGGATTTCTTCCCATTCGAATCGATTACTTCGAGGCAACCGGGGACGCCGAGCTCAACCTCTTTATCGAAAATTCATCCGGTCAACGTTCGGACGCCGCCCCCCTGTTCTTTTACGAGGACACGGCCAAGAAAACTCAGTAAACGATCAGTGATCCCTTCATCACCCGCCAGTGTCCGGGAAAGGTGCAAAGGAAAGGATAACGACCCGGTTCCTTGGGAGCCGTAAAGTCGAGCGAAACTTTCTTGTTCGCATTGAGCAAAGGGGTGGACCAAATCACCTTGTCGGTATCGGGCACGAATCCCTTGGCATAGGCATCCGGATCCTGGAGCATTTGGTCGGCCAGCAAACCGACCTCGTTTTCCGTTCCCGGACGGACAATGACCAGGTTATGAATTTGATGATCCGGGTTATCGAAAACAACCTTGAGCTTTTGGCCGGCCTTTACCCGGACCTCGCTCGGTGAAAACGCCAACTGGTTAGGCACGGCAAGGATACGGATCTCGCCCTCGCTCATCCCGTTCTCCTTGGCATAGGTCTTGGCCATCGCCTTGAGGGAAGCCTCGGTCTTGGAAACCTCAAGGTCGTCAAGTGCCTTGCCCAAGGGATTGAACAAGTAAACCGGAGCATACCCCCGGGCTCCACGTCCGGGGACGTATCTGGATTCGATCTGGTTCAGCCCGGGTTGAAGTTCGACCTGAACGTTCCAATCCGAACTCCACCAATTGGCCGAGGAAATAACCGGTACCCCGTTGAGGGAAACCTTAACGTAACTGTGCTTGATCGACAAAATGGCTCTCTTCTTTGCCGGAGAACTTACGAAGGTACGCATGGTGCCAAGGGAACCGGCCTTGGAACCAAAGACAAACGGGCGCTCGGGGGTTTCCCCTTCCTTGAGCAACCAGTGGGACAATTTTCCGGCCTCGGGTCTTTCCATCACCGGCACCTCCGGTCCCGTGCCCGAGTAAGCCCCGTAACTCGCATCCCGGAGGATCGTTTGGAGTGACTTGTCACCCTCAACCTTTACCTGCCCTAAAATCGAGGCATAGGCGGGATCCTTGCACTGGAGGTGTGAGACGACGTGAATCACTTCGGTTCGCACGCGGGGATGCTCGTCCTTGGCCATCTTGCTCAGGATGGCTTTGGGCTTCTCCAATTGATCTGCCTGAAAACGGATCAAATGGGTGGCGGCGGCCCTGATTCTGGAATCTGCAGACTTCAAAAGATGAGCCAAGAGGGACTGTCGGGCCTCCCCTTGGTCATGCAGAATCCAAAGTGCCTCCAAGATGGACTCGTCCTCCTTGTTTTTCTCCAGCCATGAGTCGAGAACAGGAACGATCCCGGAGGTATGCCTGAGCTTGCGGCGGGCATGATCCCGGACGAGATCCTGCGGATGCTTGAGCAATGCAAGCAATTCACCCGTTTTCGCACCCTCGATCTTGGGCCAATCCTTGACTATCGGCTTGCCCTTGTAGGTAATCCGCCAAATGCGTCCGCATTGCGGATCCCAGCGCGGATCACGCATCGAGTTCTGGGCATGTCCGATGATCCGTGAGCAAAAATCGGACACGTACATGCCTCCGTCTAGCCCAAAGGCAATGTCTACGGGTCTGAACAATTGATCAGGAGAAGACAAGACGTCCAACCGGTCGCTCCCTTTGAAATATGCTCCATCGGCCCGGTGTTTGGAAATGGAAACGAAGCACTTCCTAAGCAAAACCGCCGAGGCCATGCCCTGCTGGTACTCATCCGGAAAGTTCGGGCTGGATATGACCGCGGCCGCCGAGCCTTTCCCGTAGGCAATGCTGATGGCCCGCTTGAAGGGATGATACACCCCGAAGGGCGTCCAGGGAACGGCATGGCTATCCTGCACGAAACCGTCCCCGTACATTTGAAAGAGATTGCCCCACCGGTCCCAAGTGATCTTCCATGGATTGGGGGTCAGGGTTTGGTATTCCCGTTCGACGCTTCCCTTGCGCAGATCAAACCGGTAGGTCGTGGCGTCGACCCCACGCGTTACCCCGTGCGGAGTCTCCAGTTGGGAACGGTGAAAGACGCCGTCGCAAAACATGACGTTGCCCATCGGTCCCATCGCGATCATTCCACCATGGTGAGCATCGGTTACGTCGATTCCGCGCAAGATTTCATTCCTCACGTCTGCCTTTCCGTCTCCGTTGGCATCCTTCATGAATACGAGTCGGGGTTGATGGGAAATGATCACACCGTCCTTGTGGAAGGCCAGGCCGTCAGGTACGTTCAAACGGTCGGCAAAGACGGTTGACTTGTCCGCCTTGCCGTCCCGGTCGGTATCCTCCAAGACGATGATTTTGTCATGCGGGACGTCTCCGGGTATGGTACTGGGAAAGGAAGGCATGGTGACCACCCAAAGCCTGCCTCGTTCGTCAAAAGCGATCTGCTCGGGGTTGCGCAATTCGGGGAACTCCCGTTCGGAGGCAAACAGGTTGACCTCGTAGCCGTCCGCAACCTTGAAGTTCTCGAGCATCTTTTCCGGAGAAGGAAGAGCAACCGGTTCCCTCTTGATCATTGGCTCTAGGGTCAAGGGACTTTCGTCCCAAGCGAGGGACGCGTCCCGACACATGGCATGGGTGACCGCATCCGCTTTTGTAGCCAGAGCGTGGTAACGGGGCATCTCGGCGTTGTATTCGCGGGCCCGGCCACGCACCCCGAAATACAGGACCGTGTTCACGGGACGGACGATCGTTGCCACGAAACCGGCTTTGCGGGAAACCGCCCGGGCAATCTCATCAACCCGCTTTTTTGCCAACTTGGCATGCACGGACTCCCCCAACAATTTTGCAGACAGGTGAGCGGAAACGATTGAATACCCGAACTCGTTCAAGTGAATCCCGTTATCCGTCAGCGGCTCGCGCTCCCGGGCATAGGCATCCGAGGTGGGAACGAAAAGATCGACGAACTCGACCTTTCTCTCTTTTGCCACCACTCTCATCGTATCAACGTATTTCTTGAGCTCGGCATTGCGCTTGCCGGTGTCCGGATAATGCGGATTGGGAAGCTTCTCCACTGCGATCGGAGAGAGCAGGACGACTTTGGCCTCCGGATGCCGTCTTTGCATTTCATTAAGGTATCCGTTCAGGTCGCTCTGAAACTCGCCCAAGCCAACATCCCCACCAAACGATTCATTCATCCCGAATCCCAGAACCACGAAATTAGCCGGCCACTCGGCCAGCAATTTCTTCAAGTGATTGACGTAACGTTCCGGTCGCAATCGGTATCCAACTTCATCCCCCGTCCATGCCAAGCTCCTGAATTCAAGTTTCTTGTCGGGATTAGCCAATTGCAAGGATGCCTCGAACCTCCCGTCCTCCTGTAAGCGCTCGACAAAGGAATTTCCGTAAAGGAGGATCCTGTCACCCTTTTCGAATTGAAGTTGCGCATGGGCCTGAAAGGCCAACAAGCAAGACAAGGCGAAGAAGAGAATCCTGCTCATTGGAAAGTCTTCCCGCTTGGTGCAGATTGAGTCGACTATTTCTTCGCCTTGCGGATTTCCGCAATCTTGACCGGCTTTCCTCCCCGCTTGGCAGACAAGTCGGCGGCAAAGATCAATTCATGTGTCTTGATGGCCTCGTCCAGACTCGTCTTGGGCATCGGCTTACCCTTGTTCAAGGAATCGAAAAACGCCTCGAACTGGGCTTGATAGGGATGATCGGCCACGTCACCGGAGTCCGCCAGTTTCATCGAGAGCTCGCTCCATTGCGTCTTATCCAGTTCAAGGGAGTTCGAATGGAGCTTGTTGTCCAGCAAAGTCCCCTCGCTACCCACCAAGTGGGTATGGAAGTAGTAGGGTTGGAAACAATCCAAGACTGAGGCGGTCTTGCCTACCCGTCCATCCTTAAACTTGAGAATCGTCACGCAAGTCGTGGGATACTCGTATTTCTTAAAGTACTTGTGCTTGGACTGGGTCGCATAGCTCGTGACCTCAGTCACTTCGCCACCCATCATTCCGATGAGCATGTCAAGGGCGTGACAACCGGCCGAGAGCAAGCTGCTACCCCCCATGCTTTTCTTCACGTTCCAGCGATACTGTCCGTACCATGGGCCGACCCCGTGGTAATAATCAATCTCCCCATAATGGAGATCTCCCAGCAAACCCTTGTCCAAGATCGCCTGAGTAACGAGAAATTGGTTGCAGTAGCGGAGCTCGAAGCACACGCAAGTGCCGACTTTTGCCTTCTTGGCCGCCTTTTGCATGGCGTACACCTCGCGGGCGTTAAGGGCTAGAGGTTTCTCGATGATCAGATGCTTACCCGCCTCGGCCGCCTTGATGACCTGAGGGGCATGCTTGTTCGGATAGCCCGTTACGTCGATGACGTCGATTTCATCGTCTGCCAACATATCCTCGAGTTTGCGGTAGGCCTTGATGGCGCTTCCATGGCGGGCCGAAAGTTCCGCCTCGTCAAGCTTGCGGGAAGAACACACGGCCGCGACCTCACCCGTTCCCGTTGCATTAATGGCATCCGCATGGGCGGTGGCCGCCCATCCGTAACCTAAAATTCCGACTTTATACTTTTTCATAAGGATCGTAAGTTGTGGATTATTCTCCGCCAAGGCAAGCCGGTATAAAACCTTGAGCCGGATCTTCGAGAGCCCGGTGAGTCACGAAATGACCGATCGCAGGCAACTCTCATCTTGCCTTTTTGTTCAGAAAGAACAGATGGTTGCATCGAATAGTTGAAAAAGAAAAAGACAGAAGAGAGGTCGGACCAAGACGACGAACAACCATCGGATGATGAGTTTGCCATTTTATCGCCCAAGACGGAGTGGTTCTCCTTGGCCTTGTGCTCCTGCCTCTTCCTGATCGCCCCCCTTTATTACTTAAGCCTTACCGCAAAAGGAAACTGGAACGAAAAAGCTCCACCCCTGCTCGAATCGATCGCCCGCAAGATCTTTTCCTTTCCACTCCAGGACATGGAGGGCTTCATCCCCGTCCGGACGGTCAATGCAGAATACAAACTGGTTGTCTTTCTTGCCCTCGCATCAATCGTGACAGGAATTGTTTTTTGTGCCCTTCACTTGAAAAAACGCCTTCTTTCCATCCCAAAGCCATTACTTATTTTTACCGGATTGTTTCTGGGGAGTGTATTTTTGTCTTCGGTTTTCGCCCACAATTTTCAAAGGGCTTGGGTTTCTTCCTTGGTTTGGCATTTCGTCCCCGTTCTTTTCGCTTTTTCTTTGGCTCACGTTCATTGGACAAGAAAAAAAATCGCATTTTGCCTGGGCAGCCTCCTAGCCGGCGGAATTGTTTCGTCCCTCATCGTAATGGACCAGCACTATCAATGGACTGATTGGAGTCCCGGACTGCCCAGAGCGGGATTGGGGGGATTGATTTACAACGGAAATTTTGCCGCCGAATACCACGCTCCCCTTCTCCCTATCACCCTTTGCCTTATCTTTTACATTCGTTCCATCGGATTCAGGATAGCCCTCGGTCTTGTCCTTGCTTTCGTTTTTTTACCCGCGCTATCCCTCTCCCTCGCCCGAGGCGCTTGGGTCGGATTGATGGGAGGTTGCGGTATCACCATGGCCTTGTTTTTGTTCACTTGGTTTGTTTGGCGAAAGAGAAACCCCGGGAATTCAATTTCGTCCAAATCTTTGGTTCCCCTCGGAGCCCTGCTCGCACTGGCTCTTGCTTTGCCACTTTACGTCTTCACCTCCCATCACTGGAAAAAAGGCGGGGGGATATACTCTCCCGAGAACTGGGTAAAAGAGGTCTCGTCACCATCTTCTCCTTCAAGTGCGGTTTCGAAGGAAGTCAAGGAGCTTAGAAGCATTACCGAAATCAGTGACGAGGACACGAATATCCAAAGGCGCCTCGTTCTTTGGCAAGATGCTCTGCTGGCCTGTCTTTCATCCGATTTTTTTTTAGGGAAAGGAACGGATCACTATGAACTGCACTTTCACGAAAGCGCCAAACTCTCCGACAAAACTACCGGTGAAATACTCGTACGGTTCGTTCACAATGATTTCATCCAAACCCTCTATGAAAATGGACTGATCGGATTGGTAGGTTTTCTTGGAATTTGGGGATGGGTGTTATGGAAAGCAATTGTATCCTGTATGGATCGGGTCAGAGAAGAAGATCTTCAGGGCCTCGGCCTTCGACTCGGGCTTGTTTCGGCTTCCCTGGTTTTACTTGTAGAGTCTTTCTTTGAATTCCCCACCCGCTCACCCTGTGCCCTCATGGTCGGTTGGACGTCTTTGGGTCTCCTCCTTGGCATTTTGCTTCAGGAAAAAACTTCCTCGGACGGATCCTCCGTGAAAAACATCTTCCGACCAGGGCCAAGGCTCAACCTTGCCCTCGGGGCTCTCGGGGTACTGATCATTCCCTATGGATGCCTATTGGCAAAAGACCTTTTTTGGACCAACGTATATCACGTTCAAGGCCGAGTTGCCGGGGACTACGGGGAAAAGGACAAGAGCCTGGCATTCCACCGAAAGGCAATTTCCTACGCGCCATGGGAACATCATTCCCGGAAGTTCGAGTGTTATTACTTGCTCACGCATCTCAAACGCATTCCTCAAGCGCAAGACGCCATAGCGGAAACCCTCCGGGTTCACCCGGGTTGCCTGGTTGCTCACCAAAACAAGATCGCCGTCTACCTTAACAACGGAATGGAAACCGAGGCCCGCCAAGCTTATCAAGAGATGAAAAAGGCCGCCCCTTATCATGAATTCACCAAAAAAGAGGGCAAACGCTTCCAGTCAGGCAAATAACGTCAAGATCGAGGAAGAACTTGAACAAGTAAGGATTTTAACGTTAGTTTAAGGTCCTTTTTTCCCAAAACGCCATCACCATGATCACAAAACTGCCCGCTCATGCACACTCTGTCACAAGACTTTCGACCTTCTTGGCAGGAATTTCAATCACCGCATTGTGCGTCACGTTCGGCGCCCTTCACTCCTACGCCGCCAACTCGATCACGATTCAGTCACCTACCGGTGGATCAAACGTCACTGCAAGCAATGACAACTTGACCGTCAACGTGACCTATTCATCGGGCGGAGGAGGGTCTCAAACTCCGACTTGGGCATACCGCATTGATTCCGGATTCCCCGGGTACGGCAGCCAGCCAGGTGGAACCCAAATTACCGGTTCAACCTTTGCAAATGACTTTCTCAGCGGCCAATCCTATGGAATGCGACAAATAAACGTCGCCCTGCTCGATCAAGGGGGCAATCTCCATAATCCGCCCATTGTTCAGACCATTTCAGTCAACTACCAGTCCGGAGGAGGAGGCAATCAGTCCAATGGGGGGGGATCCATCGTCATCACCTCACCGGGCAACGGCTCGAACGCGGACCAGCACACCGATCTGACGGTTACCGTACAGTACTCATCGGGCGGAGGAGGATCTCAAACCCCAACATGGGCATACCGCATTGATTCCGGATTCCCCGGGTACGGGAGTTCGCACGGGGGCACGCAAGTTACCGGGGTCACAAACGCAAATGATTTCCTCAGCGGCCAATCGAACGGCATGCGTCAGGTTCATGTCGCCCTTCTTGATCAAAACGGCAACCTACACAACTCGCCGATCACCGCATCCGTTCAAGTCAATTACCAGTCTAGCGGCGGCGGAAACCAGTCCGGAGGAGGAGGCAATCAGTCCAATGGGGGGGAATCCATCGTCATTACCTCACCGGGCAACGGCTCGAACGCAGACCAGCACACCGATCTGACGGTTACCGTACAGTACTCATCGGGCGGAGGAGGATCTCAAACCCCAACTTGGGCATACCGCATTGATTCCGGATTCCCCGGGTACGGGAGCCAGCCAGGTGGAACCCAAATTACCGGTTCAACCTTTGCAAATGATTTTCTCAACGGCCAATCCTATGGAATGCGACAAGTAAACGTCGCCCTGCTCGACCAAGGGGGCAACCTGCACAACCCGCCCATCGTGCAGACCATTTCAGTCAACTACCAGTCCGCCGGCGGCGGCTATCAGTCCGGTGGCGGAGGCTACCAGTCCGATAGCGGAGACTACCAGTCCGATGGCGGAGGCTACCAGTCGGACAGCGGAGGTTCCGGTTACACGGGTCCTTATCAATTCCCGACGGGCGACTTCAAAACCGACACTCGAAATGCCCTCTTTGATGATTTCATCGAGTTCAAAGGATTGCAATCGGTAGGAAAGCTCAAACACGATTACAATACTTCAACCTACTTCAACCAAAGCATCGACACACTGATCAACCAACTCATCCCTTTGAAAATACCTCCATCGACTTCCAGAGGTGATGCAGTGGATGCTTGGATTGCTGCAAACTTCAGTCAATCCGACCACTTCGATCATCACAAGACGATGCAATCCTTCAACTACGCCATAGTTGCAAACGTAGACCTCGAGAAATCTTCCGAACTCAAGGCATTGGCCGCCAATCATGGTTCGATTTACTTTCAGGTCTACGTGGACCAGAACGTTACCGCGTCCGGAAAACTGCAAAGTCATTCCATCTGGGCCTTGTCCATCGAGAATGGAGACAATGACCGTTCCAACCTCATTGTCGATATGGCGGGAAAGGTGTACAATGGAGATTTCGACAGTTATTGGTTCAATACCCACGGAATCGAAACCTGGAACAGCAGCCATTGGCATGAGACCAGTTATTCGACCAGTTCGGCCGGGATCGATTCCCTCCTTCTCGCCCACCCTGTGATCTTCGACCCCACGGCCGAAGTTCATACCATCAAGCCTTTTGATTTCATCTCGGATGGACAAGTCGACTTGAAAAGCCCTGCCGCGTTGAGCGTTTTGGCCAAAGACCATAAGCGGATATACTTTCAAACCTTTTATTTCCCCGAAAACGTCATTGACCAAGGTCAGCAAACCGCTGCCTTTGATCCGCTTGACCTGATCGCAGGACAAGAACGGGATCAAGGAATTTACCAATCGGTTTCAGGTGGATACCAGTCGGATGCCGGTGGACACCAAACTCCCGGAATGGCTTACCAGTCCACAGGCGGGGGCTTTGTTCCCTACACGGGACCTTACACCGGCCCAACCTACGATTTCAAAATCGATACGCGGAATGCCCTCTTCGACGATTTCATTGAGACCGTCGGTTCAAACTCGGTCGCCAAGCTCAAGTCCGACTACAATACGACCAAAGCCTTCAATGGCAGCATAGACGTATTGACCGCTACGCTTCCGGCATTGGACGTTCCCCCTTCCACTGCCCGGGGTGATGCCGTCGACCATTGGATCAAGGAAAGCTTCGACCTGGTCGGCGACCTCGACCCCAACCACGAACCGGCTTTCGCCTGGGCTCTTTCGATCGAGGATGCCAATGGAAACAAGAATGATCTCGTGGTGGATATGTTTGGCAAGGTATACGATGCCGATTTCGAAAGCTATTGGTTGGCCGTATACGGTGTCCCTACTCATAACGATCCAAATTGGAGCGAGATCGAGTATGACGCCACGACCGAAGGAATAGCCAAGCTCTACCAAGAGCATCCTTTCATCGATCCTGGAATCGTCATGGAAAACCTTCACAAGCTTGCCGTTTTGGAAACCAACGACCCGCAAATCCAAGGGAACGTCATCCAATTGAGTGGGTCCCTTCTCGAAACCAATGGAACCGACGTCATGCGGATCGGGTTCCTCGTTTCCTCTCACGGACATCCCTTCGTGAACGACCCCCATTCCCAAGTCATCTTGGCTACGACCCAAAACAATATGATCTCGGCAAGCCATACCGTTTCAAGCGGAGGTACTTACTACGTCCGTTCTTTCGCCGAGACAAAGGGAGGCATTTCCGAGGGACCTGTTCGAAGGATTGAGATCTTCCTCGATTCTCATTCTGGCAGCGACCCGCAAGTCAAAGCTCTTTCCCTCCTCAAGGAGGGGACCAAAGAAATGCCCGGCGGTTGGAGAGAAAGTAGCTGGTTCGGCCTTTACCTCGATCATGGAAACGGGTGGATTTACCATCAGATCCACGGTTACCTCTACTTGGCCGCAGATGGAAACAATGGCATATGGGCCTATGATCAGGAACGCAGGTGGTTTTGGTCTACCAAGGAATTGTACCCCTACGTCTACCAAGCAGACAAAGCTACTTGGTTGTACATGCTGGGAGTCAACAACGGCAAAGCCGTCTTTTATAATTACGCAACCAGTCAGGTTGAGCACTAAAGGCTACCTTTTTCCAAGGTTCGTCGCGAACGCTGACGAGATGCAAATGTCGGCTTGCAATATCCTCTTTTGATCAAAAGGATTGTAACCGCCTTGAATTCTCATTTGACCCATTTATCAAAGATCTTTTGCCGACCCCTTGTCAAAAGAAGTCTTTACCTCACCCTGTTGGTTTGCCTCTTCACAATTGACTCGCTCTATCTGCATGGAAACCCGCCTCCTTCCTTGAAGGATTTCCATGGACTCAAGCTCAATTTTTTTCATGAGGAAACCGGGAGACGGTTTTTGAAGGTGAGTTACGAAGACGCGGTCTCCGAAAACAAAAAGATCGGATTTCTCACGATGAATCTCGCTTTTCTCAAGATCAAGGATCTCAAGATCGAGATGGATGCCAGGTATATCGACTGTGCGAAAATTTCATCTCTCTTCGAGAAAGTGTCCACACAACGAGGCATCCGATACGCCGTGGCCGAACCCATAAATTTAATCATTCGAAGCCCCGAATCAAGCATACGGGTTTTGGGACAAAAGGGAAAATTTACCGCAGACGGTTCTTTGAGGGTTTGGGGAGAGGTAAGGCTCTTCAATGGAACGCTATCCAAAGAATTGGAAAGTGTTTCCATTACCACCGACCCATCCACAAACGGTCTGCTTCTTACCGGAGGCAAAGACCAAGCCCCCTTCTTATCCGTCCCCCTCTCCAAACAACAGCCCTGATTCGCTTGGTTCTCCATAACCTGCCAGTGCCCCTCCAATATCATGAAAATTCTATCCACACTCTCTGCAATAAGCGCTTTCCTTTTGCCCGCATCGGTTACCTTTGCCCAAGACTCCACTGATATCGTCTTCGAGGACCCTATGATCGAAGCCGCCGCTCGCGAACAACTCAAGTGGTCAGGACTGGCCAATGACCAACCGGTCACCCAAAGCCATCTTGAAAACGTCACCTATCTTTGGTTTGACGAGGATGGAGAGGATCGAGTCAGGAACCTGAATGATTTGCGACACTTCACCAACCTGCGATCATTGGAAATATGGAATGCTTCAGGCATTACGAGCTTTGAGCCCCTTTGGAAAGTTGATTCGATCAGATACCTGTATGTTTACGGAGCGAGGGACCCTGACTTTTCCGGTATTTCCGGTCTCTCCAAATTACGAATCCTTGATCTCTCGGATTGCTCTCTGAAGAATCTTGGTTTTCTTGTTTCAGCCGACTTTACCGAACTGCATTCTCTTATCCTGGAAGCAAATCACCTGGACCTGACTGAAGACTCGAACAGTTCCCTGCAAATAAAGACACTCAAGAACCTGGTGGAAGGAAATCGTCAAACCAAGATTGAGGCGGGGCTTTACGTTGAGGAAAATGGACGGGGGAAATTGCATCTCGATCCACTTAGTTTCATGATGATGGAACCGTGGAGCACTGACCCTGCGGTCCATTACGACATGCAAATCCCCAAGTCAGTGCAAAATTTGGCAGACGAGATTTCCCGAACAGAGAAAACACTGCTCGAGAAACCACACGACCCATTGGCCAACCTGCTTCAAGGAATCCATACTTTTTTCAACATTGCGGAATCAAATCAGACTCACGGTCTCAAGGAATTCCTGATTTCCTTGGGCGTAGAACCAAGCATACGGTCATTCACCTTGGCCGACGCCTCCCTTGCCGGCAACTTTGCCTTCGAACTGAATCGTGATTTCAACTCCAGTTTGTTTGCCAATCACATGGAGGCCGGGATCATTCCCGCACTTGTGGAAACCGAATCGCACTTCGCCCGGATTCCCGTGAACAGTGTGATTAACCTCGAACCGGAATTCACCGGTACGGAGGAAATCATTTCGGTCGACTATGCCGACGTTCTGGTCCTCAGGTCGATGGTAAAAATCCTGTCTGCATTGGCCAGCATGCAATCTGCGTATGACTGGAACCTGAATGCGGGGTTTGTCAAGGATCAGGATGGAGAGGATGCCAATACCACGATGCAAACCTTTCGCGCCCACAACCCGAATCTCTTTGGAATACGCGACAAGGAACAGTTGGCAAAAGCCCGCCGGTTCCTGGAAGACGGAATTGCTCTCTACCAGATTGCATCCCCCATCCTCACCCATGAGTCCAGACTCGGGTACGATGACCAACCGTATCCGGACAGGCTCTTCGTCATCGGGAACGATTCCCTCGAAGACGAACGCGAGTTCAGGGAAGACTTGGATGATCTGCTCGACGCCCTCCGCGAACCCTACCATCTCGACTCCGATGACGAAGGCACCGGGACAATCGACCTGAATCAATTCTTCGCGGGTAAGGTCGACCTCGCTCAACTGCTACCCGATTCCTCCGGGGATCGGTTCGAAACCTATCAATTCAGGGACCCTACCTTCGGTGGGCTCTTTCCAAGGCTTAACCCGAAAAGGCTTTCCTCCATCCTGTTCGAGGAAGACTTGGTGGCAGACCAGGAACCACAACGGCACGACACCCTGACGGAGGCCATCACTCACTTCGACCCCAATGCCTACCTGTCTCTCAACCAAGATCTTCAGGCGCAATACGGCGCCAATGCCGGCACTGCATTGGAACACTTCAAGAATTTTGGATTCTGGGAACAAAGAAGGTACTTTTTATGGCCCTTCGAAAGCGTTGATTTTCCAATCAGCCTGACCGAACCCACGGTCGTCAATGGACAGGTTGTCTTGCTCAACGGACGTTTGCTGAGCACTGGCGGATCCAATTCCGTAAAAGTCGGGTTCGTCATCTCCTCCGAAGGTTTGCTCCCCCGCTATGACTTGGGATGGGAAGTTCATCAAGCGGCATTGAGCACCCAAAATGGATTTTCCCACGCCTATCAACCGTTGAAAAGCAATACCACTTATTATTATCGCGCCTATGCTGAAAACGAAGCAGGCCGCTGGTTCGGTTCAGTCAAGAGATTCAAATCCGTTGGGGCTCAAGCCGACCAAAATTCCTTGTTCGGACAAGCCCGCTCCCTCGGGAACGGTTGGTATGAAAGCCCGTGGTTCGGGATTCTCAATTTACCGGTCAACGGATGGTCTTATCATTTTGATCTTGGTTGGATCTATTTGCCTGAAAGTCAGCAGGAAGGAGTCTGGGTATGGTCTGACCAACGAAAAGGTTGGATTTGGACCAAATCGGACGTTTGGCCCCACCTTTGGGAACACAACCAGGCAAGTTGGCTATATTTCAAGAAGATAGACAGCCAACCGCACTTCTTCAATTTCGCTTCCGAGTCCTACGAATAGTCGGTTATTGATATTTTGTTCACTTTGGATTGTCCCTGACTGCCGGGTACTCGAATCATGAGAATCTACGGCATACAGGCAGATCTTGAGTGGGAGGACAAGGATGCGAACTTCACGAAAATTCGCTCCCTGTTGGATGACAAAATGATCCAAACGGAATCCCTGATCGTTCTGCCCGAGACCTTTTCCACGGGTTTCAGCATGAACCTGAAGGTAACCGCAATGAACGAACCCGGGCAGACGGAATCTTTCTTGTCCGGGTTGGCCCAAGACAAGAAATGCTGGGTTACGGGCGGATTGATCGAGCCAACCGCCGATGTTCAAAAAGGGATCAATCGTTCGGTCACCTTTTCCCCAATCGGTGAAAAACTCTCCGGTTATGGAAAAGTTCAACCCGCCGCCATCTACCGGGAAGATGAAGTTCACGAACCCGGTGATCGGGTCGATGTCTTTGCGCTCGGTGGTTTCCAGGCCTGTCCGCTCATCTGTTATGACTTGCGCTTCCCCGAGCTCTTTCGCATCGGGATGCAAAAAGAAGCAAACCTGTTCATCGTAATCGCCTGCTGGCCGAAAATCCGGATAGAACACTGGATCACCCTGTTAAAGGCACGGGCCATCGAGAACCTTTCCTATGTCATTGGCATCAACCGCGTGGGTTCCGATCCCAACCTGGTATATGGCGGGAGATCCCTGATCATCGATCCAAAGGGAGAAATTTTGACTGATGGCGGGGAGGAAGAAAGTGTCGTGGAA
The DNA here is from genome assembly GCA_018645725.1 of Opitutia bacterium. Taxonomy (GTDB): domain Bacteria; phylum Verrucomicrobiota; class Verrucomicrobiia; order Opitutales; family Seribacteraceae; genus Seribacter. Next base: position 40,119 of record JABGWD010000002.1, read on the forward strand.
GTGGAAATCGATCCGAAATTCGTCGAACAATGGCGGGAAGAATTTCCCGTGCTCAATCATGCTCGCCCCGAATTCCTTCCACCGAAACACAGTGCTTAGAGAAGACCGTACAAATCTCAATATTTTCGTTACGAGTTGCCCTGCCTTGGCACCTTGATGTTTATATTTGTCATTAAGTGTTTTTTCACATACACTTACAAGGTAAGGGGAGTGAATCGGAGCATATTGCAGGCTTGCCTTATCATTGCTTATCAAAACTTAAAATGAACACAGACCATAATTCATTTCGTACTTGGCTATTGCCGATCCTTTTTTGCTGTCTTTGTGGAAATCTCCCTGCGCAACAATGGCTAACCGTAAGAGATGGCAATACAAGCTCCCCTTATTATACTTTCAAGACGACTGCGCATGCACTCATAGATATCTCAACATACGGCTTTGAGCGGGGGCAATCCTATGCTTTCCTGCCCCAAGGAGTTTCCACCAATCACCCCTTCATGATCGGTGAACACAATGGTGATCTGAATTCATCGCTTTTTTCCGTTGTCGGTGGGGGCACTCCGATACCCCTTATCAACAATACCAGCAACCTGCAAATAACCATTCCGAGCAACTACAGCGGGGACTTGGTTTATTTCTCAACCGCCAACACCTCCGTTCACTACCACCTCAAAATCGTAGATCCCCCGGGTGGAGGCTATCAGTCTTCCAGTGGCACCTACCAACCGGTATATGACCTAAACTCCTCTCACATATCCTCCCTCGCTGTTCAGGTGACAAACTCCCTGCCCGGCAAATACGCCTTCTTTAATCATAACAATAACGACGGTTCTTCGGAGATCAGGTTTAATTACATGCATGTAAGCAACAACCAATGGCAAGATGCGTCGTTCGGATACTATGTCGCAAAGCCCAGTCAATTTCCCACTATTCCTCACATCTACGATTATCTTCATTCCATTAACTTAAGTCCCGTTAATGGCTACAAACCAGCAGGAGTCGTCTACCAAAGCTCTGGAGGAGGCAATCAGTCGGGCGGCGGGGGGAACAACACTCCGCAGTACGAAACGCAATCAACCCTCATGGTCGACCAATCGACTTCTAATACGGGAATCCCTTATCCAGGGAACGGTGCAACCTGGTATCAAAGCTTTACTGCTGTGAATCCGTCCAAATTGCAAAAATTTGCCTTTGTGACCAACGGTGCCTTTACAGCCTCGGCTACCGTAAAAATCAGGGAAGGAGAAGGCGTCACCGGCAATGTACTTCACACAGGTACTTGGACTGGAATTGGAAGCAACACCAATACCTATAATGAATATGTCATCGATAACGACGTTGTTCTGACTCAGGGACAAAAATATACCATACAACTGGAAAATCAGACAGCCGGGGGCTTTTTGGGATCTAATTCAAATCAATATGCAGGTGGTAAGTTCCATCATTCCGGTTATGGGGGCGAATACGGAGATTTAAAAATGAAGATCTGGGTTTTGTTGCAAACTCAGCCTGCAGGCGGGACGATCGCCATCACCGCACCGGGCAACGGTTCCAACGCCGACCCGGACACCGACCTAACGGTCACCGTACAGTACGCCTCGGGCGCAGGTGGGTCTCAAACCCCAACTTGGGCATACCGCATAGATTCCGGATTCCCCGGGTACGGCAGTCCGCATGGAGGAACCCAAATTACCGGAGTAACCACGGCAAACGACTTCCTCAGCGGCCAATCGAACGGCATGCGCCAGGTTAACGTCGCCCTGCTTGACCAAGCTGGCAACCTACACAACCCGCCCATCGTTCAGACCCTTTCGGTAAACTATCAGTCGGGTGGAGGAGGCAATCAGTCGGGCGGCGGTGGATACCAATCATCCGGAGGCGGCACCATCGTCATTACCGCACCGGGCAACGGATCGAACGCAGACCCCGACACCGACCTTACGGTTACCGTACAGTACGCCTCGGGCGGAGGTGGGTCTCAAACTCCGACATGGGCATACCGCATCGATTCCGGATTCCCCGGATACGGCAGCCCGCACGGGGGCACCCAGGTTACCGGGGTCACGAGCGCAAATGACTTCCTCAACGGCCAACCCAACGGAATGCGCCAAGTTCACGTTGCCCTTCTTGATCAAAACGGCAACCTGCACAACTCGCCGATCACCGCATCCGTTCAGGTCAACTACCAATCTGCCGGCGGAGGCAATCAGTCCGGCGGCGGTGGATATCAAACTCCGGGGAACGGCTACCAGACTCCGGGGAACGGCTACCAAAGCCCGGGCGACGGCTATCAATCACCAGGCAACGGTTATCAGACTCCGGGGAACGGCTACCAGACTCCGGGGAACGGTTATCAATCACCAGGCAACGGCTACCAGACTCCGGGGAACGGTTATCAATCACCAGGCAACGGTTAT
>JABGWD010000096.1 GCA_018645725.1 Opitutia bacterium
CCGGCTCGGGTGGAGCGGGAGATTCGTCGTCCTTTTCAATGGCGGGAGCCGTCGACTCTTTGTTTGAGTCAGTTAAAGCGTCGCCTTCGAACTTTTCGTCGTAACCACCTGATGCAACCTTGCGAACCTGAACAACGCTTACGCCCGATTCGCGACCGATGGCCGCTTTGTTCGGGTTGGGTTCGGCAAGCAATTCCTTGATCTTGTCAAAAGTCTCCTTGTCCATGGAAATGGTCTTGCGGCGGCCCGAGGCCGAAGTGGAGGAAAGTTTGTCCTTGAGGGCTGGCGAGGCAAAGGGGGTGAGGGCTTTGATCAGGTCGGTCGCACTCTTGTATCCGGTATCGAGGTCTGCGTTCACCTTTTCGTGAAGCTTGGCCAGATAGGCGGAAACCTTGTCCTTGCTTTCGCGCTTTTCAACCTCGGCTTTCGCTCGGTCTTGGATTTGCTTTAGGATCTCCTCGGGGTCTTCGCTAAAATCAACGTCAAAGGATATTTTTGTCATGGTTTCGCAAACAGTAGGGTGGGGTATGGTTAAATGAGAAGATCAAATCAAAAGTTCTCTCCTCCTCTTTGCAAGTACTATTTCTCAAGAGAGCTGGAAATCGGCCCGACAAAGAGTCTGAATGAAGCTTGTCGGTTTATTGTCCGCCACAAAGGTTTTGCAGGTTGACCGTTCCTTCGTACAAGGCTTTGCCAATGATGACTCCCTCGACGTTCGGATGATTGGAGGACAACGATCTCAGGTCGTCGACGTCGGATTCTTTGGTCACGCCTCCGGATGCAATCACTTGGCATCCGGTGACGGCATCCGCCATTTTTTTCTGGGCATCGAGATTGGGTCCCTTCATGGCGCCATCGGTTGCGACATCCGTGTGGATGATCCACTTCAGTCCCATTGCCTGAAGGCTTTTCGCTAATTCAACGGCTTCGGTCCGGGTGGTTTCGACCCAACCCTTGGTCGCGACCATCCCGTCTTTCGCATCGATTCCCACGACGATTTTTTCCGGCCCGAACTTTTCAACGAGTGAACCGATCCATTCCGGTTCCTCGCAGGCCCGCGTTCCGATTATTACTCTGCTCAACCCCAAGCTCAAGGCCTTCTCGATGGCCGTTTCGTCTCTCATCCCACCACCTAACTGAACCTTCAGTCCCCCGACTTGAAGAATCGAGCGTACGGCATCCAAATTGGCGGACGCCCCGGCAAAGGCTCCATCCAGGTCGACGACATGCAAGTGGGTGGCTCCTGCCTCTTTCCAACTGCGGGCCGGTTCGGCCGGGTTTTCGAAATAGACGGTTTCCTGGTCGGCTTTCCCTTGAAAAAGTCGAACGCAGCGTCCGTTGCGCAAGTCGATGGCGGGGTAAATGGTCATGTTGAGTTTGCATAATGTATTTTGAAGGTATCGCGATTCAAAAAAGATTATTTTGACTCGTCATCCTTTGTTTCTTCGTTCAAGAGGAGGAATCTGCCATTAGATAATTTATGCCAAAAAAAACAAAATCCACTTCGGCCCCGCGTAATCCCACAGCCCCCGCCTTTCTCAAGGAGCTCCTTCAGGCTCGATCCCCCTCCGGTTACGAGGATGAAGCCAGAGAAGTAGTCCGCAAGCGAATGGCTCGAGTTGCCGACTCCTTTGAGGTCGATGCCTTGGGCAGTTGCCATGCAACCTTGGGAACCAAAGGTTCGCCCACTCTCATGCTTGCCGGTCATATTGACGAGCTTGGTCTCATCATCAAGCACGTCAGCGACAAGGGCTTTCTTTACTTTGATGCAATCGGTGGACATGACAGGGCAATGATCTCGGGACGAAGAGTGGATATCATGACCCGCAAGGGGATCATTCGGGGGGTTACGGGAAAGAGAGCCATTCATCTCATGACTCCCGAAGACAGGAGGAAAGTTCCCGAAATGCATCAGATGTGGATCGACATAGGCGCCAAAGACAAGAAAGAAGCCCTTTCAAGGGTGACCATCGGGGACGCCGCGGTTTACGATCATGGGTTCGAGAAACTTCACGGTCCGCTTGCCGTCTCCCGCGCTTTCGACGACAAGACCGGAGCCTATACCGTGAACGAGGCTCTTCTTCGTTTGGCCAAGGGTCGCAAGCCCAGCTGCAAGGTTGTTGCCGTCTCCACTTCTCAGGAGGAAATCGGAACGAGAGGAGCGATCACTTCCGCCCACTTGGCCAACCCGGACGTGGCCTTGGCGGTGGACGTCAGCCATGCCACCGATCATCCCGATGCGGATCATCGGAAGTACGGGGCATTTACGCTTGGAGGAGGTCCCATTCTTACGCGGGGGCCGAACGTGCATCCGGCTGTTTTCGACCGCCTGATGGATTGCGCCAAAAAAGAGGGCATGCCTGTTCAGATCGAGGCCGACCCGCGTCCGACGGGCACGGATGCCCGGGCCATTCAGATTGCCCGAAACGGAGTCCCCACCGGACTTGTCGGCATTCCTCTCAGGTACATGCATACGCCGAGCGAGGTGATTGATTTGAATGACCTTGAGGCGGTCGTTCAATTGCTGGTTGCCTTTGCCCGATCCCTGAGGAGAGGCGAAGTTTTTCGTTGAGCCAAGCTCCGGCTTGGAGCCGATCTTGGTTTTCGGCTTTTTTTTGATGTTGTTTATTTTTCGTTTGGGTTCAATGAATTGAGCATGAACCCAATTCTCAATCAGAACGCCTTTTTCGTAAAGGAACACGTCGGTCTGTTGAAGGCTGCCAACAATTACGATATCCTCGAGCCTGCCAGCGGCCAAACGATTCTCCACTGCAGGGAGGAAAAACTGGGAATCTTTACCAAAATTTTGCGTTTCACCGATTACAAGCGGATGACTCCCTTCGACGTCGAGATCAAGACGCCCCAGGGAGAACCAGTGGTTCGGGTCAAGCGGGGGATTTCCCTTTTTCTTTCCAAGGTTTGCGTTTTCAATGAGAAGGAAGAAAGGATCGGGGGCTTCAAGCAAAAGTTCTTTTCGCTCGGCGGTAAGTTTACCTTGATGGATGCTCAAGAGAATCCCGTTTGTACATTGAAGGGAAAATGGACGGGATGGGATTTTAAGTTCATTACCGATGATGGAATCGAGTTCGCTCACGTGTCCAAGAAATGGGCCGGAATGGGCAAGGAACTCTTTACTTCAGCCGATAACTACATGCTGGAGATCGCCGAGCAAGTTCCGCATGACAGCGAGATCCGTCAATTGATTCTGGCTGCCGTCATGTGCATAGACATGGTTCTGAAGGAATAAGTTTCGGGCCTTTTTTTCTCTTCTTGAACTTGAAAACCCCCCGTTTTTTGTTATGCAATGTAATTGGATGGAACAATTTTAACCACTACACGACAAATCAATCATGAAAGAACAAGTTTACAGTTTGCAATCTGCCGCGGATAGCTCCCTTGCCGAACGCTCGGCATTTATCCGCCGCACTTATCTTCACGTCGCCGGCGCCATCGCCGTCTTTGCCTTGCTGGAGGCTTGCCTGATTAGCGCTGGACTCGGAAAAACGTTTGTTAGCATCTTGGCAAACACACCAATGGCCTGGCTACTTGTCATGGGGCTTTTCATCGGAACAAGTTATGTTGCTGACAAATTCGCTCATTCCCAAACTTCGGAAGGAATGCAGTATTTCGGGCTTGGGCTCTTTACGGTGGCTGAGGCGATCGTATTTCTCCCTATCATAGAGATAGCGAATAAAAATTTACCGGGTGCCATTGATACGGCTGGTTACATCACCGCTTTGCTCGTCATCGGATTGACTGCAACGGTTTTCATCTCGAAGAAGGATTTTTCTTTCATGGGAAGTTTCCTGAAGATAGGTTTTCTCATCGGATTTGGGGTTATCGTTTGCAGCATTATTTTCAGCTTTAGTCTTGGCTTGGTTTTCAGCGCAGCGATGGCTTTGTTGGCTGCCGGTGCGGTTCTTTACACCACTTCGAACATTCTGCACCAATATCATCCGGGGCAGCACGTCGCTGCGGCTCTTGCCTTGTTCTCCTCGATTGCCCTCCTTTTCTGGTACGTTCTTCAGATCGTGATGAGTTTTATGGGCCGGGATTGATCCGCTAGCTGCGAAAACTCCAGTCTTCGGGGCGTTCCCCGACGAATCTTTCCTGAAGTCCGCCAAGCGCGGACTTCAGTGTTTTCGTCCCCCATTGAGGATGGCTCAGGTCGGGGTTCAAGTCGATGAGGGGCAGAAGTACGAAATCTCTCTCCAAGATCCCGGGGTGGGGAACGACAAGGTCCTTGGTTTCAAGTTCGAGCTCATCGTAAAGGAGCAGGTCGAGGTCGATTAGGCGAGGTCCGTTTTCCCGGATGACTTTTTTGCCGAGGGCTTGTTCCACCAGTTGCAATTGGTCCAGCAACTCGAGCGCAGGCAAGCCCGTGGAGATTCTTGCCGCGGCGTTGACGAAGGGGGGTTGGTCGGAAAAGCCATAGGGTTTCGATCGGTAAAGCCGGGAGACCGAAATGATTTCTGAAAATTCCGTTATCAGATTCAGAGCCCGTTCGAAGGTTTCCTTGGGGCTTCCCAGATTCGCCCCAAGGCCAAGGTAGGCGTCAGCGTTCAACTTCGACTCTGATTTCACGCAAGCCGAGTTTTTTGACGTAGCGCGGCTTGTCGACCGAAAGGCGAACCTTGGAGAAGACGAATTTTTCCTTGAGTTCGATGGCGAGCAAATGGGCGAATCGCTCGAGGGTTTTCCCGTCGTAGGCATTGGAGAATTCGCGCACGAATCCAACGATCTCCCGATAGTCGATGCCGTCCGTAATTTCATCGCTTTTGCGGATGCTGGAAAAGTCGTAGGAAAGTTCGAGCGAGACATAGAGATCCTGCGGCGCATATTGTTCCTCTTCGAGCAACCCGATGCGAACCATTACTTCAATCCCTTCCAGTTTTATTTTCCCCATGGCTTCAGTCTTTGTAGGGTGAATGGGGAGAGAGGGCGAGTTCCTTTGCCACTTGCAGTGCTTGAGCGGTCTCTTTGACGTCATGAGCCCGGATGATTTCCGTGCCATGCGAGAGGGAGCAAAGGGCGGATGCAATCGAACCTCCAAGTCGGTCGCTTGGGTCGGGGGCGTCGCAAAGCGCGTCGATCCAGGACTTGCGGGAAGAACCGACCAGGATTCCCCATGCTTGATCCTTGAATGCGGAAAGGTTGCCCATCAGGTCGAGGTTGTGTTCGAGGGATTTCCCAAATCCGATTCCCGGGTCGATCCAGATGCGTGGGAGTCCCCGTTCGATCAAATCGCTCTTTTTCTCATCGAAGAAGGCCCGGATTTCCCCAACGACATCGTCGTACTCCGGTTTGTCCTGCATGTTCTTCGGGCAACCTTGGGCATGCATGAGAACGAAACCTGCCTGATAGCGCTGGGCAAGGTCGAGCAGTTCGGGGTTTCCGCCCGAGACGTCGTTGATGACGTGAGCACCGGCTTGCAAGGCTGCCTGAGCAACGGCGGGTTTGGTCGTGTCTATGGAAAGGACGAATTGGTCGACCGGGAGCTTTTCGAGGGTCGGAAGCACTCGGGCAAGTTCTTCCTGCTCGGATACGGGAGCACTGCCCGGGCGGGTGCTTTCTCCCCCGAGGTCGATGATCTGGGCACCTTCTTCCACCATGGAGAGGGCATGTTCGAGAGCGACCTCCGGATCGACGAAGGATCCCCCGTCACTGAAGGAATCGGGGGTCAGGTTGAGGATTCCCATGACCGCGGGATAGCGGAGCTCGAATGCCTGGCCATTGAATTCGTATCGGGGCATGTCAGGGTTGTACGAGTTCCTGGTATTGAGATCGAGCCTTTTGAAAGACTTGGTTGTTCCGTGAAGTCCATCCGAGTTCGGGAAGGGCGGTGAGGGGGGCGACTCCCCGGCCGGTCCCGCAAAGGATGATTTCGTCAAATTCGGGAATGTCGTTTTCCTGCGGAGATCCCCGGCTAACCGAATACTCGGCTTGGAGAATGGGAATGAGTTTGTTGAGCACGATACCTTGGAGAATGTGTTTGTCGGGGATCAGGAGATCATTGCCTTGAGCGAAGATCAGGTTGGAGGTGGCGGATTCCCTGAGATCCCCTTCTTCGGGGTCGAGGAGTAGCCAGTCTTCGGTTGCGACGTCCAGTTCGCTCAACCGACCGTAGAGTTGGGCTTCCACCGTGGATTTGGCCAAGGGCTCAGGGCGGCGGTATTCGAGTAACCGGCCTGTTACGGGATTGCCGTCGGAGAGGGCGGGGCGCGAGGAAATGCCAAGGAGGCCGTCGAACAGGCAGATCCGGATCAGACCGTCGAGAACTTCTGGCTGGTTGGCAAGAAATTCGTCCAGTCGGGCGGAGAGCTCTTTCTTGGAAGGAACCCAGTTTGCTCCGATGCGGTTGGCCGAATCGAGCAGGCGGTCCAGGTAATCATCCCGGAAGGGCAGGTGTCCGCAGGCAAACCTGCGAAGCGTGGTGAAGGCTCCGTGAAGACCCCAGGGTTCGGGGTGCTCGGCAGGGTTGCCGTCTTTAGTCCATGCATGCATTTCGAACGTTCTCGATAAGCGAGCGTCCAGACGTGGTAAGAAAGGATTCGGGGTGGTACTGCAAGCCAAAGAGCTTGCGTTTGGTGTCTTCGAATGACAACGGGGCATCGCGGATGGGATCGCGTGCCGTGATGCGGATGGACCCGGGCAGGCAGTCCAGGCTGGCCGGGTCAACCCGGAGGGAGTGATAACGGGCAACCCGCAGGGAGGGCGGGAGACCGGAGTAGGTTGCGGAAGAAGGATCGAATTCGATCTCCGTCTCGACTCCGTGAAGGACTTGGGACTGCCTGGTGATGCGGGCTCCTTCGACTTGCAGGATGAGCTGGAAACCGAGGCAAACCCCGAGGATCGGTTTTTTTCCCGTCCAAGCGCGGCAAAGTGCTTGGGTTTCGGGGTATTGATCCGGGTTCCCTGGACCGGGTGAGAGAACGATCAAGTCGGCGCTTTGGCAGGTCTCCTCGTCGATGTCGCGACGGTCCCGGACAAGTACCTCGTCAAACCCGGCAAGGAGATGCTCGAGGTTACGGGTGAAGGAATCCTGATGGTCGGCCAGAAGGATCATGCCAGGAGATCAAGCAGGGCTTGGGCTTTGATTTTGTTCTCGTTGTATTCGTATTCCGGGGTCGACTCGACCACGATTCCGCCTCCGGCTTGGGCATAACAACGGTCGTTGGTAACGAGCATGGAGCGGATGATCAAGTTGAGCCTGAGATCTCCGTTGTCGGAAATCGAACCGAAACTACCTGTATACGGGCCCCGGAAGCAAGGTTCAAGCCGGTCGATCCATTCCATGGTGCGGATTTTCGGGCAACCCGTTATGCTCCCGCCCGGTAGCATCGACTTGAGCAGAGTGGGGAGATCGATTCCTTCTTTCAAGCTTCCCCGAATCGTCGAAACAAGGTGGTGCAAGTGGGCGTAGCTCTCGACTTCCCTGAACCGGTCGATGGCAACGGTACCGGGTTTGCAGATTGCCGAGAGGTCGTTTCTTTCCAGATCGACGAGCATGTTGTGCTCGGCCACCTCCTTGGGATCCTTGAGGAAAGATTCGATTACGGAACCGTCGGACGATGGTGTCTTTCGCTCGTAGGTTCCCCCGATGGGGCGGGTCGTCATGCGGTCTTCTTTTCGTTCGATTACCGTTTCGGGCGAGCAGCTCAGGATGGAAAAGTTTTCCGTGAGAAGAAGAAAGGCTTCGGGGGCGGGGTTGGCCAGGCAAAGCCTTTCGAATGCAAGGATCGGATCGATTTCAGCTTGGGCCTCGAAACGTTGGGAAATCTTGATTTGATAGGTTTCGCCGTCGAGTATCGCCTCACGGGCTTGCTTGAAGACGTTGCTGTATTCTTCGAATCCCAGGTTGCAGGCAATGGGCTGTTTTGCCCCGGGGATGGGAGAGGGTTTTGCCGGTGCTTCCTTCTCAAGAAGGCCGGAGATTTCGCGGATCCGTCCGGGGATCTCCGACTCGACGCGGGTTGCTTCGGGAAGAAGATGGATAATCGTTTTCGGGCGCCCAAACCAACCGTCTGGTATCGTCAGATCGCGATTTGCGCGAAGGGAAAGCCCGAGGTGGGCTGCGAGGAATTCGTAACCGAAAAAACCGATCCATCCCGGGGAACCGAGCTTGTCGCTTGGTTCCTTGCGGGCAAGGTTTCGGAAGGTTTCTTCGAGTTGCCTGCAATCCGGTTCGAATAGGTCGGTGAAATCGAGGTAGACCAGATAACCTCCGCCCGGTTCCGCCCTGATGGCAAGGGGGCATGCGCCCAAGTTGCTCAGGGAGCCGATAGAGGTTGTCTGGGTACTTCCGGTCATGGCAACAGTTCGGGCAGTTCGGCAAAGGCGGTGATTTGACGTTCCTCGATGATGGGTTTGCCGAAGAGCAAGGCGTTCCATCCCGCTCGCCGGGCTCCTTCGAAATCCCGGGAGTGGCTGTCGCCTAGGTGAAGGAAGTTCGAAGGCTTCTCGCCGAACGATTTTTCCACTTCCCGGAAGATTTCCGGTTCCGGCTTCTCGATCCCCATTTCAGAGGAGATGAAGATTTTTTCGAACAGGGAATCGATCGCGAGGTCCTTGAGGACCGAGCGCAAACGGGAATCGTTGTTCGATAGAACCGCCAGTCGGTACCCGCGGTCCTTCAGCGCGCCAAGCGCGTCCTTTGCTCCGTCTGCCAGCCGCCAGTGCTCTCCCCGGGCAAAAAGGTCCCACAATTCCTCGAACAAGGGATCGAGGTTGCGCTTGGGGGCATGGGGTTCGAAAACCGCGAGCACGACTTGTCTCCAAAAATCCTTCTCGTCACCCGAAGTGATCTTGCGGTCCTTTTGGACTTTGCCGAATACTTCGTAAAACCTTTCGTCCACCTCCTCGTCCTTGACCGACAGGCCGAACCCCCGGGCAGTCTTCGCGTAAACCGCCCCGACGGAGGGCCAAGGCCGTATGAGGGTTCCGGCCGCATCGACCGTGATTACGTGGGTGGTGTTCGACATCTGTGAAAATTTTCTTTTGTGTAGCAGTTGGTGAAAGTAAAAAAATGCGCAACAAGCAACGTCATTAGTAAATCATAACAAAGCATGCGAGTCTTTCCAAAAGGGTCAGGTTTGTCGGTTGCCTTGTTCGCCGTCTTCATTGCTGCATGGCTTGCTCCCGCATTGGGGCTCAAGGGCGGACCGCTTTTTCCCGAGAGATTGAGCTCGGTCGCTGTCTTCGTTATTTTCCTGGTCCAAGGATGGAAATTGAATTCGGGGCGCCTGAAGGAAGCTTTTGCCGACTTGCGAACACTTTTCTTTCTTCATTCTTTCATCTTTTTGGTTCCCGGGATCATGGCTTGGGGAATTTGCGAACTCGAGCTCGTCGACCCGGTTTGGAGACCCGGGCTCTTTTTTCTGGCCATCTTGCCGACCACTATCTCGAGCTGCGTCGTATATACCCGCTTGGCGGGAGGGGATGCCGATGCGGCTCTCGGTCACGCAACCCTTTCCAATTTGCTCGGTATGCTATGGGTTCCCTTGGTTGTGTTCTTTTGCGCCTTTCAGGTGTTCGGTTCCCGGGAGGCGGAAGACGACTTGCTTGTCTCTCTCGGACTTCTTCCCGACTTTTTGCTTATGGTTTTCCTTCCGGTCTTCATTGGCTGGTGGGGAAAAAACAAACTTTCTTGGGATTTTCTTCCCGAAGATGCGTCCTGGGTGGACAAGATCCCGGTCGGTTGCATTCTCCTGCTGGCTTACTTTTCGTTTTGTTCGCTATTCGCTGAGTTTGGAAACGAGCTGTTCGGGCGAAGCTCTGGGATATTGGCCGCGGTCGTGCTTGTCTTGTTGCTGGTCGTGACTGTCTCGGTTTGGGCGCTGGGGCGCTTCGTTTGTGGTTCGCGAGCGGCCAGGATAACCTTCTTGTTTTGTGGCGGACAGAAATCCTTGGCTCTTGGTTTGCCTTTGGCTCAAATGTTGTTCGTTTCGGAAGAGACTTCGGTCGGACTGCTGGTTTTGCCTCTCGCCATCTTTCATTTCGGGCAACTCTTGCTTGGAGCCTTTTTTGTCGGGCCCTTGAACAGGTGGACGAAATTACGTTAACAAGATTCTTTCTTTTTGATTGAAGCGCAGTCCCATACGTAGGATGAACACTTCGTGATCTGCAAAAGTTTCAAAGACAAGGAGAAGATGAGACGGGCTGGCCGTTCGGCCGCGACCGTACTCGATCGCCTTTGCAAGTTGGTGAAGCCCGGGATGAGTACTTTGGAACTGGATGAGCTTGGCGGTGAACTTATGAAGGAAATAGGGGTCAAGAGCGCCTGCAAGGGGTATCGTTCGGGTCATCGTGTCTTCCCTTCGTACACCTGTCTTTCGGTGAACGAGGAGGTGGTTCATGGGATTGGCGTGGAGGAACGGATTCTGCAGGAGGGAGACGTTATCTCCGTGGACGTTTGCATTCGTGAGGACGGAATGATCGGGGACAATTGCCGGACCGTGCCGGTGGGCATGGTGAGCCCCGAGCTGAGCCGTTTGCTCAAAGTAACGGAAGAATCTCTCTATCTCGGGCTCAGCCAGGCTTTGCACAAGAATCGCATAGGCGACGTGTCCGAGGCCGTGCAGTCGCACGTCGAAAAGGCGGGTTTTGCCGTCATTACCAATTTCGTGGGGCATGGGGTCGGTCGGTCGTTGCATGAGGATCCTCAAATACCCAATTTCGGAAAGGCCGGGACGGGTTCCAAATTCAAGAAGGGAATGGCGATTTGCATCGAGCCCATGGTAAACATGAAAAGCTCCCAAATTCGGATGGCCAAGGACGGTTGGACCGCCTTGGCGGTGGATGGGTTCCCTTCCGCTCACTTCGAGCATACCTTGCTTGTCGATGAGGGAAAACCTGAGATCCTTACCATTCCGGAGGGTTATGGGGAGGCGGAGGATTTCTTCACTTCAAAGTTGGCCGAGGTCGCCTGATCCGGAATCGTCATGCTGAAGTTGTTGGCAGATTCGGTCTTTTCATTCGACGTGGAATGGATCCCCGACCCCAAGTCGGCTGAAATTCTACAGGAAACCCCGCCCGCAGACGGGCCCGGAGACGAGGCCCGCGTATCCTTTGAGGCTCTTTGGGCAAGTGCCCGAAAGGATGGTCAACCGGAAGACTTTCAGCCTTATCTCAAGACCATTCTTTGCCGAATCGTATCCTTGGCCGGGATTCTCCGGGAAAAAGTCCCGGGCGGTGATTGTTCGCTCAAGCTCGTTTCCCTTCCCGTCGATCCGGCTGATCCGGCAAAGTGCGACGAAAAGGTCTTGCTTGCGAATTTTCTCAAGTCGGTCGGGCGAAAGAAACCTCAATTGGTGGGCTACAATTCCGCCCAGGCGGACGTTCCGATCATCGTCCAGCGTTCGATCGTAAATGGCCTGCCTGGTTTCGGTTTTTCCGACCGCCCGGACAAGCCGTGGTTGGGAGTCGATTACTTCGATGCCCGCAATTCGGAGTATAGCATCGATCTGGCGGATGCAATGGGGCAGTACAGGGATCGACCATCTTTGCATCAGGCGGCGACCTTGAGCGGGATTCCGGGAAAGATTGACGTCAGTGGAAGTTCGGTTGCGGAAATGTGGCTCCAGGGCAAGCTTGCGGAAATCGTGGCCTACAATGAGTTCGATGCCTTTACCACTCACCTGCTCTGGGCCCGGTTGGCCCATTTTTCGGGCCTGCTGAGTTCGGATCAATACGCTCGTGAACAAGCTCAGGTCAGGGAGTTGTTGGAGGAGGAAATTTCAGGTGGCAAAGTTCATTTGGAAAAATTCGTTGCCGAATGGGACCGCTTGTTGGCGATCACGGGCCAAGACTGAAGTTTTGGGAAACTTAATTTTTTATTTGTCGGTTTTGTCGAATTGTGGCGCAAGGGATGTTTGCCTATTTTAAATCCTTGGACAAATCCCCATGACGTTTACGCTTAAACGATTTGTTAAGAATCCAACCATAACCATTTTATGACTGAATCGGAACAAACCGAAGACGCCTTGGCGCGTCTGAACGAAACACGCGAACGCCTGCTGGTTGAAATCCGCAAGGGCATCATCGGGCAGGACGAGGTGATCGAGCAATTGTTGGTTACTTTGCTTGCCCGGGGACATTGCCTGCTTACCGGGATTCCCGGGTTGGGGAAGACCCTGCTGGTAAAGACCTTGTCCCAATGCCTGAGCTTGAGTTTCAAGCGTATTCAATTCACCCCGGACTTGATGCCTGCCGACGTCGTGGGTACCGAGGTTGTGGATGAGGATCCCGCCACGGGAAAAAGGAGTTTCCGGTTTTCGGCCGGCCCGATCTTCGCCAACGTCGTTTTGGCCGATGAGATCAATCGAACGCCGCCCAAGACCCAGGCCGCTCTCTTGGAGGCGATGGAGGAAAGGCAGGTTACGGTCTCCGGCGAAACCCGTCCGTTGCCCCCTCCCTTTCTCGTTCTGGCGACCCAAAACCCGATCGAGTTGGAAGGCACTTACCCTTTGCCTGAGGCTCAACTCGACCGTTTTCTTCTGAACCCCGTCATCCAATACCTTTCCACCGAAGACGAGATCAAGATGGTCAGCGAGACGACGGGAGTGGACAGAGAGCAACCGCAACCTGTCCTTGAGGCGGAGGATATTCTCACTTTGCAATCCTTGGTTCGCCAAGTGCCGGTCTCGGCTAACGTCGTGTCCTATGCCGTCGGGTTGGTGTCGGCCAGTCGCCCGGTAAGCGCTGATTGTAACGAATGGACGGCCAAGCGCGTAAAGTGGGGAGCCGGTTCCCGGGGAGCTCAGGCTTTGATTCTTGCGGCCAAGGCGCGGGCCTTGCTCGCCGGGCGGGCCAACGCATCGCGGGAAGACGTCAAGTCCATGGCCAAGTCCTGCCTGCGTCATCGAATCCTACCCAGCTTCTTTGCCGACTCCGAGGGTTTGGGTTCGGATGAGATCATCGATCATTTGCTCGAGTCGGTTCCCTCCTGATTTCCGGAAGCCCTTGGACTGTGGTTGAATCTGCCGAGAGTTCCCTGCTTGATCCTGCTCATCTGAAAGGCATCGAAGACTACTCCCTGCTCGCTCGGGTGGTTGTGGATGGAGCGATGCCAGGCATTCATCGAAGTCTGAGACAAGGGAGAGGGAATGAATTCTTTCAATACCGGCCTTATGAGCGGGGGGAAGATATGAAGATCGTGGACTGGAAGGTCTTTGCCAAGCGTGACGAGTTGGTTTCCAAGACTTTTCAGGAAGATACGAATTTCACTCTCTACCTGGTGATTGATGCAAGCGCCTCCATGGGATACCAGGGCGAGCGGGCTTCCTGCTCGAAACTCCGTTATGCAAAGATGCTTGCCGCTTGCTTTGCCTACTTGGCCCAACGGCAAGGTGATCGTTTCGGACTTTTCGCCTACTCGGATGAAGTTCAGCAATGGATCCGTCCTCAATCGGGCAGCGGGCACTTGAACAGGCTTCTTGTCTCTCTTGGTTCCCTCGAAGCAAAGGGGACAAACGATCATGAACAGGCATGGGACAGGTTGACAAATGGGTTGCCGGGCCGGTCGATGATCGTGTTTCTCTCCGATTTCCTGGAGGCAGAGGATACTTTGAGCGAACGTTTGCGCTTTTCCCTCTCTGCCCGTTACGAATGCCTTTGCCTGCAAATTCTCGATCCGGACGAGGTGGATTTGCCCAATGCCGAGGCGATCCGTTTTGCCGAGATGGAAGGGGATCGGGAGATTTCCAGCGCCCCCCCCGCGATACGGGAAAAATACCAAAACGACATGAATGCCTTCATGGAAGATTTGCGGGAAAAACTGGCTTCCGTATCTGCGGAATTCGAAACTTTGCGCTCCGATCAAGAATTGGGGCATGCTTTGCGTCGCTTTTTGGGCTTGAGGAACCGGAAGGCGTAATGGAATCGATTGCCCAAGATGATTGAGTTCGCCCAACCGGCAGCCTTGTGGACGGCTTTGGCCGTGGGTTTGCCGATTTTGGCTCATATGGCATATCGACAGGTTACCCGGAAACATCCGTTCCCTTCCCTCCGGTTCATCCGTCCGTCGAGGATTCCCAGAACCGGAAGAAAAAAGCCTTCCGATCTCTTCTTGCTTTTGCTTCGGATACTCTTGTTTCTTATCCTCTCCGCCTTGTTGGCCGACCCCTATTGGATACCCGAATCAAGTCCGGATACGAAGAATGAAGTGGGGAAGGAGACCTTGCTTGCCATCGACGTCAGTCCGAGCATGGAAGGGTGGAACGGGTTGGAGGAAGCGCGCAATCTTGCCTTGCGCCTAATAGACGAAGAAGAGGGCAAGGTCGGTCTCGTCGCCTTTGGACAGAATATTCTCGGCGAGTGGAAACCGGGGGTTGACAAGAAAGAATTGTCGGAGGCAGTCGAGGGCTTGAGTCATGATTGGAAAAAGGGAAATGCCCAGATCCTGCTTGACCGGGCAACGGGTTTGTTTTCCCCTTCCGCAACCGAGAAGAAACTCGTGATCATCAGTGACTTTCAGCAATCGGATTGGCAAACTGCTTTCCGGGACTTGCCTGAATTCGGGGTGAAGGTGGATTTGCGCAGAGTCGGTGCCGGTGAAGGACAGGGGAAGCGTTCCGATAACCTGAGCGTGGTGGAAGCCCGCGCCGTACCCGCGGGCCCAGGCAAGGTAAGGGTCTGGACCGTCATACGAAATTGGGACGATGAAGCAAAGACCGTTCCTTTGGCCTTGAGCGCGGGTGGGGAAATCCGTCAACGGCAAGAGGTCGCTCTTCCCCGCCTAGGTTCGGCGCAGGCGCAGTTCGTCTTGAAGGCCGATGACTTTTCCGGGGCTTCGGTCGAGCTTGAGTCAGGAGATTCCTTTGCCTTGGACGACAAGCGCGACCTTTGGTTGAAATCCCCTCCCGCCCGGAGGTTCGGTTTTTGGATGCCGGAGGACGAAGATGCGGAAACCCAGGAGGAGCGGGATTTTCTCAAGACGGCGGTCGCCAGCGCCGGAGACAATGGATGGAATCGTTGGGATTGGGCTCAGGATCAGGCGGATGGTCTGAGGCTGGGTGACGAGCAGTCAAGTATCGAACTTCTTCTTGTCATCGGTTTGGGGGATTGGTTTGAGGAGCAGGAACTGGGACCTGCCTTGCAGGGGTTTGTCGAGGGGGGAGGAACTGCCATCCTGACCCCGGGCCAACCGTTCGTCAAGACAGCTTCGATTATCCGTGACGCCGACTTGTTCCCCTTCAAGTTTCTCCGGGTGGCCGGCGGAGCCGTTCGCCTGGGGAATCCCTTCCGCATCAAGGCCCTTGAGGAGGGTTCTTTCCTTACCGCGGTTTTTGACGGCAAAGCGGCTCGGGATCTGTATCTTTCGGCCATCCATCGGTTTGGCATAATTCAACAGGTCGGCGAGGGCGTGGACGTCCCTATCCGGGATCGCGAGGGTCGGCCTTTGGCCTTGGTTCGGAATTTGGACGGTGGGGGGCGCATCGTTTTTCTTCCTTTTAGGATGAATACTTCGTGGACTGATTTGCCCTTGCGCAATTCCTTTCTGCCTTTGCTCATGGAGCTTTCCTTCGGGGATCGCAAGACCATGCCTTCGAAGGCTTGGCCGGTACTTGAACCGGGTGGAATCTGGGGCGAGGGAGAGCAAGTGTTCAAGGCGGTCGAACCCGGGGTCTTCCGTTTCGAAGATCAGTGGCTGGAGGTGGTGCCTTCGTTGGCTGAATCGATTCCCGAGGTTCTTGCCTCCGATGAGTTGCTTCAGTCCGTGGGGGGAGAGTTTTCGTCAAGTCGGGCATCCTCTCGGGCTGAAGAGTTCGGAAAGGAAGAGCAGGAACCTTTGTGGTTGTGGTTTGCAATCGTCGCCGCAAGCCTGTTGATTATAGAAATGATTTGGTCATGTCCTACTCGAGGCGGCATAACGAAAGGTGATTCCACTCATGCCTGAGTTTATCAAGTATCTCCGGCGTGAATC
>JABGWD010000097.1 GCA_018645725.1 Opitutia bacterium
ATAAAGAAACGTCCAGTGGTGCTTCCCTTTTTCGTCGGCATTGCACGCAAGCAGACCACCATACTGGAGGTTGCCGTCTTTTACGGAAAATCCGGGGATTGCAATCGCGGCGGACTCATCGGTGGATTCTTGCATGGCTCCTCGGGAATCTCCGAATGCATTCCTCCGAGGTGAATCGGTTTGGTAATATTTCTCGTATATTCCTCGAATACGAAGAGGTTCGAGAGAGAAAACGGCTGAAGTATTGCATAGGTTTTGATATTGAACGACAGCTTGCTTGTCCGAGAAACCGCATTGGCAAAGATGCTTGTGCAGTTTGTCTAGTGAACGAGACATTCCGGCAATAATTTCATCAGCTATTTCCGTAGGGTTCCAAGATGGATGGTTCTCTTGCATCCAATCCAATCGCTGACTTATGAGTTGACGCGTTGCACGTGGTTTTGAAGTCTGAGATTCCCCCTTGGGTGTCCATGCGAAGCGCTCCTTGATCTTAGCCCATTCCTCGGGTGATAAACTAGAGAAGAGGACGCGAGTTTGGGTGATTACTGAATCGCTTGCTTCTCTTAAATTGGCAAGTGAATCAGGCAGGCTGATATGATCCCGATACCTTTGTGATCCCGGGAAACCAGGGTACCCTTTCAAATACCGTGGCATGGGAGCTTCGGTCCGCCCGAGTCCGTGCTTTTGACTGAGGATGAGATTTACCCAGGATCGGAGCAAGCCGATGTGGTCGTTGTATGATTCGACATTCGACTTGACGATTTGATCGTCGGGGATGGGCTTCGGGGCAGAGGGAATGGATTGAGTTTCACCATTGTCTTCGGCAAGAGAGACGAGAGTTCGGTAAAGCTCATCGTTGTCTTTTAGTGTTTTCTTAATCTCCGTCGTGATTGTGCCTCTACGGGTCAGGAAACTTTTAAGAGTTCCGCCAAGACTGTTGACGAGTCCATAAGCGGCCCTTCTGGGAAGTTTTTCGGGAAGAGTTACATCTTTAAGGAATTTAGAGTACATCCAAGCAAAGACTGAGCTTTTGTTTTGGTATGGTTTCTTTGACGATGCCTTGACCATAGTCTCAAAGGATACGGGATCGGAATCCCATATGTTTTCCAAGTCGGCCATTATGTTTCGCCTAAAGTCCTCGAAGGCATTGAAGAGAGAATTGAGCTTGTGCCTAAGTGCAGGCTCGACATCTGCGTTAACCTTTAGTTTGACCGTCCGGGTAACGGTGGCCGGATTTGCTGATCCTGTCAGACCAAGGGCATAATCTCTAAGCAAACGGACGGATTTCCTTACGGAGTTCATGGGGTAGATTGTTTCGAGCGGATTACGAGAATAAGTTCAATTGTCTGAAAGTAACAAGTACTTTTTTTGCCTGTCCATTTGCAAATAGGTGCAAGTGACTAAAAAAGACGGCTGAAAGGGGATCGGTGCAGGCAGAATCGGTGTAGACACGTAGAAAAGAGAAACAATGTGTGGAATTGGGGATGATCGGTCTAGCAGTGCGTAAAAACGTAAGAAAGAGGTGTAAGCATACTTGAAAGCATTTCTACTCCCCCCCTGAATCGCTTCAAATAGTTCCGGTTGAAATCCCATTGCGCCAATTGACAATTGCGCCAATTGTGACAATTGGAAAATGGAACACCCGAATACAGATTGGAAGGACGAGGAGACTTGGAACTTGCGAAAGGACAAGATCCGTTACCTTGACCGCGACATTCGATTCAATGGACTTGGGGATGCCGAGGATCACCGGAAGTGCTTCGAGTGGGAGTACATCCGAACGCGGATGTTTTTCGGTCACAAATTCGAGGGCGAATATGTGGACCAAATGTTTCCGTTTTATCTAAAATCATTCTCGGACAGGCCCTACAAGAGTCATTCGCTAAAGCAGAGAACCTGTTGGCTCGATATGACGGGTGTGAACACTCGTAATTGGGAAGAAGACTTACTGACTCCATACTTGGGTTCAAACGAAGAAGTGGACCTAGGTTTCTACAAGGGCAAGTTGCCAAGCTACAAAGCGGGTGTAACCCTTTACCTGAATCCAAATTGGTCCAAGGAGAAATTTCTGAAGCTAGTCGAGGCTCAGTCGAAATCGATTTACGGGATGTTGGAATCCGAGAAGAAGGCGTTGGAAAGGAAAGGGTATGTTTTCGCTAAAAAAGACAAGAGCAGACCGAAGGCGTATTGGCGGAAGAGATTGAAGGCTCTAGGCCATTATCGGTTGCTTGAATGCGTTAATCTCAAGGAGCAGTACGTGCTGGAAGCGTACGGCAAGAGTGCATATGTTGAAGAGAAGGTCTATCGAAGGGAAATAGTGGAAAACTTGCCCGATTTACCACGTAGCTGGATCAAGGCGTAACCCGCTTGTTTAAAGGAAAAGTGCGGTACGGCTAAGGGTGGGGTAGCTTATCCGTACAATGCAAATTTGGGCATTGTGGCTCATAGTATTGCGTATGGAGAATATATCTCAAATACCTAACTCAATATTAACGCCAGGCGCTTTGCTTAACCGTAAGCAGATCGCGAAGTTCATCGGAGTCTCCGAGCGAACCATAAGCAATATGGTACGCCAAAGACGAATCCCCGTGATCAAGTTCGGACGAAGTGTTCGTTTCGATCCGGTAAGGGTTCGCAAGGCTCTCGATAAATTCGAGATTCAGGAACTGTAATGGGAAAAAGCAAAGGCCATCCCGCGGGAACGGGACGGCCCTTGAAAAGAAAGGAAGTATTATGGCTATATTAGTCAAAAAACCGAATATCCGCAAGGTGGAGTTGGCGGACCTGAATGATTTTCCAAGCAATGGAATCCACCAGCACGTCATGACCCTCGCATGCTTTTGCAAGGGCAGGGGAACAGATCAGTCCGATGCCATCGAATTGATCCATCGGAAGTTCTCGCAACGCCTACAAACCAGGCAATTGGAAACCAATGAGGTGGAGAACGCGGTGGGCAAGGCTTACTCGTCGACCATCTTGCATTCGAGAACGAAGAGCGGGTTGATCCTGCCTCCGAAGTTCGAGAAAACAAGCCCGCAGAGCGTGTGGAACACGAAGATGCCCCTGCCTGTCAAGCAGGTGAACCATATGGCCGTCAAGCGGGCCGTTAAAGAGGCTTCATGGACCTTGGATGACATGTGGGAGGAGTCACCGCTTAGAGTGGACGAAGCGACCCCTGCGGAGATTCTCGCCATGCTGTTCGATCCTGCGGAGTTGGTCTGTTGCGGATCGGTCAACCGATTCACCACCTTACCTTCGACCGAATGGCTTGATGGGCATTGGATGGGCGACCAAGTCGTGCCTAACCCGTGCCGTGCGAGGCTAGGGGTGACCCTGTCCAAGGAGGGTAAACTCTCAGCCCATTCCAGGGACGCAACGGGCAAGAGGAAGTACTTGATTGTCGAGTCCGACGAGGAGGATATGTCCTTCGATGAAAAGGCGAGCGTCCTGCGCTACCTCCGAGACCAAACGGGGGCGACCCTCAAAATGGTCGTTCACTCCGCGGGCAAGTCCCTGCACGGCTGGTTCAAGGCCGACCCGGACGAGTCAGC
>JABGWD010000098.1 GCA_018645725.1 Opitutia bacterium
TTTGATTCCTTGTCCTGCTTTGATGCACTCTTCTCTTCGGGCTCGGATTTTTCTTCCTTCGCCTCATCTTGAGGTTTGGTCTTTTCCGGGTCCGACTCGCTTGAGTCACTTGGTTCAGGTGAGGCAGGCTTCTTCTCTTCAGATACCACTTCGGGTTCCGTTTCCGAAGGCAAGTCCTGCTTTTCTTCTTCCTTGTTTTCTTCTTCGCTCATAAAAAAATCCTACGCTTTGCGGACAACGCCGACTGTCTTGCGTCCCCCTTTGCGGGTTCTTGCATTGGTAATGGTTCGCTGACCGCGAACCGGCAAACCACGCTGGTGACGCAGGCCGCGATAACAACGTATGCTTTGCAGACGCTTGAGGTTGTTCGTAACCGCTCTTCTCAGATCACCCTCTACCATGATTTTATTATCAATGATGTAGTTGGTTATGAGACTGAGTTCCTGCTCGTTCAATTCCTGAGTTCGTCTATCTGGATCGATACCCGTTTCTTCCAGTATCTTCTTGGCGCGAGTAGGTCCAATGCCATAAACGTAACGCAACGAATATTCGATTTTTTTGCGATTTGGTATATCAACTCCTAGCAATCTGGCCATAATGTTCTCTTCCGTTTTAGTTAAAGTTCTTTGATTTGATTATTCATCAACCCTTCAAGGCGGCCGCCGCCAAACCAAGCACCAAAAGGATTACCGAAATGTAAATAAGAGGCCTCCATTGAGCCTCGAAATCCTTTAGCTCGAGTGATTCGATGCCTTGGCTCGCGCTCGCTGATCTTCCCCTTATCCGACCCTTTCGCAAAAAACCATCGTAATGCCTTTGCAGAAGAAAGGTTTCTATTTGACGCATCGTGTCAAGAACCACACCGACGATAATCAACATCCCAGTGCCACCGAAGAAGGTGGCGACGTTGTAGGATACTCCGGCAGTATTGAAGATGAAATCAGGAAAGACGGCAATTAGGGTTAGGAATATCGCGCCGGCCAAGGTAAGTCGGGTCATCACGAAATCCAAAAATCGGGAGGTAGGCTCTCCTGGTCTGATGCCGGGTACGTAGCCTCCGTTTTTCTTCAGGTCATCGGCTATCTGAACCGGCTTGAACATGATCGACACCCAAAAGTAACTGAATACGAGAATCAACCCGCCATAAACCAAATAATAAGGCCATCCCCGGTTGGCAAAGACGTTGCCCAACTCCATTGCCCAGTTTGTCTCACCCGGTGAATCCGCCATAGCGGCTCCCAAGGTACGAAGAAGCTGAGCCGGAAACATCAGGATGGCACTGGCGAAAATTACCGGCATGACACCGGCATAATTTACCTTCAGAGGCAGAAAAGAGCTTTGGCCGCCAAAGACTTTGCGGCCGACCATGCGCTTGGCATATTGAACCGGGATTTTCCTTTGGGCTTGAGTGACGGCAATTATTCCGCAAACGACCAATAGAAAAAGACCCACCATCAGAAAAGCCTTCAAGATAACCATCTTGTCACCCGCTTCTGCCAAGAAAACCAACGAATAGGCGTCATGCAAAGCCTTGGGCAAGTCAGCCAAAATACCCACCGTGATAAGAAGGGAGATACCGTTTCCTATTCCGCGCTGAGTAATCTGTTCGCCCAACCACATCAGGATAAGGGAACCCGTTGTCAGAAAAACAACGGTCAGGAGAAGAAAGAGAAATGGTGACCCGGTAAAAACCACGATTTCTCCCAACGGACTTCCATCCAAACCAATTTCCGCAGGATTGAAACCCTGTATCAAGCTACCCGGACTGTCTCTGAGGGCTACCGCCAGTAGCCCGCCCTGAACCATACAGATAACTATGGTAAGATATCGCGTATACTGTGAAATTTTTTGCCGGCCCGGCTCTCCTTCCTGCTGCAATCTTGCCAGTTGAGGAAAAACCGCCCCCATGAGTTGCATGATGATCGACGCACTGATATAGGGCATGATCCCCAATGCGAAAAGAGCTCCGTTTAACAGGGCTCCTCCGGTAAACATGTTGTAGAAGCCGAGAATATCATTTCCTTCGGAATCCGATTTCGATTGCTCGCGCATTTCGAAAAATTCCTTGATCGGGGTCGGGTCAACTCCAGGCAAAGGTATGTTCGCGCCAACTCGAGCAATAAACAGCAGCGCCAAGGTAAAGAAAATCTTCTGCCTAAGCTCGGGTATCTTGAGTGAGTTGGTAAACGCTGAAAGCATAATCAGAAAGAATTCGCCTAAATTATTCCGAAAGAAAAGACCCGCCTGCAGCCTCTATTTTTTCCTTTGCCGATTTTGAAGCCAAAGTAACGTCGACCGAATAGGCTTTGTCCACGTCACCTGTGCCCAAAAGTTTGACAATCTTTGAGTTGGGACGAATCAATCCTGCCTTCTTAAGGGTCTCGAGATCAATCTTGTCTCCTGCGACTTTTGAAAGATCCGCAAGGTTTACCACGGAGCAAGCCGTTTGAAATCGGGTTCTGTTAAAACCTCTTTGAGGCAACTTGCGGAACAAAGGCATTTGACCGCCCTCGAAGCCAGCCCTCAAAGAGTAACCGGCACGGGCTCCGGCACCCTTGTGCCCACGACAACAAGTTTTGCCATGTCCATTGCCTTCGCCTCTGCCCAAACGCCTTTTGCCTTTGTTGGAGCCTGCTGGAATTTCGTTTTCTTTCATGACTGGATAAATATTTAGGCGGAAGGCTCGGCGCTCTCGACCACGACTGGTTGAGGTACCGATGATATTCGAGTAAAGGATGGACCCTGAACTTCCTCTCCGCGAATATTTGAAATTTGGTCGGCGGTGCGAAGCTGGGAAAGGCCGTTTAGGGTAGCGGTGACAACAGACAATTGGTTGTTTGACCCAAGGGATTTGGACAAGACGTTCTTGATTCCGGCAGCTTCAAGGACAGCTCGTACGCCTCCACCGGCTATAATACCCGTCCCGGGACGAGCCGGGCGAAGAAAAACCTTGCCTCCGTCATAGGTTCCCAGAATGGCATGGGGAATGGTGTCTCCGGAGATTGAAACGGGGCCCATCGACTTTTTTGCCTTGTCGGTACCTTTGCGAATTGCATCCGGTACCATTTGAGCTTTTCCATAGCCAAAGCCCACGTTGCCTTGTTGATCTCCAACTACGACTAGGGCGGCAAAACTAAATCTGCGTCCTCCCTTCACGACTTTGGCGCAACGATTGATATGAACGACTTTCTCAAAAAGTTCAGGCCCTTCATCTACTGAGACCACTTGTTTGGTATTCTTTTTTTTGCGGTTTGGTTGACTCATAGCTTAAAATGTGAGGCCTTCCTTCCGAAGTGAATCCGCAAACGCTTTTACGCATCCATGATACTTTCGACCAGCACGGTCGAAAACAATAGCGGAAACACCGATTTCTTTTATTTTGGATCCGAGGACGGTGCCTAGTTTTTCGGCTCCGGCGACATTGGGCAGGATTTCCTTGAAGTCGGAGTGGGTGGTGGCAATTGCCGCTACAGTATGAGACTTTTCGTCATCAATGCATTGTGCATGAATATTTTTATTCGAAAACCGAACGCAGACCCGCGGGCGCTCGGCTGTCCCATTTATTTTCTTCCGAATTCTCCAACGCCTTTTTTGCGCAAGTTCTTTTTTCTTTGAAAGCTTCATGTTAAAGTATTTTTAGGCTGACTTCTTTCCTTCCTTGCGACGGACGTATTGACCAAGGATTCTTACGCCCTTGCCTTTGTAAGGCTCGACTGGATAGTAGCTCTTGATTTCAGCCGCCACTTGTCCGACTTTCTGCTTGTCGGATCCTTCGACGTGAATTTTCACATTGTCGGAAACCGTGATCGTCACGCCTTCCGGTATGGAATGCTCGACGGGGTGAGAATAGCCTAACTCAAGATCGATGATCGAACCCTTGATCGTGGCCCGAAATCCAACGCCTTCGATAAGCAAATCCTTGCTGAAAGGCTCCATCACTCCTTGCACCATGTTGGCTATGATTGAGCGGGTCGTTCCATACTGAGCCCGGGCCTCCCGGCTTTCCTCAGTCGGGTTAACTTTTATCTGCTCACCTTCGACGATTATCGCGGCAAGGGGCGAAAACGTTTTCGATAGATTTCCCTTGGGTCCTTTTACGTGAATGGTATTTTGATCAAGAGTGACTTCGACTCCTGACGGAATGTCTACGGGTATTTTTCCTATTCTGCTCATGAATGAAATTCCTTTTTGGCTTCGTTACCAAACGCTACAGAGGAGTTCTCCCCCCAACTTGTTCTTTCGCGCCGTCTTGTCGTCAACAACCCCCTGAGGCGTACTGAGAATGGATACGCCTAACCCACCAAGGACACGGGGTATGTCTCGATAACCACAATAGGACCGGCGGCCGGGGGTGCTGATGCGATTGATTCCCCGAATGGCATGCTCGCCATCCACGTACTTGAGTTGGACCTCAAGGCATTTGTGCCCTTTTTCGGATTTGGCTTCGGTACAATCCAAAACAAAACCCCTGTCCTTGAGGATCGAAACAAGGCCGGCTCGCAAATTGGAATGCGGATAGGTGCACGTTGTCTTGCCGGCTTGGCCGGCATTTCGAATAACGGTAATAAAATCTCCTATTGTATCGTGAACGGACATATCAATGAGTGTTTGTCGGTTGCCTACCAAGATGCTTTGATGACTCCGGGCACCTTGCCCTGAAGGGCAAGTTCGCGGAAACTAATGCGGGACAAACCGAATTTCCTGATGGTAGCTCTCGGTCTTCCGGTTAACGTGCAGCGATTGACTAGGCGAACCGCGGAGGAATTGCGAGGGAGTTTGGACAGCTTCGCCTGGGCTGCGTAAAATTCTTCCTCGCTGACGCTTGGGTCGGCTATGATTTTTTTGAGAGCGGCGCGCTTTGATGCAAAACGGGCGACCATTCTCTCTCTTTTCTTGTTGCGCTGAATGACTGACTTTTTGGCCATGGTATCGAGGGTTGAAAAATTTATGCGGCTTCTTGTGAAGCTCCCGCTTCACTGGAATGTTTGCGGAAAGGCATGCCGAGCAGTTTGAGCAGTTCAAAGGATTCTTCGTCTGTTTCGGCAGAAGTAACGATCGATATGTCAAGTCCGGTGTTTACCCGTTGACGCTCGACGTTGATTTCGGGAAAAATACTGTGGTCGGTAATACCCAAAGTATAATTGCCCCGACCATCGAGTTTGGAAGGAACCCCCCTGAAGTCACGAATGTTCGGAAGGGCAATTGCTATAAGCCTCAAAAGGAACTCCCACATCTCATTGCCTCTTAAAGTTACCTTGATTCCAACCGGCATGCCTTCCCGAAGTTTAAAATTAGAAACGCTTACCTTGGCCTTGACGACAACCGGTGATTGACCGGCCAAGGACGCAATGTCTTTTCTAAGCTCCACTATTCCGTTCTTGTCCAACTCCACGCCAAAGGAACTGTTAAGCACGACTTTCTCAATTTTCGGGACTTGGTGCACATTGGCGTATCCTTGACTTTTCATCAAGGAAGGAACGGCTTCTTCAGAGGAAATTCTTTTAAGTTCTGGAATGTTCATAACTTCAGTTTTTGTGAGAATCCATCAAGATCTACTTCGCTTGCTCAGCCAACGTTACGTTCGAATAGTGAATGGATGCCTCTCTTTCGATAATCGAGCCTTGTGGATTGTCTTGTGATTTGCGTTCGTGCTTTTTGATCATGTTGACCCCCTCGACAATCACTCGGTTCTTGTCCCGGATAACCTGAAGGACCTTTCCTTTCTTGCTCTTGTGGTCACCCGCAATGACAATGACTTCGTCTCCTTTTTTTATACTCTTGGCCATGGTTACAAAACCTCCGGGGCTAATGATATGATCTTCATGTATTTTTGCCTGAGCTCACGGGCAACAGGTCCGAAAATCCGGGTGCCTTTTGGGGTGCCGTCGTCGTTGACGAGAACCACGGCATTTTCATCGAACCTCAGGTAGCTACCGTCTCTTCTTCTCATCGGCGCCCGGGTTCTCACGACAACCGCTCTTACCACAGTACCTTTTTTTACGGAGGCCTCGGTTGAACTTTCCTTCACGTGGCAAACGATGATGTCACCAATGGACGCAGTCTTTTTGTTTTGACCGATTCGTCGGATCATACGGACTTTTTTCGCTCCCGTATTATCCGCAACTTCTAGTCTGCTTAATAGTTGTATCATGGCTTAAATTCTAAACGACGGGAGCCTTCTCGATTATTTCCAAAACACGCCACCTTTTCATCTTGCTCAACGGTCGCGTGGCTACAATGCGAACTTTGTCCCCTACTTGCGACTCGTTGCTCTCGTCGTGCACGTGTACGGTCGTCTTACGACGAATCTCCTTTTTGTAAAGAGGGTGGGGTGTCTTGTATTCATAAACGACCTTCACGGACTTTTCGCCCGTTTTGGCCCTTACGAATCCAATGAGTTCCTTACGATTGTTTCTTGTGGGTTCTGCACTCATTTAAAAAGTATCTAATTTCCCTTGGTTTGATGAAGCACGGTGCGAATGCGGGCACGGTCACGCCTTATGCTCTTGATGAGATGAGGTTTTTCGACTTGTCCGGTTTGCTTTCTGACCTGCAAATGCAATAGTTCGTCACCAAGTTCACGGTGTTTCTTCTGCAATTCGACTTCGGAAAGCTCCTTGATTTCAGAGAATTTCATAGTAACTAAAAGGTTTGAGTCCGCGTGATCAACCGGCAGCGGAAAGGGAGCTTGGCATCAGCCAAGCCGAGGGCCTCCCGGGCGAGGGTTACGGAACAACCGGCTATTTCAAACAAGACGTGACCCGGTTTGATGACGGCAACCCAATGGTCGACCGGGCCTTTTCCTTTTCCTTGCCTGGTTTCAGCTGGTTTTTTCGTAACGGGCTTATGGGGAAACACCCGAATCCAGACTTTCCCCTTTCTCTTCAAGTGACGATTGATGGCAACACGAGCCGACTCAATTTGATTGGAAGTCATTCGGCCCCGGGTCAAAGACTGAATTCCGAATTCCCCGAAAGAAACCGAGTTGCCCCGAGATGCAGTACCGCGGACTCGTCCTTTGTGAACCTTGCGAAATTTAGTACGTGATGGAAGTAACTTTGGCATGATAAGTCGTGTGTCGGCAGGTCAGAAAATCTTGTCTTCGTCCTTGAGGCAAATCCAGCACTTGATGCCGATGATTCCATAGACGGTATTTGCTTCTACCAATCCATAGTCAATGTTTTCACGAAGAGTATGCAAAGGCACTCGGCCTTCCCTTTGTTGTTCGGTCCGGGCTATGTCCGCGCCAGCCAAACGCCCTGCGCATTGGATTCTAATTCCCTCGGCACCCATGGACATGGTTGTCTGTACCGCCTTCTTCATTGCCCGCCGGAAAGCAATTCTGCGCTCAAGCTGCGAGGCGACGTTTTCCGCCACAAGAGAAGCGACCAAGTCAGGTTTCTTGATTTCTTGTATTTCGAGACGGACGTCTTTTCCGGTAACTCGGTTGAGGGAATCTCTGAGTGAGTCCAGTTCCTGACCTTTTCGGCCGATTACAATGCCTGGGCGCGCCGTCCAGATCGTAACCCTGGTCCTGGTGGAGGCTCTTTCTATGACGACTCGCGGTACGGATGCAAAACGCAACTTCTTTTCCAAAAAGCCGCGTATGAGATTATCCTCAGCCATAAACTTGGAATAATCGTGCTTGTTGGCATACCAACGAGCACTCCAGTTTCTTCGTACTCCGAGCCTAAAACCAATTGGATTAACTTTCTGTCCCATAATAAATCAAGCTTCGTCTGTTAAAGTAATGCGCAGATGGCTCATTCTTTTCTTGTAAGGGTGAGCCGAACCACGGGCGCATGGCCGAAAACGTTTCAAGGCCGGTCCTGATTCGACAATGGCTTCGCTGATGATCAGGTCATCTGCATTCAAATTCGAATTGTTCTCCGCATTGGCCATTGCCGAGCGTAGGGTTTTTCCTAACAAGCGGGCGGCTTTTCGGGGAATGAATTTCAAAATGGACACGCCTTCGGTTGCCTTCTTCCCTGGAAGAATACGAGCAACTTCTCTCGCCTTTTTGGGCGAGATTCTCATGTATTTGGAGTATGACTTGATTTCCATAGTCTACTTTTGTGTGTGAGGATTGTGGGATTTGAAAGTTCGTGTTGCCGAAAACTCGCCAAGCTTGTGACCCACCATGTTTTCCGTTACGTAAACGGGGAGAAAGTTCTTTCCGTTGTGGACGGTAAAATTAAGCCCGACGAAATCCGGGGTTATCGTTGAGCGCCTAGACCAAGTCTTGATAGGTTTGCGATCGCCACTTGCTTGTGCCTGCGAAACTTTCTTCATGAGGCCGGACTCGACAAAGAAGCCTTTTTTTATAGATCGTGTCATGAGTTAACCTTATTTGAGTCTTCTGCCGTTTCGGCGAACGAGTATTTGTGAATTGGATGGTTTCGACTTTTTCCTGGTAGGGAAACCCTTGGACAGTTGACCCCAAGGGGACGAGGGGTGGCCGCCTCCTGAGGTTCTTCCTTCTCCGCCACCCATCGGGTGATCCACCGGGTTCATGGCGACCCCTCGGACACGAGGGCGACGACCTTTCCAACGATTTCTTCCTGCTTTTCCTATGGTAGACTTTTGGTGACTGGCATTTCCTACGGAGCCAATGGTCGCCCGGCAATTTTCCTTAACAAGCCGTATTTCGCCACTTGGCATCTTTAGCGAAGCTTGTCCTCCGTCTATGGATACCAACCGAACTTCGGAACCCGCGGAGCGAGCAATTACAGCCCCCGCTCCAGGCAGCATCTCGACACAATGCACTTTGGTCCCCATCGGCAATAAGTTCAAGGGCATGCAATTTCCGGGCTCAAAATCGATTTTTTCGTTCGAGCTCACTATGGAGTCTCCCACGTTTAACTCGGCCGGGGCCAGAATGTAGGACTTTTCGCCATCGGCAAATTGCAGCAAAGCCAAATGGGCAGTACGGTTGGGGTCGTATTCAAAGGCAATGACGGTAGCGGGATCATTCAGGCGTTGACGACGAAAGTCTATTTGGCGATACAACCGCTTATGACCTCCGCCTCGACGTCGTGAGGTTATTCTTCCGTATGCGTTGCGTCCTTTCTTCCGGTGCACTCCTTTGGTCAGGGATCTTTCGGGACGCTTGTCCGAAAGCTCCACCTTGTTTTTAAAATAAAAACGGCCGGAGGGGGTAACGGGCTTCTGTTGTACTACTGGCATGATGCTTTTCTTCCTATTAGGCTAAGTCAATGCTATCGCCGGCTTGCAGCGTAATGATGGCCTTTTTGTAGCCACTTGTAAAACCTTGCTTGTTTCGCCGGGTACGATCTCTTTTGGACTTGGGCTTTACGTTTAGAACGTTAACCTTCAGCACCTTTACCCCAAAGGCATTCTCCACCGCGGTCTTTACGTTGGTCCGCGATGCACCAGTGGCCACGGTAAAGGAATACTTGTTGAGGTTGGCCGAAAGCATCGTTGCTTTCTCGGTCAGCAAAGCTTGATTGAGAATGGATACTGTTTCCTTCATGACTGTGCCTCCTCGTTGCCAAATTTTGCCAAAATGACGTCAAGCCCCTTGAGGCTGAATATGATTTGGTCTGCCTGCACGATATCAAGCGCATTCAAATCCTGAGCTCTGCCAAGTCTTGCGTTGGACAAATTTCTTCCGGCGAGACCGACATGATCGGTAAACGCGTCTGAGATCACCAAAATCTTTTTGGAATCAGGCGCAATGGAAACAAGGAGGGACTTGAACAGCTTGGTTTTTGGTTCAGCAACCTCCCAATCCTCGATCAAGGAAATATTTTCAGCGGCTGCCTGATCACAAAGGGCTCTCTCCATTGCCAAGTGCTTGATCTTCTTATTGACTTTTTGGTTATATGATCGAGGCCTCGGACCGAAGGCCACTCCTCCCCCGCGACGCTGAATGGCACGCTTGTCTCCGGCACGACCCACGCCCAAACCTTTTTGCCTGTGTATCTTCTTTCCGGAACCTGCGACTTCTGCGCGTGTTTTGGTCGAGGCATTGCCTTGCCTTTGGTTTGCGTGGGTAGCTATTACGACTTGGCGAAGGGCATCCTGTCCTTTGCCTTCCTCCATGGTAGGAAAGTGGGGAACGTCACGCTCACCCGAAGAGGTACCATCCGCCTTAAACAACTTGAATTTCATAATACTATGCTTATGAGGGGTTCTTGGATTTCTTCGCTACCCGGAGGGTAATGATGGAGCCTTTGTGGCCAGGAACGCTGCCTTTGACCAAAATCAGGTTCTTCTCGGCAAGAATTTTTATTACGGCAAGATTTTGGGTCGTGCGACTGACGTCTCCCATATGACCGGGCATCTTTTTGTTTTTGAAGACACGTCCAGGCCATTGACAGAGTCCGTAAGAGCCTCCTCTGCGGTGAAACATGGATCCGTGAGAGGCAGGACCACCTGCAAAGTTCCACCGCTTGACGACACCTTGAAAACCACGACCTTTTGTCTTGGAGACGACGTCGATCATTTTGACGTCCTTGAAGTGGTCGACGGTAAGAGTATTGCCACGCTCAAATTCATGCTCGTCGGAAAATCTTATTTCTTGAGCGATTTGCTGAGCGTCAACCCCAGCCTTGGCTGCGTGTCCCTTTGCGCACTTGTTTGCCTTGTTGGGAGATTTCCCCTGAGGGTTATACCCTATTTGGATGGCAGAGTAACCGTCTTTATCAAGAGTCTTGACCTGAAGGACTGGGCAAGGACCTGCTTCGATTATAGTGACCGGAACAAGATTATTGTCACTATCGTATACTTGGGTCATCCCAAGTTTTTTACCTATTAATTGAAGTTTCATACTTTAAGCGGCAGGCGGCGTGTGCCTTTTTGTGACCTGCTTTAAAGGTTTTGTTTTTGTTAAACGTTAATGTTAATTTCTACGCCTGCCGGCAAATTGAGTTTCTTGAGTTCGTCGACGGTTCGTACGGTTGGCTCGATTATGTCGATAAGTCTTTTGTGAGTGCGCAGTTCGAATTGATCCATGGATTTCTTATCCACGTGCGGTGAACGATTTACGGTGTAACGTTCTATGCGAGTCGGCATGGGAATCGGACCGGCAACTCGGGCACCGGTGCGTTTGGCCGTATCGACGATATCGGATGCGGACTGATCAATGACCCGGTAATCGAAGCCTCTGAGTTTAATTCGTATGCGTTGTCCGTTCATCTGGTAATAATATTAGGTACGAGCAGGTTCCCGTGATGATGTTTCAACAATTCCTTGAACAAGGCTTTGGGGTACTTGTTCGAAATGCGAGGGGGTCATGGAATAATCGGCCCTGCCCGAAGAGAGGGAACGCATGTCGGTAGAATAACCGAACATATTTTCCAAAGGAACGAATGCTTCGATTACGCAAACCGTACCCCTTGTTTCCATTCCCTGAATTTGGCCCCGGCGGCGGTTGAGGTCTCCCATCAATTCTCCCTGATATTCGTCAGGGGTTGAGACTTCGACCTTCATGATTGGCTCCAACAAGATTGGGGAAGCTTTTTGCATCGCATCCTTAAAGGCAAATATTCCAGCCATCTTGAAAGCCATTTCGGATGAATCGACATCATGGAAGGTTCCATCGACCAGGGTTACCTTGAAATCTATTACGGGGTAACCGGCAACAACTCCCCCCAGGGCAGCTTCCTTGATGCCGTCGAAGGTGGGTTTGATAAATTCCTTGGGAATGGCGCCTCCGACGATTTTGTTTTCAATCTCGACGCCTTTTCCTTTTTCCTGTGGTTCAAGCTTGATGACAGCATGGCCATATTGTCCGCGTCCACCGGATTGCCTGACAAACTTGCCGACGCCTTCGGATGCGTTCAGCATAGTCTCGCGGTAGGCAATTTGAGGTTTCCCAGCAGTGGCTTCCACCTTGAATTCCCGAAAGAGGCGATCACGAATTATGTCCAAATGCAGTTCGCCCATGCCGGCAATGATCGTTTGCCCCGTCTCTTCATTGGTCGTCAATGCAAAAGTCGGGTCTTCCTCTGCCAGGCGCTGCAATCCGATACCCATCTTTTCCTGATCGGCTTTGGTTGCCGGTTCAATGGACATGGATATCACGGGTTCCGGGAAAGAGGGCGGTTCGAGTCGAATATCAAGATCTCTATCCGCCAAGGTGTCACCCGTCACAACGTCCTTGACGCCAATGAGGGCGCAAATGTCACCGGAATACGCCACTTCTATGTCCTCTCGAGCATCGGCTTTCATGATCATGAGCCTGGATACACGCTCTGTTTTTCGAGTGCGAGGGTTGTAAAGCGCAGTTCCTTTTTTGAGGGTGCCTTGGTAAAGGCGGAAAAAGACCAATTTCCCAACGTATGGGTCGGTCATCAACTTGAAAGCCAATCCAGCGACCTTTGCAGAATCGTCCGGCTTTACGGCTGTTTCCACCCCATCTGAATCCTCCCCTTTCATCGGAGGAAGATCCAAAGGGTTCGGAAGGTAGTCGACAACTGCATCCATGAGCATTTGAACTCCTTTGTTCTTGAATGCACTCCCTGGAATCACACCGACAAACTTCAGGGAAAGGGTGGCTTTTCGAATGGCAAGTTTAAGTTCGTCTTGAGAAATGTCCTCTCCCCCGAGGTATTTCTCGGCAATTTCATCATCAAAATCAGAAACTGCCTCAATAAGCGACTCGCGATATTCTTCAGCCTGGGCTTGGAGCTCGGAAGGAATTTCGACATAGTCGAACTTGACGCCGGACTCATCGCTTAGGTCGTAGACACAGGCTTTCATCTTGACGAGATCGATCAACCCGTTGAATTGGTCTTCGGCGCCAATGGCCAAATAAAGCGGATGAGCATTGGCGCCGAGCTTATCCCGCATGGTTTGCACCGCATTAAGAAAATCCGAACCCATTCGGTCCATTTTGTTAATGAATGCCAAGCGGGGGACACTGTACTTGTCCATCTGCCTCCAAACGGTTTCGGATTGAGGTTGCACCCCTTCGACGGAAGTAAAGACTGCCACGGCTCCATCGAGAACCCGCAAGGACCGTTCGACTTCGGCGGTAAAATCAACGTGCCCCGGCGTATCAATGATATTGATGCGGTGGTCGATGCCCGTGAACGGACCGTCACTTGTGGTCCATCCACAGGAAATGGCCGCAGAAGTTATCGTGATGCCACGCTCGCGCTCTTGTTCCATCCAATCGGTGACGGCAGCCCCCTCATGAACCTCCCCAATCTTGTGAATAACCCCGGAGTAAAAAAGCACTCGCTCGGTGCAAGTGGTTTTGCCGGCATCAATATGAGCGGCTATTCCGATATTTCTGGTATGCTCAAGTACCGTTGGGCGCTCACTGGAATTAGCGGAAGAAAATTGTCCGTCGTGGCTCATTTGAAAGGTATCTCGCTCCCACTACCAGCGGAGGTGGGCGAATGCTCGGTTGGCTTGGGCCATCTTGTGAGTTTCCTCGCGTTTTTTAACTACCGAGCCAGTGTTGTTGTACGCGTCTATCAATTCGGTCGCCAAGGATTCCGACATGGTCGAACCCTTCCGGGCAGAAGCTGCTTTGACTACCCAACGGAATGCCAAACTTTGTTGACGCTCGAAAGGAACCTCTATGGGAACCTGATAGGTTGCTCCGCCAACTCGACGACTCTTGACCTCGATTTTCGGACGGATGTTTTCCAAAGCACCAAGAACAAGTTCGACAGGATTGCCTTTTTCGAGCTTCTCTGCCATTTTCTCAATCGCACCGTAAACGATACGCTGAGCAATGGACTTCTTCCCGCTCTTCATGACTGAATTTATCAGGGTACTGACCAAGGGGCTCCCATGAAGGGGGTCCGGGATACCTGGGCGCTTAGTTGCTTTTCGTCGTCGTGACATGGCTATTTCCTAGGTCTTTTTACTCCATATTTGGAGCGGCTTCTCCTGCGCTTTTCCACACCCTGACAATCCAAGGTGCCCCGCACGATGTGATAGCGAACACCATTCAAGTCTTTGACTCTGCCTCCGCGAAGCAAAACTATACTGTGCTCCTGGAGGGTGTGTCCCTCATCGGGAATATAAGCAATGACCTCGTGTCCCGTCGTGAGTCGCACCTTGGCTACCTTGCGGATTGCCGAATTTGGCTTTTTGGGCGTTCTTGTGGTAACCTGTACGCAGACTCCTCTGCGAAAAGGGCAAGCCTTGAGTGCAGGCGATTTGGTCTTGGCTTTTTGTTGGCGTCGACCTTTGCGAACCAATTGGTTAATCGTGGGCATGGAGTAGAAATTTAAGGATAAACGATAAGTAGTAACGTGAATTTGATTTAGCTCAAGACTTTTTTATTAAAGTTGGTTAAATTTTGGATAATTCAACTCGCCTCTTGCTCGGGGATCTCACTTTTAGCAGTCCCTAAGGTATCGATTTTGAGCCTTCGCCACTTGGGTAATCCCGTACCTGCAGGAATGAGGTGTCCCATGATGACGTTCTCCTTGAAGCCCTTAAGGTCATCAATCTTGCCAAGAGTCGCTGCGTTCGTGAGAACACGCGTAGTTTCCTGAAAGGACGCGGCTGATATAAAGCTGTCAGTTTCAAGCGATGCTTTGGTTATACCCAAAAGGATGGGTTCGCCTTCTGCTGGTTTTCCGCCTTTCTCCGCAATCACATCGTTGGCATCCATAAAGGCGAATCTGTCGATTTGGTCACCCCAAAAGAAATCCGTGTCGCCAGTATCGGTAATGCGAACCTTGAAAAGCATCCGTGATATGATTACTTCAAGGTGCTTGTCGCTAATGGTAACTCCCTGCAGGCGATAGACCTTCTGGATTTCCTCGATGAGATACTCTTGAACGGCTGAGGGTCCGAGAATTTCCAGAATTTCATGAGGATCCTTGGCTCCCTCCGTTATTAACTGGCCTTTCTGGGCAAAGTCTCCAGGCTGAACAAGGACATGCTTGCCGTGAGGAATCAGGTGCTCTTCTACCTGACCTGACTCTTCGTTGGTAACGAGCAACCTCTTCTTGGAGCGAAGGGTCCCGGCTTCGGATACGATCCCGTCTATTTTCGCCATTTGCCCAACGTTACCTTCTTTTGGTCTGCGAGCCTCAAAAAGCT
This sequence comes from Opitutia bacterium, assembly GCA_018645725.1. Lineage (GTDB taxonomy): Bacteria > Verrucomicrobiota > Verrucomicrobiia > Opitutales > Seribacteraceae > Seribacter. The sequence continues at coordinate 15,037 of JABGWD010000098.1, forward strand.
CCGCGACCCGAGGCAAGCCACCCGTTATATCTTGGGTTTTGGACGCCTGTCTTGGTGTTTTGGCGATAATTGATCCCGCATCTATTTTGGTTCCTTCGTCGACGGCCACTTGGGCTCCGGTTGGCACAGAGTAAGTAGCAAGGTCTTTGCCACTGGAATCCTTGACTATGACTTGAGGATGCAAGTCCTCCTTGTGCTCGATCACAACCATGGATCTCCCTCCCGAAGCATCCCTTTCCACCTTGGTCGTAACACCCGGTAGCATGTCCTCGAATGCGATCGTGCCTTTCTTTTCGGAAAGGATTGGAATGTTGTAGGGATCCCATTGGGCAAGCAGGGCCTCTTCATCAACCGGATCTCCGTCCTTGAAGTGTAACAGGGCACCAGCCGGAATTGGATAATCATCCACAATCCGATCATCGGCGTCCAAAACTTGGATCGATCCCGTTTTATTCAGCGTTACCTGCTGTTTGCTTGCAAGAGTAACCAGCCTAAGCCCCTTGAACTTGAGCTTTCCGGCCTTACGAATATTAATCACCGGATCTTCGCGTCCAGCGCTGGCTATCCCACCAATGTGAAAGGTCCGCATGGTCAACTGTGTACCAGGCTCCCCGATGGATTGAGCCGCAATGATTCCGACGGAAGAACCCTCCTTGACCAAACTGTTGGTGGAGGGGTCGATCCCGTACTCCAATGCTGTCAGCCCGTTTTTTATCCGACTGGACAAAGGTGACATCATCCGAACTCGCGTTATGCCAAGAGCGTCGATCGTCGAGGCGATTTCCTCGGTAATCAAAGTGCCGGATGCAACTACTTTCTCCGTAGGGTTGGAAGGATCGTAAACGTCATCGGTCGAATACCTACCGATTATCCGATCACGCAAAGGTACAATCTCGTTGTCCCCTTCCATGATTGCTTTCTTTACGACGCCATCTCTTCTTCCATCATCCTCACAAACAATGATGCAATCCATTGCAACGTCACAGAGTTTTCTCGTCAAATAGCCGGCATCCGCAGTTTTCAACGCCGTATCCGCCAAACCTTTTCTGGCCCCGTGAGTTGACATGAAGTATTCCAACACCGACAGTCCCTCGCGGAAGGATGCAAGAATAGGTTGCTCGATGATCTCTCCGGAGGGTTTTGCCATTAGTCCGCGCATTCCGCATAACTGCCGTACCTGTTGGCGGTTGCCCCGGGCGCCGGAGTCCATCATTAGGTAAACGGGATTGATCGTATCTTTCCCCAAATTATGTTCCAATGACTTGAAAACCTCTTTGGCAATGTCGTCGGTAGCCGTTGTCCAAACGTCGATGATCTTGTTGTGGCGCTCGCCGCGGGTAATGATCCCTTTCCTGAACTGATCTTCGATTTTGTCGATTTCCTTACGAGCGACGGAGATTCTCTTTTTCTTTTCGGGGGGAATGATCATATCGAAAATTCCAATCGATATTCCCGCTTTGGTAGCCATGTCGAAACCAAGTTCCTTGAGACGATCGAGAGACTCGATTGTTTCCTCTTTTCCCTTCAGTTTGAAGGTTTCAAGAATGAGATTACCCAAGTCTCCCTTGAGTGCAGGAAGGTTGAAAAAGCCCAGTTCGTCTGGCCAAATTGTATTGAAAAGGACACGTCCAACCGTAGTTCTTATGACTGTTCTCTTGGTAATTCCAAACAGGGATTCCTGCCCCTTGTCCGGGTTCTTAAGGTCAATCCAGTCATGAAGGTTAAGAACACCCTCTTGCAGTGCTCCCAAAGCTTCCTCCAAAGATCCGATCAAAGGGCATTTTTCCTCTGGGTCGGACTCGCCGGATTTGGGGTTCATGGTAAGGAAATAAGAACCAAGTACGATATCTTGGGAAGGAGTCAGTATTGGCTTTCCGCTTGAAGGGGAAAAGATATTGTGAGTCGCCATCATCAACAGCTTCGCTTCCATGATCGCTTCGACGGACAGCGGGACGTGGACGGCCATTTGGTCTCCATCAAAATCTGCGTTGTAAGCAGTACAAACCAATGGGTGCACACGAATTGCGTTTCCTTCGATCAACACCGGTTCGAATGCCTGAATGGAAAGACGGTGTAGGGTAGGGGCTCGATTGAGAAGAACAGGGTGGCCTTTGGTCACCTCCTCCAGGATATCCCAAACTTCAGGTGAACGGCTTTCGATCATTTTGCGTGCTCCCCGAACAGTATGAACAAAGCCAAGTTCCTTGAGGCGGCGAATGATGAATGGCTCGAAGAGAATAAGGGCCATTTTCTTCGGAAGACCGCATTGGTGCAATTTGAGTTCGGGGCCAATGACGATGACGGATCTACCCGAATAATCAACGCGTTTGCCCAAAAGGTTTTGCCTGAAACGGCCTTGCTTTCCCTTGAGCATGTCACTGAGTGACTTGAGCGCCCGATTGCCGGACCCGGTTATGGCGCGTCCATGCCTGCCGTTGTCAAAGAGTGCGTCCACCGCCTCTTGAAGCATCCGTTTTTCATTGTGAATGATAACGTCGGGTGTCTTCAGTTGCAAAAGATTCTTCAAGCGGTTGTTGCGATTAATCACGCGCCTGTACAGATCATTGAGGTCACTCGTTGCGAAACGACCGCCTTCCAAAGGAACTAGGGGACGCAGATCGGGCGGAATGACGGGTATGGAGTCAAGTACCATCCACTCTGGGGAAGCCCCGGAATTGATAAAGCCTTGAATGACCTTCAGTCTGCTCGAGAGTTTCTTCTTGATCTGCTTTGACTTGGTGTCATGCACTTGATCGTAGAGATCTTCAAGTTCATCCTCCAAATTGATGTGACCAAGTACGTCCCGGACGGCCTCGGCTCCCATCTTGGCCTCAAAGTCATCGCCAAATTCATCTTGGGCTTCGCGGAATTCCTTGTCCGAAAGCAATTGTTTTTCCTCAAGCGGAGTGCTTCCTGGATCCGTGACCATGTACTGCTCGTAATAAAGAACTCTCTCCAAGCTCTTTGCCGTCATATTGAGCAACAAGCCCAATCGGCTCGGCATACTCTTCAAAAACCAAATGTGTGATACGGGAACGGCAAGCTCAATGTGACCCATTCGGTCCCTTCGAACGCGGGACACAGTGACCTCTACTCCACATCTGTCACAAACGACGTCTTTGTATTTGATGCGCTTGTATTTCCCGCATGCGCACTCGTAATCCCTGACCGGACCGAATATCTTTTGGCAAAACAATCCTCCCGGTTCGGGTTTGAAAGTACGGTAATTGATGGTTTCGGGGTTCTTGACCTCCCCTTTTGACCATGAACGAATTACGTCCGGAGAGGCCACCGTGATTGACACGCGGTCCATGGGGCCAACTTCCACTCCTAATGCTTCGCTTACTGCTTCTACGCTCATATTTTTGCCTTATGGTAAGTTTGATAAATGTTTTTTTAAACTCAGAGGGAATCCGCACCGAGGACCCTGATGTCCAGACACAGACTCTGCATTTCTTTCATAAGAACGTTGAATGACTGAGGTGTACCCGCTTGCAGGGAGTTGTCTCCCTTGACCAGAGATTCGTATATTTTCGTCCTTCCCGATACGTCATCGGATTTGACGGTGAGGATTTCTTGGAGCGTATAAGCTGCTCCGTAAGCTTCGAGAGCCCAAACCTCCATTTCTCCAAAGCGCTGACCGCCATATTGAGCTTTTCCTCCGAGAGGTTGCTGGGTGATCAGGCTGTAAGGACCAACTGCACGGGCATGTATCTTACTAGAAACCAAGTGATTAAGCTTCAGCATGTACATGTAGCCAACCACAATTTTCTGGTAAAAAGGTTCCCCCGTACAACCGTCGTGAAGAAGGGTTTTTCCAGTATCGGGTAGCTCCGCTTCTTTGAGGTATTCTTGGATCCTGTCTTCTGAAATTCCGTCAAAAATGGGCGTTGCTACCTTGAGGCCCAATTTCTTGCACGCCCAACCCATGTGAGTTTCCAAAACCTGCCCCACGTTCATTCGACTCGGAACACCCAAAGGGTTCAGGCAAATTTCGATAGGGGTTCCGTCCGGCAGGAAGGGCATGTCCTCTTCCGCAACAATCTTGGCAACAACACCTTTGTTTCCATGACGGCCGGCCATTTTGTCGCCAACACGCATTTTTTGTTTTTTGGCGACGAAGACCCTGACGTTCTTTATTGCTCCTTGGTCAATGGAATCTCCCTGCTCAATGGCTTCTATCTTGCGGTCTCGATCATCCTCGAGATCTTTGAATTTTGATTCGTAGCTTTCGATAATTTCGAAAACCTTGATGCGTACCGGGGAGGGAGGAATTTCAATATACCTGTGTACGGAAGCAAGTCGGCGCAAGAGCGTCTTGGTTATTTTGCGATTGGAGGGAATGATAATGTCTCCGGTCTCCAGATTCGTTACGTTCAGAGGTATTTTCTCTCCCAGCAAAATGTTGGACAAA
>JABGWD010000099.1 GCA_018645725.1 Opitutia bacterium
GGAAGCAATCTTCGCAAAAGCCAATCGAGGACTTTTGCGTGAAGAACGGATGGGCATACCTGCACCCGGATTTCCGGGGTCCCAACCGCACGCCCCAAGCCACCGGTTCGGAACTGGTCATCGGGGATATCGTGAGTGCGGTCGAATTTGCCTGCAAGCAAACCAAGGTGGATAAGAAAAGGATTTTTCTCTTCGGCGCATCGGGGGGTGGGTATACCTCGCTGATCATGGCGGGCAAGAGGCCGGATTTGTGGGCGTGTGTTTCGTCCTGGGTCCCGATTTCCGATTTGCGGGCCTGGCACAAGGAGTGCAAGGCCAAGGGAAGGAAGTACTACAGGGAGATCGAGCTTTCGTGCGGGGGCGCCCCCGGCTCATCTCCCAAAGTCGACCGGGAATATGCCAAGCGTTCGCCACTTACCTTTCTGAAGAACGCAAGGGGGGTGAACTTGTCCATCAACGCCGGAATTCTCGACGGGCACAAGGGGAGCGTTCCGATCAGTCACTCGCTCCTCGCCTTTAACGAGGTGGCGGAGGAGAAGGATCGGTTGGCGCTCGAGGAAATAACCTACTTTACGGAGAAGGCCAAGGTTCCCACCGCTCTGGTTCGCGAAATCAAGGATCCATCCTTCGGGAAGAAAGCGCCGCTCTTCCGCAGAACCTCCGGGTCGGCCACCGTTACGATTTTTCAGGGCGGTCACGAATGGGTCGCTCCGGTCGTTCTTGCCTGGTTGGAGAGCGAGAACAAACGAATCCTCAAAGATAAGAACAAATGAATGAAGTGAATGGGAAACCGTCTTTTGCAGGCCTTCTGCCAACTTGCCGAACGGCTTTTGCCTGGGTCGGGCTTTTTCTGGCGAGCGTTTCGCTCGGCGCCAAGTCCCATCCGAACATAGTTTTCATACTCGCGGATGATCTAGGCTACGGGGACGTCGGTTGCTACAACCCCGAGTCGAAAATACCCACGCCCAACCTCGACCGGTTGGCCAAGGAGGGCATGCTTTTTACGGATGCCCACAGTCCGTCCACGGTTTGCACGCCCACCCGATACAGCGTGCTGACCGGACGCATGGCGTTTCGTCTCAATTACCGGGGTGTCTTTACCGGGGTGGGAGGCCCCTGCCTGATCACCCCGGAACGGTTGACCCTGCCGGGCATGCTCCGCAAGAAGGGCTTCGAGACGGCGATGTTCGGGAAATGGCACGTCGGGCTCACCGCCTTTGACAAGAAGGGCAAGCCGATCAACCGGAATGGACTGGATGCGGTGCGCCTGATCGACTATTCCCGCCCCATCGAAGGCGGTCCGGTTGACCGTGGCTTCGATCATTTCTTTGGCACCGCAAGTTGCCCGACCACCGACTGGCTCTATGCCTATATGGAAGGCGACCGCATTCCCGTCCCGCCTACCCGGATCGTGGACCGCGGTCCTTTGCCCAAACATCCGTATTCCCGGGACAACCGACCGGGAATGATCGCTCCGGACTTCGACTTGGAGGAAGTCGATCAAGTCTTCTTGAAAAAAAGCCTCGAGTTTCTCAAACGCCACAAGAAGGAAAAACCCGACAAGCCCTTCTTCCTCTTTCATTCCATGCAGGCGGTTCATTTGCCTTCCTTTCCAAGCGAGAAATTCAAGGGCAAGACGGACTCGGGACCCCACGGGGACTTCATTCACGAGATGGATCAGGTGGTTGGGGAATTGACCAAGGCCCTTGAAAAACACGGGTTTGCCGATGATACCTTGCTTATCTTTTCCAGTGACAACGGACCGGAGGTACCAACCATCATCAATATGCGCAAGACCCATAAGCATGATGGATCCCGGCCTTGGCGGGGCGTGAAGCGCGACAATTGGGAAGGTGGACATCGCGTCCCCATGCTGGTCCGTTGGCCCGGCAAGGTGAAAGCGGGAAGCGTATCGGACCAAACGGTCTGCTTGACTGACGTCATGGCAACTTGTGCGGAGATCGTGGGAGCGGAATTGCCTGATGATGCGGCCGAGGACAGTTTTGATCTCTTGCCTGTCTTTCTAGGAAAAGCGGAAAAGCCGGTGCGTGAATTTACCCTGCACCAAACCATCAGCCTGGCCCTTGCGATTCGTCAAGGGGATTGGAAGTACCTCGACCACAAGGGATCGGGAGGAAGCAATTACAACCGGGACGGGGAATGGGGACTCAAGCAATATGCCCTGCCCGAAAAGGCACCGGATGCCCCCGGGCAGTTGTATAACTTGAAGGACGATCCGGGAGAGACGAATAATTTGTTTTTCAAGGAGCCTGCCATAAGGAAGGCACTGAAAACCAAGCTCGAGGAACTTAAGAAATCCGGGAGGAGCGCGCCGAGTAGGTAGCGCTTTCGAAATTCTTGATCAGTAATCAGCCTAATTTACTTGCATGAACAACCGCCTGCTCTGGTTTTTGCGAATCCTGGTTGTGGTCCAGTCACTGGGCTACGCCGCGAAGTTGGCCGCTCCTTCGGCATTGAACTCCTTCTTGCTCGGTTCAATGGGCGATCCTTTCGTCACCAACCTCGACCGTTCGGTTCAGATCTTCATCTGGTTTTCCTCGGCTGCTCTTCTTGGGTTGGGGTTCTTGCAAC
>JABGWD010000100.1 GCA_018645725.1 Opitutia bacterium
CAAATACCGTGTTGTCAAGGGCGGCAAAAACCCGGGCACGACCTTCGATCACCGCATTTACGTTCTCTACGGCCTTCCCTACGTGGAGTGTATTTCCGTTCTTGCTCATGAGCACGTTCACGTCTGGTTGAACGAACGATTCATCGAAGCCCCCCCCCCCGTGGTCGAGGGATTTTGCAACTTGGCGTCCCTGACCGTTTTGCAAAAGGAAAAAAGCAAGCTTTCGTCAATCCTCCTCGAGAACATGAACAACAGCTCAAGCCCCGTGTATGGCGCGGGTTACCGCGAGATGAGACAGAGGGTGGGCCAAATTGGTTGGTTTGCATTGATCGCCGAATTGAAAAGAAAATCCTCCCCCCCCGATTGAAAAAGAAACATCATGAAAATCGACGCCCACCATCACTTTTGGAAATACGACCCGGTCAGGTACTCGTGGATGAACGACCGTATGGAAATTCTGAAAAAGGATTACCAACCGTCCGAGCTCCTGATCGAAATAGAAAGGTCCGGAATAGACGGAGTCGTTTCCGTGCAGGCCGATCAATCCATCCGGGAAACGGATGAGCTTCTCGGACATGCGGCTCGGCATGATTTCATCAAAGGGGTGGTTGGTTGGTTTCCCTTGGCCGACCCATCTGTTGAAGAAGTTCTGGCCAAGTACTCGAGCAATCCTTTGCTCAAGGGAGTCAGGCACGTGGTTCAGGACGAACCGGATGACCGTTTCATATTGGGGGAGGCCTTTAACGAGGGCATTCGAAAACTCGAGAAGTTCGACCTTGTTTACGACATTCTGATTTACGAACGGCAATTGGGTCCCTCCATTGAGTTCGTCGATCTTCACCCGAATTTGTCTTTTGTCCTCGACCACGTTGCCAAGCCCCGGATTGGCGATGGGCTCATGGAGCCATGGAAAGAGCAGATGTTCGAAATGGCCCGCAGGGAAAACGTAACTTGCAAGCTTTCCGGAATGGCTACCGAGGCAAACTGGGCGGAATGGACTTTTGACGAGCTGCGGCCTTATATGGAAGTTGCTCTTGATGCCTTCGGGCCCGAACGTCTTATGTTCGGTTCCGATTGGCCGGTCGCCCGCCTGGCGATCGATTACGAACCATGGGTCGATCTTTGCAGGAAATTCATCTCGACCTTGTCGGAGGAGGAACGCGAGGCAATCGAAGGCGGCAACGCGGTTCGGGCGTACCGGCTTGACTGAAGGGGCGGGATGGGCTTCCTCTACCTCTGGTAAATCGGGAGGTAGTGATACTTTACTGCCAAGGCGAGAACGGCCATGGTGGTGGAGTAGATCTCCCCGGCGCTTCCCTCCGATCCGGATCCTTGCCAAGATCCGTTGTCCCTTTGCAATTTCTTGAGGATTTCCTCGACTTTCTTGCGGGCATCCTTGGCATAATCGCCTCCTCTTTGATACATGGCTTGGGAATAATAGTAGGTGCCGTAGTAGAAGAATTTCCTGCTGGTATTGGGTCCGTTTTCGAGCAACCAATCGGCGGCCCCCTTGACAAAGGGGGATTCGTATTGTCCGCAAACCTGCATGGCGAGCAATCCGGCAGCGGTGGTTGTGTATTCGGGGTGTCCGCCCGGTTGGTAGGCAAACCCTGACTTTTTGTTCACTGGTTCGCCCTTGGAGTCGAGGCTCGACCAATAGGAACGCTCAAGGTAGCCAATGGCGTCTTCAATGGCGGCGGATGGAACGTTCAGACCGGCATTCTTGGCTGAACGCAAAGACATGAGCTGCCAGATTGTTGCGGAAAGGTCGGCATCGCGGGAATCCGGGGAATAGCGCCACCCACCTTGGTGGGAAGGGCTTTTGGGAACCTTTTGCGAACGCAAAATCAAGTCGATCGCTTTTTGGGTTCTTTTGCGGATTTTCTGATCCTGCTTTTCGTCCAGGCCCATGCCGAGCATTTCGGAAAGCATCAGCGTGGTGATTCCGTGTCCATACATGCGACTCCCGTCTTTTGCCCCGTAGTATCCGGTCTCGCTCTGTCTGTCTTCCTGCAGAACGAAGTCAAGAGCCCGTTGCATGGCTTCCCCCTCGTCATTGGGATTGACGGGTTGGTGACCCACGGCAGCCATGGCCATGAGGGCAAGGGAGGTCATGGTGGTATGGTTTCCGCGATCGTAGATCGAACCGTCCTTCTTTTGTTTGCTTACGAGAAATTTAACGGCTTTCTCGATATCCTTGTCCACCTGATCTTTCTGAAAAGGGTTCCCGGTAGCCTTGGTATTGTCGGTCTCCCCGGTTAGCAAGCAGGGGGACAGAAAATAACCAAGCGAAAGAAGTAAAACGAATAATTTCATCTCTTGTTATCCCTATTTTTTCTTTCGTGATTTTTCGGCCATGGCCCGGAAATAGGCTTCCACGCGATTCCGGTATTCACCCGAAACTGCTTCCCGGCGTCCGTCCATGAGGTCCTTGGCCAATTTTGGAGGAAGTCTGCTCCATTCGAGTTTTGAATTATTTTCCAAATCGGCTATTGGCAATTCCAGAAAATCCGTGATCGGGGCCGAATCGACAGCCGCCCCTTCACCCGAATTCGGCTGGAAGCCCTGAGTCATTGCATTCTGGCTTTGCATTCTCGATTGAGCCATGGAGCTTGCCTGGGCCATGGTTGCCTGAGCCAGCGCTTGAGCCGCTTCGGCCAAGGCCTGGGCTTGGGCGGCCTGAGAGCTTTGGCCCGACTCTTGTTGGCTTGGCTGTCCTTGGCCAGGTTGTCCTTGCCCCGGAGGACCTTCTCCGGGTTGTCCTTCGCCCGGTTGACCCTGTTGGGCTGACTGAGCGGCTTCGGAAAGGGGGGAATCGGAAGGGGTGCCTCCTTCGGAAGGAACCGCCTCTTGCCCGAACGGGTTGGATTCGGCATTCAAGGCTTGATCGAGCGAGTCGAGGGTTTGGGCCAAGGCTTGAGCGGTTTCCGGGTTGGTCAGAGGGGCTTCACCGGATGAAGGGGAGGGCGAACCCTGTCCGGAAGGTGGCGACTCACCGGGTTGAGAGGGCTGTCCCTCCCCCGGTTGCCCTTGTCCTTCGCTTGGTTCACCTTGCCCGGATTCTGACTGTCCCTCGCTCGGTTGTCCTTCTCCCTGTCCCTCGCTTGGCTCGCTTTGGCCTGACTCCGAGGGTTGTCCTTCTCCTGATTGTGGTTCGCCGGGTTGTTGCCCTTCGCCTTGACCGCTTTCTTCTCCAAGGGAGGCCAGGGCTTCGGCCTGCTCCCCAAGGGCTTGCTCGGCAGAGGCCAAGGCTTCGCCAAAGCCACTATCTTCCCCTTCGGAACTTTCGGGGGAATCCTCGGATCCGTTTTCGGCAAAGGCAGGTTCGGACGGAAAGGACTCGGAAAAGGTTTCTGCAGCTTCGGCCAGTTCGGCGGCTTCTTGGGCTGCTTGCTCTCCTGCCTGAGCCTGTTGACCCGCCTCTTGGGCCGCCTGTTGAGCTTGCTGAGCCTGTTGGCCCGCTTCTTGGGCAGCCTGTTGAGCTTGCTGAGCTTGCTGGCCCGCTTTTTCAGCCGATTGCTGAGCCTGTTGAGCTTGTTGACCCGCTTCTTGTGCGGCTTCCTGAGCTTCCGCATTCTCAGGTTGCGAAGAGGCTTGCTGCTGAGCCTGTTGAGCTTGTTGTTGCTCTTGTTGAGCTTGTTGCTGAGCCTGTTGAGCTTGCTGCTTGGCTTGCTGTGCCTGTTGTTGAGCTTGTTGGGCCTGTTGCTTGGCTTGCTGAGCCTGTTGCTGAGCTTGTTGGGCCTGTTGCTGGCCTTGTTCGGCGGCTTCGGAAAATTCCTCGGCAGCAGATTGGGTTTCCTCGGCAAACTCCTGAGCAGCCTCCCCGAGCTCTTGAAAGTCAGGCTGACTTTCGGCTGATTCCTGGGCTTGCTGGCCCGCTTCCTGCAGGGACTCCTGTGCATCTTGGGCTTGTTGGTTTTGCTTTGCCGCCTGCTGGGCTTGTTGACTTTGGGCGATCTCCTGGCCTTCTTGCGCTAGTTCGTCGAGTTGCTGAGCAAGTTGTTCGTTCTGTAACTCTTGCCCTGCTTGGGCCACCTCATCTTGAGCTGCCTGCTCGGTATTCTCGGCAATTTCCGAAAGGGCTTCGGAGGCCTGTTCATTGCCCAATCGTTCCTCGTGACGGGCGGCGCGTTCAATGTCTTGGGCTGCATCGAAAACGTTTTCCCCGACTTCTTGTTGTTGTTCCTGGGCCTGCGAAAGGGCTTCGGTATCAGGGGAAGCATTTTCGCCGAGAGCATCGATTTTCTCGGCAAGTTCCTGTGCTTGCTGGGCCAATTCCGATGCCTTTTCCGATGCCTTCTGCGCTTCTTGTTGGGCACGCTCGGCGTTCCTTTTGGAGGATGCGAACTGGGAGGGTTTCCTTTCCGCTCTCTCTTGTGCAAAATCTGCATTTTGCCGTGCTTCCTCAGCTTCCTCCTGAGCCTCTTGAGCCGTCTCGTTGTCTGAGTTTGATTGCTGGGCAAGCTCATTGGCCTGTTGCTGAGCCTCGTCCGCAGACTGCTTTGCCTGATTTGCTTCCTGTTTGGCCTGCTGGGCCTCCTCGATTGCCTGGCGGGCATCGTTTTGAGCAGTTTGGCTGTCGGGTTGCTGGGCGGCTTGCTGGGCGGCCTGTTCGGCTTGCTGTTCGGCAAAAGCCGCGTCCTGTGCGGATTTGACTGCATCCTGGATGGCTTGTTCCGCTTCTTGGCTTGCTTGTTCGGCCTTGGCTTCGGCAACGCTTGCCTTTTCCCCTGCCTGCACAGCCTGTTCCTTCGCCTCTTGAGCCGTTGTCTCGGTTTGCTCAGCCTGTTCCTTCGCCGTCTCGGGATTCAGTTTGGAAACTTCCTCGGCCGATTGGGCGGCTTCGGCCAAATCTTCCGCTTCCCCGAGAAGGGGCTCGACAAGATCCTGGGCGGTTTGGGCGAGTTCGGCGATGGCTTCCTCAGGTTTTGCTCCAGCTTTCGCTTCTTCGGCAATATCGAGCAACTCTTCCCTCGACTCGGTAAGTTCCTCGAAGGATTCACCGGCGCTTGCCTGCCGGGCCAGATGGGAAGCCTGCCTAACTTCACGATCGGCCAACCTCTTGATTTCCAGAGCCAGTTTATCCAATTCCTTGGCCAATTTCTTTTTCTCGTCTACCACTTCCTTGTCGGTATTTTCCAGGTCCTCGGCAATTTCATCTTCCTCCTTGGCCGCTTCTTCCAGAGCTTGCTGGGCTTCCTCGACCGCATCCTCCGCGATATCGGAAAGTTCTTGTTGCATGGGCTTGTTGTCGGTCAGCTCTTTTTCCAGTTCCGCAAGAAGTTCCTCTGCCGAAAGCTTTGCCAATTCCGCCAGGCGTTCGGCTTGGTCAAATTGCTCGTCCACTTGCTCCTTGATACCCAAGTCCTTTTCGACCTGTCGCAGATCCTCCCTGGATTCAGCAACTTCCTGGTCCTCCTGCACGCGCTCGAAATGATCGGCAATGGCTTCAAGCGCCTCGGCCAGTTCGCCTTGCTTTTCGGATGCCTTTTCAAGGTTTTCGTTTTGCGAGCCACGGTCGCTTGCCTGAAGGGCTTGGGCAATTGCATTTGCCGCCGCGTTTTGCCTGTCTTGCACGAGGGCGGCGGCATCGTCGGCATCCCGGGCGATTTCCCTTCCTTCCTTGTCCAGAACGTTTTGCACGTTTGCTTCCTGGCGGAGGGCGGCATTGAAAAGAACGATCTCATTTCCAAGGAGTCGCTGTTCTCTTTGCAGTTCGGTCGTTTCTTGACGAACTTCCGCGGGTTCGTCTTCCGGTTTGCCGGCAATGGTTTCCGATTGAGCTTTTGCTTTACGCGCCTTCTTGGCCAGTTGACGGGCCAATTCGGGCAAACTGGGGGCGAGTTGATTGAGCTTTTCACGCGCTTTATTGACTGCTGGTGACAAAAGCTTGATTACCCTCCGCAAATCAGCCTGTACCGACTCGACCTCCTTGGCAACCGATTGGGGAGCTCGATCCATATTCTCGACGCGTTGCTCCATTTCCTCGTCAATGTTCTTTGCGTAGTCCTGCTTAGGGAGTTCGCGAAGGATTTTCCCCGCTTCGGTTCGGGCTTCGCTTGACCGAAGTAGTTCGTACGGAATGGATGCGACCCGACTTGAAAGGATACGCCATGGGGCGGCGGTGGCGCCCCAGTGGATGGCTCTTTCGGCCCGGTTGTCGGACTTGACCATTTCCCATCTTTCCTTGTTTGCAAAGGTTGATGCGAGGCCGAGGGCATCCATAGCTTCATGGTAGGTTTCCAAAAGCTTGAAAATGTCTTTGATTTCTCTGAACTTTCCACCCATGGGAACGGCTTCAATGGTTGCCGCAACTTGGGGGTCCGGATCGGCAAAGTCGTAGCCAAAATCCTTTGCGATTTTTTGGACAAAGCCACGGTGTTCATCCGTTTGGCAGCTCTCGTGCCAGTCGCGGAGGTAGGTTTCGAAACTCCGTTTTTCTTTCCCCTTCTTTTTGTTCAAGGCAAAACAGGCAGCCCATCCGGCCGGGTTTTTCTCAAAGAAGGGCAGGATGCGGATCGCGACCATGAGGTTTCGGTCGCGGTTGTTTGCCTCCTCAATCAAAAGATTTTTTTCCTTGGCGTACCAGTCCGCCAAGCTCAATTCTTTGGGCCAGGGTTGCCGGTCGATTCTTTCTTGAGCGTATTCCTCAAGGGATTTGGCAAACGATTTCCAGTTGGGGTAGGGCGGATTCCTCTTCCACTCCTCGCTTAGTTTTCTGAGAGCAAACAAGGAGGCGGTCTCGCAAAGCATTTCCTCGAACCAGTGGTTGCTTTGCTCTCCCTCCCGGAATCCACAAAGAACATGACCGATTTCATGGGAGAATTGAAAGGCGTACTGGGCCCAGTACCTGTCACCCGTGTTGAGGTTCACCAAATATTCACCCAAATCTCCCCTGCGGAACAGCACGATTGGGCCGTCGCTTGAGCGTCCCACGTTTATGGGGTTCCAATCGTACCTTTCGGCGTACGGAAAGAGTTGCCGGGCAGTCGATCGCAGGACTGCCAATACGTCGGCTTGATTTCCCGAGCCCCAATCTTCATGGACAAGACGGATCTCCGGAATTTTGTCTTTCTCCTCCTTGGTCATGGGACCTGTTTGCCTCTGTGAACCGAATTGCTCGATCAGGCGACGCAGGGCTCTGGCCGTCTGACCCAAGTCCTTTACAAAGGGGGCATCAGAGTCTTTTCTCGATTCTTCCAAGCGGGCCCGGCCTTGGATATTCGACACGAGGGCAGTTCCGTGAATTTTGCTCAACAAGTCCCGTTCGACCCATTTCCCTTTGGCGGCCGGCCAAGAGGAGTAATCGGGATTGCTTTCGATGGCGGTAACCAATGCGGAGACATCATTGATTTGAACGGAGGATTGAGGAATCTGCCAGAGAAAGTTTTCCCGACCCGAGCGAGAAGAACGGATCGTCGAGCGCAACCGGTTGTTTTCGGTGTCGTGAATTTGCCGCACCTTGTCGTTCCAGCTCTTGACCGTTCTTGCCAAAAGGTCACGTTGGCTCTTTGTCTCGTTGCCGTCGAGGGCTTCGCGAAGCTGGTTTTCTTCCTTGCTCATGCTCCTGAAGATATGACTGCGACTGGCGGAACTGAGCTTCAGGACGTTTTCTATGGTTCGCCAATGATTGATCGCGACTTCCTGTCTGCGGACAATGGATTTGTAGTGGTAGTCCCCCTTGAGCAACTCCTCCAATTCATTCTGGTTTTTCACCAGTTGCCTTAGGTAAGTACCTCCAATGGCGCGCACTTGATTTCCGAGCAGGACTTGCGTTACGTTCCTGAGGTTGCCGGTCAAACCACGGTCTTGCTCGATTGCCCCCCTGAATGCTTGAATGACTTCCTTGCGGATATTGGAATCATCGGTTGCGATCGCCGTTTCCGCACGACTGAGAGCCTTTCCTGATCGAAGTTGGGTAATTGAATTGATCGATCTGGCTAGCAGAGAAATCTCCAAAGAATCCGTTCCCCGGGGCATTGCGGTCAGGGCAGTCAGGGTTTTGTCGAGCAACAGGCCACTTTCTTCCGCCAGAGAGTTGGAGAGGGAGCGTAACTCATCGGCCACCAAAGGAGAAATCGGACCGTTGTGGTTTTTCAGGGAGGAATTATAGAGTTCGATGGTGGCTTTTGCCCGGGCATCCGCTGAAGTGGCAAGCTTGGCAATCCCCTCGATGACCATGTTTTTGAGTTTGATCGTTTGTAATGCGGAAAGGTCCAAGTCGCGCGAGATGATGGAGAGCTGGATTGGTTCGGATTCTCCGGTCGACCCTTTTCTGTCAAAGGCGACGAGCTTCAGCGTGGCTTGGTCGTTTGGCTTGAGTCTTAGGTCGATCAGGTCCAAGTCGAATTGAAACCTCACATCCTTCTTGTCGATGGGGGTGGGCAGGCCGGGGATGGAAAGTTTTTTCCAGCCCCGCTTGTTGACCTGGACGTGATACTCGATTTTCTCGAGGGCCAGGTCGTCTCTCGCCGCAATGGTCAGTGGAAAAATGTCGTCCGACGCGGCCAGGACCGATCTTTCCTCGGGTGAGATGATCCGGATCGCAGGGGCTTCATCCAATTGCACGTTGATCTCGTAAGCTTGCGAAGGTTTGCTTTTCCACCCGGTTTCACCCGAGGTTATCTCAACCGCCCTGTAGGTTCCCGGGTGGCGGAGGGTATGTGTTCCGGTTAACTGCGTACCGTCCTCGTTCGGGATGAGCTCGAGCTTGGACGCCCCGGTTCCGGTCAAGTCAAGTTCGATGGTACCACCGGTAGTCGGTTGGTTGAGGTGGAGAACCAAGTCGACCTTGGTCCCTTCCCATCCTTCCAGATCTCCGCGGTCTTCGGTTACGGTTACCGATTCCAATTTGGTGTATTCGGGATAATTGTACGTCTTGGTAAAAGAAGTGACGTATGGACGGGAGGCCACGTCCATTTCTATCCATTGAGCGGTACTCGAACCCATGTTCATGGTTACGGGCGAATTATCCACCAGAATGCGGTACTCGAACTTTTCTCTTTCGACGTTGTAGTCGATCGAGAATTGGTTGTCCTGTCGTCCGGACATGCCTACGGGAGCTTGTTTTTCCCCTGCAATTCTGGTTTCCAGTTCGACCCGGTCGAAAGACTGTCCCTCTTCCTTTCCGGCGACGGCGATCAAAAAACGAAGCGGTTCGCTTTTTGGCGTCACGGTAACGTCTTCCCCGGGGGCAAGGATCGTGACCTCGACGTCAGTTACCGCAGCGATGTTTGCTCCCGGCATAAGGGCCCGTCCGATTGCCCGCTGAAACTTTACGCCAAAATTGGGGTTGTAGAGCAAGATTAGAGTAAGGACAATCAAACCAGCGGTGGCGCTGAGCCACTTGCGCAGGTGGGCCAAGGGCAAGGTGCTTGTCATATCGAGCGTCTTGACCTTGGAGGATACGTTTTTCTGAACGAGTTTTCGGAAGACTTCCGAGTCAGTCTCGACTCCGTCTCCCCTGGCAAGCTCCACGGCAGAGAGAAGATCTTCTCTGAGGTCAGGCGCGGCCTGTTCGATCAAGCGGGCGAGTTTTCTGCGGCTAGGCAACTGAATGAGTAGCCTGGCGCAAGTTCGCCAGACGGCAATCGCCACGATGGCATAGCCCAAGTAGGAGAAAGCAGTCCGCAATTCGTCGGGCATGCGGGCTTGCGAGAGATAGTCGGCAATGGCAATGGAGGAGAAGACGGCTAGCGAGGTGACGATGGCCGTACAGATTCCGCGAAGCACGATCAGGTTGCGCCGTCGGCGACGAAAGTCTTCCAGTTTGCTGGCGATGATTGGGTCTAGTTGAACGCTCATGTGATTTCCTCGTTCGATGGTTTAAAGCATGCCTGCTCGTTTTCTCAGGAAAAGCTCAAGCCCTAGGATTAGGACGATGGGGACAAACCACCAATAGCTTTGCCAAAGGGCAATTTCCTTGGTCACGAGTTTTCCCGAACTGATGGGTTTTAGCAAGTCGTTGAGTCTTCCTATCTGTTCCTCGCGCAAGTACGTTCCGCCGGATAGCTTGGCGACTTCCTGCAAAAGTTCCTCATTGCAAGTGAGGGTCGAAAGCTCGGGGCTTTCCGGTTGCTGCACCAAAAAGGATACGCGACTGCGAAGTTCGCTCTCCTCGTAGAGCCCGTCGACCCGGACGCTGATTTCGTGTGGGCCGGGCGTCAGGGGAGGAGTGGTGCCCCGGAAAAGTCCTCCTGAATCTGCATCCGTTTTCATTGGGACGGTTGCCACGATCCTTCCTTCCTTCCAAATGAGGCCTTCCACCGTGAGATTGGGATCGTTCAGTGGCTTGCCTTCTCGGTCCCGAACTCGAATCCTAAGCGCCGCGGCTTCACCCGGTTGATAAACGGAAGCCCCGGGGTCAATAGCTACAAAGTCATCCCTGACTGCGAAGGGCTTCTCCATGATCCAGGAAGCTAGCTGATTCCAGTAGCGCTGGTGATACTTGTCCCCGACTTCGAAGCGCCATCTCCAAGTCCCGTCGAAACCGGCGTAGAGTATTCTTCCCGCACCCGCCGTGCGCGCAACCAAGAGGGGGACGGCTTCGACCGCATGTTTTTCCTTGTCAATGGTCGCTTCAAGAAAAACTTCCGTTCCGGGAAGGGGCTCGGTAGGCGCCACCCATCCGGGAGCGGGAAGGTAACCCCACAACTCAGCATTCCGTTCCGAAGAAGGGTCTAGGAAAAGAGCAGTTTCGGATTGGCCCCGATCCGTCAGGCGGAAGGATTCGGGCGGGAGCCGAGGTTTGGAGTCATCGAGCCATTTGACGGGAAGAAGCTTGGCAATCGGATGATTCTCCTGTTGTGCGTATTCGCGGAATTTTTGGCGAGGGCCGTCGAGAAGGAGAATTCCGCCACCCCGGTTGGTTGCGAACTCGCTGATCCATTCGAGTTCTTCGTCCTTGAGCAAACCGGTCGATAATTCGCCGAAGACAATGAGGTCGTAGGCAAAGAGACTCTTCTTGTCGGGAGGAAAAACTTCGCCTTCCTCACCCCTTGGCAACTCCGGTTCGGCCGAACCGGAACCGGCGAAGACAGCGGTTACGACCCAACGTTCGTCCCGGTCAAAGACGTTGCGCATATAACGGGTTTCCCATCTGGGGCGTCCATCTATGATCAGTACGCTGTTCTTTTTGGTAATGGCGTCGAAGGAAAAGGACTTGAGGTTGTTGTCCGAACGAGCCTCTCCCTTTACCGGTTCGACACGAGCCTTCAATCTGATGGGTACGGAATTCACCTCGACGCTGTTATCCAGACCCAATGCCAAAATTCTTTCTTCGACCATTTCCTCGATCGGAAAATCGAAGTCAATGCGCCTGCGGTTGGCGTTTATCCCGGTGAGGTTGTCGTCCCAAACCTTGTTCCCTTGTTCATCCTCGACCACAATTCTGAAATCGGTTCCCAAGTCCAGGTTGTCCTTCAGGGTTATGCTACCGTGCGCCCGGTCGGTCTTGAGGATCATGGGCGGTGTGGATACGTCCAGTACGGCCAGGTCGGGCGGGGCCTTCTTGCTTCCGAAACCAATGGTGTGTATGGGAATATCCCGTCCTGCCATTAATTTTGCGGTCTCGAATGGGGAAGAGCCCTTGTTGTGAAGACCATCCGAGAGGATGACCGCAGCAGAACGCGATTTGCCCGCTTGGTCACCTGCACCTTCTTCCTCATCCTCGTCAGCCTTGACGGTGGAAAGTATTCCGGATGCCAGATCCGTGATCCTGGTCAGTGGAGATTCCCCGAAATCACTCGGTGGTTCGTCATCCGTTCCGTTTTCCCAAACGTGGTCGGCCTCAAATCCGGAGAGCGAACGCACTTCGATAACGTGAGTATCCTTGAGTTCGCGAAGGATGCTGTCTTCTCGCTCGGTCAACAGTCGGGTTGCCCGTTTCCAGCGGTCGCTGGCATCAAAGTCTCTTAGTGCTTTGGATATGTACTCGCTCTGTTCCGAAGCTTGTTCTTCCGCATAGAGGTCAAAGGTTTCCCGAAAACTGTCTTCATAGGAAAGGCATTGCTCGGCCAATTCGGAAAGAGCTTTGCGCATATCCGCATCAGCCGTGTCTCCCTTGCCCTTGCGGAGGGATTGGGCGCTTTGCACAAAGTCCCCGTTCATGCTTTTGAGCAACTCGGCAAAGGTCGGGGCCTGCTCGAGGTTGGGAACGAGAAAACGTTTTCCGGGAATGGGCCGTTCGAGTGAGCCGTCGGGCAAGGTCCATCCCACGGCGCAGAAGTCTTCTCCAGCGCCTTCCTTGTGCAGAACCTCGAAATAGTAACGCTTGTCCTTGCGGAGAGAAACCGCTCGGGATTTCAGAGCTTTGCCCCAATCGGCTTCAGCGTACGTAGGAACGCGAAGAATCTCCTTGGCATTGCTTGGGTTTTCTCCGGCGTTGTTGAGCTTGAGTATGCATTGGTCGTCCGCATAGATCCAAAAGCGGTATTCACCGTCTTGCGGTGGTACGAGAATCCCACTTATTTTTCTGCCGAAGTTATCCCCTGCGTTGACCGGACTCTGGACTGACCTAAGGTGACCGGTAGAGTCTGGAGTGCCAGACTTGAACTTCGAATGACTGATGAAACTCTGCACGTCGTATCCGGGAATTTCTTCCCAAACCTCGTGCCTAAGCAGGCCCCTGCGCTCATCGGGTAGGGCGACTTGATAATCCTTGCCCTTGAGCATTTCAGCAGCTTGCTTCGCTTTGCCGGCGAAGTCGGCGGCTATCTTGTTCAAGTCGGCGGACGGGTCTTCCATCGCGCTATTCAGTTCGGAGCGGGCCGCAGACAACAGGTCGGTCACCTCGTACAAGGTCGGATCGAGCAAATTCTGGTCTTGGGGGAGCCAACCATGGCGTTCGGCCAAGAGAAGTTTCCTGCCGGGTGACATATGGTTATCCTGAATGGTCATGCTTTCGGATCCGTCCAGAAAGACCAAAACCCTACCTCTTTCTCCATTCTCGGAAACGTTTTTCAGGGTCGGGCCGGCAAGGGTCAGGACAACCAAGGCAACAGCAATGGCCCGCAGAAAAGGAAGCAACTTGTCCAACGGAGCGGATGCTCCCTTTTTGGTCTCCATCCTATAGAGCCACCAGGCTACTCCGGCTGCGAGCAGAACGAGAACTACGCAAATCCACGAATCCAGTTCCCCGGCAAAATGAATGCTCAATCCCGTACGGTCGTCCTTCATGGCCTTGTCCTCCCGAAAATTCTTTGGAGAATGACCTCGAGAAAGATCAGCGCGATAACGGCAATTAGCAAATACTTCCACATTTCCCGTCCAAAAGTACGATTCGCGTCCAATTCAAGGTACTTCTCAAGAGGGTTCTCTTCCGAAGCATGGATATAGTCTACGGATCCCGAGATGCCGGCGCCGGCGGCAAGGATTTCCTCCTTGCTCATCCGTTCCAGAAGAGATTCCCGATTAGATGCCAAGGCAACGAACTTGATTCCGTTTATGCCCTCACCGCTCATCTCGTAAGTGCCGGGCTCTCTGGTTTCCGAAAATTCGGCAACGGCTTGGGTTCCTCTTTTGGATGCCTTCACGACGTAGGTCGAGCCGTCCGGGGTCTTGACCGTAAGTTTTTTACCAGCCTCTTTTTCAGGCAGATAATGGGTGAAGGTTGCTCCTGCGGGCAGGTTGCGGGGAGGGGTGACCTGATCGGCCAAATAGGAAGCAATTTGCTGAACCAAAGGGAGGTAGCATGAGCGGATGGGCATGTTGGTCCAATCCCCGTCTGCAGCAGTTGCCAATTGCATGACGACTCCCTTGCCTACTTTTTTTTCGGCCAGAAAGGCATCCCCGGTTTCCATTCTTGCCAAGATGGTCGTTTCTCGAAAGCGGGAGGGTTCGGATTCGTCCAAGCGATGCCACCGCCAAATGTCTGCGTCAGCCAAGTTTCCGTTTCTGCGGTCGTTGAAAAGGCTGAGGGCAGGATGCTCGAAATAGGATGCAACCACCCTGGTACGCACGGAATCGTCGGTCAAACTTCCCCCTAGGCTGAACAGGTTGAGGGGCAACAAAGCGTTTTGTTCCGAACCGAGGGTTTCGTTGTACCAGTTTGCGTCCACCTGGTCACCGAGGCAAAGCCAGAGACCGCCCCCGTTTTGAACGAAAGAGGAGAGGGCGCTGACTTGATCGTCCTTCAGGCTGGCGACGTTGGCGAGTACGATGACGCTTTGATTTCCGTCTTTGATGACGGAGGGAGTCAATTTGTCGACCGGGGTTACGCTGGCATCGATCAAATCCTTCGCTTGAACCGTTTTCTTGGTCTGCGCTTCCTCGAATGGAGTGAGCGCGATTTTCAGAAAGTCAGCTTCTCCCCGGAGCCATTCTTTAGACGGTTCTCCATCGACAAGAAGCACGCCGATCCGATCCAGAACGGCAATGGAGGAGGATCTCCGGTTATCGGCATCCAAGGCGTCGCTTGTCCCGATTTCAATCGTTACGGTGGATGAACCTGCTTCGGAAAATTTGTGGGGAAAGAGAACCTGGCCGGTTTCTCCGGGTTTGAGTGAGACCACGGTTTCCTGAACGGGTTCGATTTCTTCGTTAACGAATAACCTGACTGGCAAATCTCCCTCGTAAGAGGCTTTGGAACCATGGTTGCGCAACTCTGCCCTTATGAGAACTTTTTGGCCCACGCCAACGGAAGAGGCGGACAATTCTATGCTTTCGACGGATACGTTCTCAAGGGAAGAGCCTCCGACGTCAATGAAGGTTATGGCAGGCTGAAGGGTCTCGTTCTCCAGGCGATCCTTTAACCCTGCGAGTGAACCGTCCGTCTGTTCCCAATCCGATTTTCTGAAGTCAGAGATGAGGATAATCTCCCGCTTTGCATTCTGTCCGTCGTGGGAGGCTTTGATCCCCGTATCGAATGACCCGGACAAGTCCACCTTGTCCGAAGCGGCGCGCAGTTGGCCGGATCTTTTCGCCAGGGTTTTGGTTTCGGACGTCGGTTTGTCGAAAACGGGTGAAGCCATTCCTCCCATTCGAACGACGGTTGCCTCCGATCCTTTTTTCAATTTCTTGAGAAAGCCTTCCGCGAACTTTCCAGCGGTTTGAAACCCACCGTCCGCGTTCATTGAAAAACTATCGTCCATCAGGATAACGGTCGAACTGGGAACGTCCATGGATTTGGAAGAGATTTCATTTTCCGCATAGCCCGACCCGATCAGTCCGGTCTCCGCGGCAAGGACATAGAGCAAGCAACCGGCGCAAAGAATGCCGAAGAAAACCTTCAGTCTGGGAATCAGGGCAAAAAGGATCAGAGATGCCAGAGCGGCCAGGGGAAGTACGACGCGGTGGAGAAAGGGTCCCCAATCGGTCACGACCATGCGGGCTAGGCAAAGCGCCAAGAGGATGGGTATGGCGCAACGTATCAGGAGCAGGATCAATTGCTCCAATTGAACCTGCTTGCGGTTTACCCGAATGACTGATTCCAGCAGGTGCATGGCTCCCCAGTTGACGATCTTGAATCGGCTTCGGTTAAAGACGTGAATGATCAGGGGAATCAGGACCGCTGCTCCTCCCAAGGCCAAACTTACGTTGAGAAAGTTCATTTGAGCATGGCTCCCTTCCCGCGCTTGCGCAGGGCCAAGTAATAGGACAGGGCGTCCGCATAGGGCTGATCCGTCGTCATGGGAACGAGATCGATGCGGTTTCGGTGGCATCCTTTGGTGAAGTTTTCCCGGTATTGGTTGAGGTTCTCCAAATAAGCCTGCCTTAGGTGGCTGGGGTCTACGGTGTGCTTTTTTTCAGCGTCTTCCAGGCAGTCGAAGCGCGTCCATTGCTTGAAAGGGAAATCAAGCTCGTCGGGATCCCAAATCTGGAAGATCAAGACATCGTGCTTGGCATGGCGGAAGTGGGCCAATCCCTTCATCACCGATTCCAAGTCCCCAAAGCAATCCGAAATGAGAATGACCAACCCACGTCGTTTGAGCTTGGGAACCAATTCGTGGAAGACTGCACCCAGATCGGTTTCTCCTCCGGGCGAGGTTTCCTCAAGCAAGTCTATGATGTTCCTGACGTGAGCGGCTCGTCCTCGCGGGGGGAGGACTTTGCGGGCTTTCGTATCAAAGGTTATGAGCCCGACGCTGTCCGTTTGCCTGAGCATCATGTACGACAAGCAGGCGGCTAGGCGGGGGG
>JABGWD010000008.1 GCA_018645725.1 Opitutia bacterium
GAACACTTAGGCTACTTCCCGGACATCATGCCAACGCTGGCGAAAATCGCTCATGCAAGACCGCGAAAGGATACCGATGGCATTTCAATCTTACCTACCTTGCTCGGAGGGAAAAATGCTGGACGCCAGCAAAGCCAGCACAAGTATCTATATTGGGAGAACAAGAAGAGTATTGCTCTACGCATGAATGATTGGAAAGCGATCAGACCAAATAAAAACCTCCCATTTGAGCTTTATGATTTGAGTAAGGATATTGAAGAACTCGACGACGTAGCCGACCAATTCCCCGATATTATTGAGAAGGTGACAGCCTATGCGAAGAATGCTCACACGCCTGTACGGTTGGGCAAGGTTCTCGATGCATCCTTGGTATTCAAAGGACACAAGGAGGACTAAGCTATAATCGTCCGATGAAAAAAAATATGGTTCTTTTCTTTTACGTGGGTGCGGTTTTTGTCCAAGCTGATTATAGTTAAAAGAGAATGAAAAAAAATTATGAGTATTTGATCGAACATGTTGAGCCGGACGAATTTTCCCGATGGCAGGAAGTGGACCTTGAGGTATATGCCTTTACTGATTTGGGAATTCAAGTAGCGATCAACGATGAGTATACGGGGTTGGTTTACGGCAATCAGGTTTACGATAAATACCATGAGGGGCAAAAGCTCAAAGGTTATATCACCGGCGTTCGGGAAGATGGAAGGATTGACGTTTCCTTACAACCGGACAAAGGCAGGCATGTCCATTCGACTTTCGATAAAATTCTGGATCACCTCAAGGCAGTTGGAGGGAAATCCGAATTTGGAGACAAAAGCTCTCCGGAAGATATCAAAAGGGAATTCAAAGTGAGTAAAAAAGTCTTCAAACAAGCAATTGGCGGCCTTTACAAACAGGGAAAGATCAAGATCACCGGTGACGGAATCGAACTCGTTCGATAAATCGCTCTTCTTCCAGGCTTCTTTCATGCGGTTTAACCCAATTGCAGGACCAGACCAGTTGCCGCGAACTAGGCAAACGTTATGCCAAGGAGATGATTCGGTTGCTGCAAGACTCCAATAAATAACGCGAAGGTTCTACACCTGGAAACTTCAGGTACGAAAGGATTCGTAAGATAAGGGGATGCTCCGACGTCACTTTATTGAATTCACTTTTTTCCCTCGTCCGAAATAATCCGATTCCCTTAAAACAAGCCTTTCCATCATGAACCCGAGACTTGGTGTCTGAATCCGTAGTGAAACAACCAACAATCTATACATGAAAAAATATCTCAGCCTACTTTACCTTTCGGTCGTGCTCGCAAACACGATCCATGCCAAGGCACCCAACATCATCCTGATCCTTTCGGACGATCAAAGCTATACCGATTACGGCTTCATGGGGCATGATCACATCGAGACCCCGCACCTTGACAAGTTGGCATCTGAAAGCGCCTTGTTCCGTCGGGGGTATGTGCCGACTGCTTTGTGCCGTCCCGCCCTTGCCACTCTTGCTACCGGACTATATTCCCACCAGAACAAGATCACCGGGAACAACCCTGCCAACACACCTCAAAACAAGGCCCACGCTCAGAGAACAGGAAAAGATCCCAGGGAACTGATTATTTCGAATATCGATAAGCATGGCGGACTCCCTCATTGGTTGGGCAAGCAAGGATACGTTAGTCACCAAAGCGGCAAATGGTGGGAAGGTTCCTACCAGCGCGGAGGTTTCACTGAAGGGATGACCCGCGGATTCCCCAACCCCGGAGGCAGGCATGGCGACGACGGACTCAAGATCGGACGGGCAGGAATGGAGCCGGTCCTCGACTTCATCGATCGTTCGGTCAAGCAGGAGAAACCATTCTTCGTTTGGTACGCCCCCTTCCTTCCCCATACTCCGCACAACCCGCCCGAGCGACTGCACAAGAAGTACCTCGCCAAGGGTGTGCAGAAACGGGTCGCCCAGTACTACGCCATGTGCGAATGGTTCGACGAAACTTGCGGTGCCTTGATGAACCATATCGACGAGTCAGGCATCGCGAAAGATACCCTGGTCATTTACGTAACCGACAACGGTTGGATTCAGACCGAGAATGGGGGTTATGCAATTCGCTCCAAGCGTAGCCCCTACGAAGGTGGGACCCGCAACCCCATCATGTTCCGTTGGAAAGGCACGATCCCACCTGCTGATCGGCCTGAGCTATGTTCCTCACTCGACTTCGTGCCGACGGTACTCGCAGCAGCAGGTGCCAAGGGACCGCATGACTTTCCCGGACTCAATCTTCTTCCTCAGCTCAAAAGCGGAAAAAAGATCAAACGCGACACCCTCTTTGGGGAGTCCTTTGCTCATGATATTGCCGACGTAGAAAACCCGCAGGCCTCCCTTCTTTACCGCTGGGTGATCAAGGGCCATGACAAGCTCCTGCTCACCTACGATGGCGCACCGGGTAAGATGAAGTATCCGCCGCAGGGTGGGGGGGCTCAACTTTTCGATCTCAAGAAAGATCCTAACGAGAAATTGAATCTCGCAAAAAAGAACCCGAAGTTAGTCAAGGAACTGAGTGCCTTGCTCGACGGATGGTATCTGCCCGAGCAAAGGAAAGTCGGAGAATTGTCCCCGGTGACTCCCGGACCAAAGTCCGATCGAAAAACTCCAAAAAAAAGGCAAAAAGGAAAAGAGAGACCCGCAAAAAAACAGTCGGCCGCCCCAATTAATTCAATAAAACTTCCGAATTTTCTTGTTCTCTACGCCGACGATCAGCGCGACCATACCCTCGGATGCGCCGGGCATCCCATTGTCAAAACCCCAAACATAGACCGGTTGGCTGGCCAAGGGGTCCGCTTCAAGAATGCCTTCGTCTCGACCTCCACCTGTTGGGTGGGGCGGTCCAGTCTCTTCACCAGCACCTACGAACGCAAGCATCTCTATCGGGTCACCCCGGGTCCCCTGAATCCAGCACTCTGTGAGAGCTCCTATTTTGCCGTTCTCAAAGCGGCAGGCTATCGCACCGGTCATCTTGGCAAAGAACACGTCAACATTGCAGCCGATTCCGCCGGACTCATGTGGGATGTGCGCAAGAAAATCTTTCGCAGGCCTTTTTTAAAGAAACAGCCCGACGGAACGAAGCGGCACGAAACCCAGATCCTCGGAGACTGGGCGATCGATTTTCTCAAGGAACAACCAAAGGATCAGCCCTTCTGCCTGCAGGTCAGTTTCAACGCCACGCACGCCGAAGACGGAGACAAGCGGCCCGGAATCGGCCATTTCCCATGGCCTAAAGTCACCAATGGCATGTACGAAGGCCAACAGATGCCGCTTCCACCGCTCAACGATCCCAAGATCTTTGAGACGCAACCCGATTTCCTGAAGAAGTCGATCAACCGACAGCGCTACTTCTGGCGCTGGGATACTGCGGAGAAGTACCAGACGA
>JABGWD010000101.1 GCA_018645725.1 Opitutia bacterium
CGGACAGGGGGGCGGTGGAGTTGAGGTCGAGCGCGGTGGGTGCTGAGTTGGGAACAGAGTTGGGATCGCGCGGGTCGGATCCGGATGCGATCTCGGTGGCGTCGGGAAATCCGTCCCCGTCGTCGTCGGTATCGTAGTGGTCCTCCACGTCATCCCCGTCGAGATCCTCGACTTGGTTGAGCAGGGCGATGGTGAAGTTGCCCTCGAGCGAGGCATTGAGCTCGTCGGTTGCCCGGACGCGGATGGAGTGCGAGGTGTTTGCCTCGTAGTCGAGGATGGCGGCGGTCTTGAGCGTACCGTTTGATTCGAGGGTAAAGAGGCTATTGCCCGTGGATCCATTCCCATCGACGAGGGAAAAAACGTAAGCGGGGGAGGGCAAGACGTGCTCTTGAGAGGTTGGCATTCCCTGGTCGTTGTCCCCGTCGACCCAGTAGGGAGCCGTTCCGGAAGCGGATCCGGACACGCCGTTTGGGTCTAGCAATACGGTGGTCCCGGCAAAGACGATTTTCCAGCAACCCCAGGCATCGTTCGAATTGGCGGTGAATTTCAGCTTGGTTGGCTTGGCGGCAGTGGTGAAGTTTTTGGTCTCGACGTCACCCTTGTTCGTCGTCCCGAAGAAGGACTCATTGGAGGTCCAGGCTCCGTTCACGAGGAAGGAGATGGCAACTCCTCCATTGGTTTCCGCCGTGCTGGCTTGCGAAGTATGGGCCGAAACCTCGAAGGTGAAGCTGGAACTCGAAGCGCTTGCGTTGAACTCCCCGACCACGGTCCCGACGGGTTGGTTCTCGGAAACGGACAGGGGGGCGGTGGAGTTGAGCTCGAAGGGAGGTGTTGAAGGAGGGGAAGCAGGAGCCGTAACGGGGGCTGTGGAGTTTCCCCAATCTGCCGTTCCGGTGATGGTGCCGTGGTTCGCGTTTTGGGAGCTGTCCGTGACATTCGTTCCGGTTTCCTCGTTGAATTTCCAATAAGCGAGAATGCCCGAGGTATTGCCGTCGATACTTTTATTGAAATCGGCTTGAATTTC
This sequence comes from Opitutia bacterium, assembly GCA_018645725.1. Lineage (GTDB taxonomy): Bacteria > Verrucomicrobiota > Verrucomicrobiia > Opitutales > Seribacteraceae > Seribacter. Next base: position 1,025 of record JABGWD010000101.1, read on the forward strand.
TTGCAAGGAGCGGGCGCTGTTCCAAATCCGAAGTTCGTCGTATTGTCCGTTTGTCAAATTGCAGGAACACGTGTCGGGGGATTGTCGGCCGATGTTGATTAGCCCATTGTCCGCCGAACCCAAGGTAGAGGCATGGGAACTTAGCAATTGGGCATTTTTGTAGAAGGAGACGAGACCATCGGTTGCTACCGTGACTGCGACGTGTGTCCAGGTATTTGTGGGTACGCTGCCTTGGGAATGAATCCATCCGATTCCCTCCCGGTAAAGGCTTGTTCCGGTGTTTCCGCTGGTGTGGGTTTGAAAGAGGAAACGGTAGTTTCCCTTGTCTATGATGGTGTTGTTTGAAGTATCGGATACCTTTATCCAAGCTTCTATGGTGTAATTGGAGATGAGATCCAAAGTACCGTTGTCGGGTATGGATACGTAGGTCGATCCGTCGAACTGAAGGGCTTTGCCGGGAGCGTTACCCTGAGCGTGTGTAGTGAAACAGAACGGAGCGCAGAGGAATAGGAGGCATAAGGATACCCCGTTACGAGGTGAGGCTATCTTAGCCTGCATCCGTTTGGCCGAGGCGCTTGAGATCGACAGAATATACAATAAAAAACCTGCTAACCCCTTGGAGAGGAAAGATCTCGGGATAAGTGAACTGTCAGGAACTTTAGCCATTCAGGCCTTTTTGTTCCTTTATGATATCCCAAATTGAATTTGGCGCAAGAACCTAATTACTAACGACTTTTATAGGAAAAAACCTGTTCGTCACTTGCCCCGGACTATCCGTTTCGGGAAAAGATCCGTTGACTACCTTGAAAAACCGGTTGCGTAGTCGTGAAACACTGGCTTTCCGCCCGTCGCGCCCATCAAGTAGAGCCAGTTGGCCGAGCGGTGCTTCCAGAGGTGTGGAAATACGCCCGGTTGGGTCCAGAGCCAGCCTTCTTCCCTTGTCCAGAGCCAGAGCCCTTGCTTGCCGTCGGGTCGAGCATAAGCCCAGCCCAGTTTGGCATGGTAGATCCAACCG
>JABGWD010000009.1 GCA_018645725.1 Opitutia bacterium
ATCATCGAGCAAGTAGTCAATTACTTCCTGCTCCCCATTTTTTTCAAGGACCCCAATCATCAATTCCCAACTTTTTGAGCCGTGCTTGTGAAGAAAATGTTTTTTTACCGACTCTTGGATATTTTCCTCGAATGGCAATACAACGTCGAATTCACTCAAGTTTTTCAACTCATCAACATCGAGGCAAACGATCCCTCCACTAGAAACCTTTCCCACGGGAATAATCGCTGTCTTGCTATAGTGACCAAGCAATTTTTCTTCGTTGACCATTTTTTTAAGCAAAAGCTGCCTCCGATAATGTGAAAATCCGATTTGCAATTCATCTTCGACCAAACTTTTCCAAATCTTGTGCAAGGCTGTTAATTCACAATAACTCGAGTTTTTTCGCCAAATGGAATCTGTCCCTCTATCGTTAATTGTCTTACCCTCACCGATGGGACCAACCCAAATCACCTTGGAATAATTAGTTTCATATTCGCAAAATTCTTTGTGACTGACAATATGGTTGTGAAGCATACCCCCCTCTAACCCATAAAACAAAACATATCCATTCAAAATCTAAATGACTAAAAACTTTCTTATCGTTGGGTCAGGTTTTTACGGATCTACCTGTGCCCGAGAGTTAATCGATGCGGGACATCGTTGCACGGTTATAGACAAGAGGGATCACGTCGGCGGGAATTGCTACACACGTTACGTGGAGGAAGCGGATTGCCACGAGCATACCTATGGAGCGCACATCTTTCACACGAGTTCGGAAAAGATTTGGAAATACGTTAATCGTTTCGCGTCCTTTAATCACTATGTGAATCGGGTCAAGGTTAGTCATAAATCCAAAATCTACTCATTCCCCATAAATCTTTTTACCCTTTACCAACTTTTTGGAGCAAAGACCCCAAAGGAGGCAATGGCGTGCCTTGAGGGGAAAAAAATTCTCATTGAGAAACCGAAGAACATGGAGGAATGGTGCCTCGCTAACGTAGGTCGGGAAATATACGAGACCTTTATCGAAGGGTACTCCACAAAGCAGTGGGCCAGACACCCGAGGGAACTGCCAGCATCCATAATCAAGAGGGTTCCCATTCGCCTGAACTTTGACGACAACTACTTTGACGATCGATATCAAGGCATTCCGATCGGAGGATATACTTCCATCTTCGAAAAGATGCTTGAAGACATCCCGGTCGAACTGGAGGTTGATTTCCTCAAGCATCGGGACGATCTCATGGCAAAGCATGACCATGTGATCTTCACGGGACCGATCGATTCCTTTTTCAATTATTCCTTGGGCCATCTTGAATATCGTTCCCTCAAGTTTGACCACCAACTCCTCGACCTGCCTGACTTCCAAGGGAATGCAGTCTTCAATCATACGGAAGCCAAAGTTCCATTCACCAGAACTTATGAGCACAAACACTTCGACATGAATTACTCAGCCAACAAGACTTCGGTCACTTTTGAATATCCTGAAAAGTGGGAACCTGGGAAAATTGAGATTTACCCAGTCAACACAGAAGAAAATCAAAGTCTCTTCTTGCGATACCAAGAATTGGCCAAGGAAGTTCCCGAAGTCACTTTTGGCGGAAGGTTGGGGCAATATCGCTATTACGATATGCATCAAGTTATCGCTTCCGCGTTGTCAAAAGTGCGGTTACTCGTATAATTGCTATCTATCTGTTCGAAAGTTAGTGCTTTTATTTTCCTGCAGATTTATCTATCTTGTGTTCCGTGGATACGACTAATGACAAAATCAGTTCGTTGAATTGGGCGATTGGCGAATTGTCCAAGCAGAAAGACGAGTTGGAAGGCAAACTCAAGGTTGCCCGCAAGCGCGACGAAACCAGTGCGTTGATTGAGGAGGTTCATGCCCAGAAAGACGCCTTGGAAAAAAGAATCGCATCCCTCCAGGACGGACTGAGGGTTTCTTCGGATTTGGTGGACGATCAGGTGGAGGGATTGGCTGAGACTATTTCAACGGTAGACGAAAAGCTTGAAATTGCCCAGGAACGCCTGGAGGCGTTGGAACAGGAGGAGTACCTGGAGGAGTTGGGAAGGAAATTGAACGGGGATTATTCGACCGAAGAGACAAGCGAGTCGAGTGATGAAGACGCCGAAAGGGCGGAATTGGTCGACAACACAGATACTTTCCCCCCATCCGCACTTCCCGAAGTCTCTTCCCAGCCATCGACTTCCGTTCAAACGTCCCCCACCCCCGTGCTTATGAAATCCCCATCAAATAGAATCGAAACCGAAGAGGAAGAAACCACCTCCTCCTCAAGAATCACGCCCGAAGAAGGCTCAAGCTCCCACTCGGGTGAAAGCAAGCTCGAGCTTTGCCAAGACGTCACGGCTTCAAGTTTGGAGGAGTGCGCCAAGGAGTTGGGAATGGAACCGGAATATCTTTTGAACAAAGGAATGCAGGCCGTTTTGCGGATGATTGCGCGAAACGGGAATCAAATCAGTTTCCCCCTCGAGGTGGAGCAGGTAAAGTAGCCCCCGTAAGTTCCCCTAACCCTTTTGAGCGTGACCCCTTTGGGGTCATGTTTTGTTTTAGACCTCAGCATTGAAATGGATTTGAAAAATAAAATACTAAAACTGCTTGTCGATAATCTTGCCATAAAAGAAGAATACGCATCGATCGCCTTCCTGACGATTGCGGTTCTCGTCATCTTGCTCTTGGCTTGGCTGTCCAACTTTTTGGTCAAAGGATTCGTCCTCAACTTCATCCGTTCCTTGACGGAAAAAACGAAGACGAAAACCGGGAAATACCTGCTCGAGGAAAAATTCTTCCATCGATTGGCCCATTTGGCTCCCGCCTTTGTGATAAGTGCCCTGAGCTCGCTTTGCTTTTCGGACGCGCCCGATTCGGCGGTTGAGTCGGTGGCCTCCACAATCGGCGCTCCGGGGTTTTCCCTCCTGTCCCTCATCGATACCCTGGTCAACCTGTACCTCGTTTTCATCGGGCTATGGGTCATTGACGCCGTCATCAATACGGGTCTCAAGCTGTACCAGCACAGCAAGCTTTCCACCAAGTTGCCCCTCAAGGGCATTTGCCAAGCGATCAAGATCGTAATCAACGCCTCGGGCTTGATTTTCATTCTGTCTATTTTGCTGGACAAGTCGCCCTTGTATTTCTTCTCCGGCTTGGGTGCCCTTACCGCGGTTCTGCTTCTCGTCTTCAAGGATGCGATTTTGGGGTTGGTGGCAGGCATTCAGCTCTCCGTCAACAACATGATTCGTCCGGGTGACTGGATAGAGATGCCCAAGTACGGAGCGGATGGTGATGTCATCGAAGTTTCTCTCACCACCGTCAAAGTCCAGAATTTTGACAAGACAATCACCTCCATCCCCGCTCATGCCATGGTTTCGGATGCCTTCAAAAACTGGCGGGGAATGAGCGAATCGGGTGGAAGGCGAATCAAGAGAAGCATTTTCATCGATATTTCCAGCATCAGGTTCCTCGACTCGGTCAAACTCAATGAACTGAGGAAAATCGAGTTACTCCAAGAATACCTGAAGGCGAAACTCGAAGATATCGGAGAAGGCGACGACGTTAAAAACGGCCAATCATCACTGAACCAAAGGAACCTGACGAACATTGGAACGTTCAGGGCCTACTGCCTCGCCTACCTGCGGGCAAACCCATCCATTCACAAGGAAGGAATGACTTTGCTTGTCCGCCAGCTCGCGCCGACCGAAAAAGGGGTGCCGATTGAAATTTACGTATTCGTGAACGATACCAGGTGGGTTCACTACGAAGGTATTCAGGGTGATATTTTCGACCACCTGCTCGCCTCCCTCCACACCTTCGACCTTCGAGCCTTCCAACTGCCCAGCGACTCGAGCCTGACAAAGCTTGCGGATTCTTCTTTCTGAGAAAGGGAATCGGAGTTTTTATCCTTGCCCAAATGTCATAGGAATATGGACTCGTTGAAATTTATGAAAACTGGAATGCTATTACTATTGGCGCTTTTGATCTCCGGATCATGGGTGGCGAACCTTCACGCGGATCTCCCTTCGGTTTGCAAAGAAGAAGATGACAACGCGACGAAGGAAAAGAAGAAAGACGAAAAAAAGAAGGATGAAAAGGAAAAGCCAAAAACCGTAGAAGTCGCAAAGAAACACATCCGAATCGAACTTTCACTCAAGGGATATTTCGAGGATCCCGACGCCATCCCCATTTCCATTGCCACAAAAAATTGGGGAGACCTCAAGGTCACCGAACCCCCTGTCCAAGGCAAGAAGGTGAAGAAAGGCGATCTCCTGCTCCGGCTTGAACTGGAAAAGATCAAGCAACGACTTGACTTGCTCAATTCCGACTTGTCCGTGATCGATCTGGACAGACAGATTCTTTCCTCCGAACTCAAACTTGCCGAGACTTTGGCTCCGATGGAGAAGAAGGAGCTCGACCGGATGGAAAACTATGTCCGCCAGGACTTCGAACGGTTCAAGAACGTCGACCTTCCCTACGAGAAAAAAGCCGCGGCCATGGCCCTCAAGTCCTACCGTGACAGCTTGGCGTACGCGACCGAGGAACTCAATCAATTGAAAAAAATGTACGAGGCGGATGACCTGACTGAGGAAACCGAGGAGATCATCCTGCAAAGAACGAAAAACCAAGTCGACCGGTCAAAGTTTCTGCTCGAGGGAGCCATCAAGAGAAACAAGCAATTCAACGAAGTCGTGGTCCCAAGAGAAGTGGTTTCCATCGAGGATGCCTACGACCGGAAAAAACTATCGATGGCGACCATCCGAAAGATCCTCCCCGTAGAGTTAAGGAAGAAGAAGCTCGAGTTGCAAAAACTGGAGGAGGAAAGATCGAAGTTGCTCAGGATCAAGAAGGAACTGGAGTTCGACGCAAAGCAAATGAGCCCTCATTCCCCGGTCACTGGAATCCTGTACTGGGGAACCTTCAAGAGAGGGAAATGGTCCGGGACGACAAGCTTCGAGCCAAAACTCCGGAAGGCCGGCATGATCAAACCCCATGAGGAATTTCTCACCGTCTCACCGAACAAAAAGACGCAAGTTCGCATTCAACTTCCTGAAAAATACCTCGATGAGGTGCATGCCGGAATGAAAGGGAAGATTGAGAGATTGACGCATTCCGATCAAAAACTTGAAGCCTGCCTAACCAAGATCGAAGATATTCCGATCAACCCCGGACTTTATGACCTGACGGTCGAGGTCGTAATCCCCGAAGATCAGAAATTTCCTCTCCCAGGAACGTTGGCAAACCTCAAGGTCGTCATCTATGAACAGGCAAACGCCCTCACCCTCCCCTCCTCCGCAGTCTTCAGTGAGGACGCTGACCCCGACTCCAAATTTGTCTACCTCCCCTCAAAAAATGGCAAAACGAGAAAGAAAAAGGTAGAGACCGGAAAAAGATCCGGTGACCGGATTGAGATTCTCAAAGGAATCCGTTTGGGTACAAAAGTGCTTTCCGAAAAACCGAAATCTTGAATTCCGCGCCACATCCCCCCCTGACCAAAAGGTTGATGCAGGGGGGCTTCCTGCTCGTTCTTTCCAGTCTGGGCTTACTCCATGGGAAAGAGGGAAATAATACCTCTCCCGCTCCCCCACCTCCACCCTCGGAAACCGAGATCAGGTCTTCCATCGACCGGGGTTGCGAATTTCTGAAAAAAATCCAAAACAAGGATGGCTCATGGGGATCGGCCCGCCAAACCAAGGGACTGAATATTTTCGCCCCCGTACCGGGTTCTCATCGCGCTTTCCGGCTCGCCGTCACGGCGCTTTCCATATCCGCCCTGATCGAGAACAAGAGCGCTGATGAAAAATACCAGGAAACCATCCGGAAGGCTCAGGATCATCTGCTTGAAAACCTGCCCAACCTGCGCCGGGCCACCCCGATGGCAATTTACAACGTCTGGGCTCATTCCTACGGGTTGCAAGCTCTTGCCCGCATGCATGAGTTGACGAAAGAATCCGATCGCAGGAAAAAAATTGAAGAAGTCATGGCGCAACAAGTTCAAATGCTCCAAAGGTACGAGTCGGTGGACGGCGGATGGGGCTATTACGATTTCAATCTCCAGACCAAGCAACCGTCCGGATCCTCCATTTCCTTCGTAAACGCAACTGGGCTGGTTGCCTTGAAGGAAGCCCAAGATCAGGGAGTGGAAATCCCCAAGAGGCTAACGGACCGGGCGATCGCAGCCATTCGGAGGCAAAGACTTCCCGACCACAGCTACTTGTATGGAGAATACCTGAAGTACAGGCCCCGTCGCGGAATCAACAGGCCGGCCGGCAGCCTTGGGCGATCTCACGCCTGCAACTTCGCGCTTCAGCTCTGGGGAGACAAAACCATTACGGACGAAGTTCACAAGATATGTCTTGATCGATTGATCAAGCGCAACGGCTGGCTCGACATGGGACGCAAGCGACCGGTGCCACACGAGTCATGGGCCGCAGTTGCCGGTTACTTCTTTTACTACGGTCACCTTTATGCCTCCTTTTGCATCGAAACGCTCAATTCCAAAGATCAACCGGGCTACAAGCAGGCACTCGCATCGATTCTCGTACCTCTTCAGGAAAAGGACGGCTCATGGTGGGACTTCCCCTTTTACGACTACCACCAGCAATACGGCACGGCCATGGCTCTACTAAGCTTGAACCGTTGCCTTGGATCAAAGAAAGTCGATTGAGAAATCCTCGTATTGCGGGTCACCTTCCCTTTCATCCTCAACCTTCGAATGCCAATAGTCCCTCAGCTTGACCTCGACCGCGTCAATCATCCCCCTCACCTCGGCTTTTCTCCCCTCGACCAGCAGTTCCACGGTTCCATCGCTCAAGTTCCGCACGAAACCGGTAACCTCAAAACTTTCCGATACGTTCTTCACCTGCCAACGAAAACCGACCCCTTGGACACGACCGGAATATACGATCCGGAAACGACGGACTCCAATTTTTTCATTCATCAATCATGAAAGACATTCAAGTTTTTGAAAAAAACTATTTGACCTCGAACAAGCTACGGGTGAAAAGTTTGTCATCCTCTTTAACACATTAACCTTTAACGCACAAGCACAGCGATGAGCCAATACGAATTCGAGAGTAACAACGAGGGCGAGTGGGAGGACAATGGTGACGTTGCTTGGAACGAAGCGGATTGGCAAAAATTCCTGCGCAAGTCCGACAAGGAAATTTCTCGATTCATTTCCGCGTACAACAAGTCCAAGGAAGACCCCGACCGATTGGATGCCATCGCCAACATAATGGGCTGGCAAAACGAGGATTGGGCATCGATAGACGACATTGAGTTGGACGAGGAACAGATGCGTCAGCTCAAACCCTTGGACATTGAGGAGGTTCGGCACATGGATCCCTATACGATTCACCGCCACCCCATCTACATTTCCTCTTCGGCCCTCTACAGTTATCTCCGCAATGCATGGGAACACCTGATGCGCCACAACCGGGAGCAACCCGAGGCTCACTTGGCGTGGGGTTACTGCGCCAGTTTGTCGGATGGGGAAAGGCATAGTTTTCTAGCTGCCAACAGCTTGGACTTGGGCGACTACCTCTTGGCGGTGTGCCATTTGAAAAAGGCCCATGCCGCCTTGAACGAATCCTTGCGGATCAACCGGCTTTTCTCCCATCAAAACGAGGGTGTTTTTGACGAGTATCTCAAGGAAACGAACATGCGCATGCACGACCTCCGGGAAATCTGGCTTCGCGTGATGCACGACTGCAGAAAGTAGTTTTCACTCCATCTTCAACTTAATTTTCAAAAGCTCGCGCAAGCGGGCTTTTTTGCATAATCACGAAACGTCTCCCCATCTCAACCCCATGAATACAAAGCTCTCCTTCTTTCGTCCGTTGCCTTTTGCTCTGGCCACAATGATTTTGTCAGGTTGCGCGCTGACCGACTCCCGGTCACCTTCCAATCTAGCGAAACTTATTCCCGAGGACGCTTGGTTAATCGCCACAATCCGCCCCGGGCAAATCCAGGAGAAAATGGATTACGATTCATTTGTCCATATGCCCGCTATCGCTTACCATTACTCGATCGGTTCGCTATTCGAATCGATTGACCCGGAAGATCAAGACGAACTGGACTTGGCCCTTTACCTCACACGCATGATCGAGGACCCTTCCGAATCAGGAATTGAGTTGAGGGAAGATTGTTTTTTCTTCGCCGGACCGGCGAGCGACCAAAAGCAAAGAAGTGAATTCATGATCATCCCCCCCCTTCCCTCCTTTGGTTTCGTCTTGCCCTTGGCCGATCACGAGAAGTTCGAAACGATGGTCGAGCTCATGCTCGAGGCTTCCCGTGAAAATGACAAGGTTCGCCGCACCTCTCGTAACAATAAACGCATTATCGAACACGAGCACTGGGTTCTCGCCATTTCGGAGAACACGGCGTTCTTCAAAGGCTCGGCAACCAGAGATTCACTTGAAGCCGATGATATCGTTGCATCAATGGAATCCCCTCATGAAATCGACCCCGCCTTGGCCGAGCACCTGAGCAACCCCTTCGATGCGGGGACATATATGAAAATGGAGGGTTACTTCGAGTGGATCATGCTCATGATTGGGGATCAAGCTGAATTCCCCAATGAACTCGTCGAGCAGATGAAGGAAGGGTTCTTTACCTATGAAATCACCGGGAAAGACGGACAACTGACCATCAAGGCGGGCGGAAGTTACGGAGATGCATTTCCCTATGATTTTGCAGGGGACGGAGTCGAAGATGCCATGCTCGGGCTTCTCCCTCGGGATTCGATCGCATCGGCCTCGGCCTCCATCAACATGGAAACCGTTCGAATATGGCTCAACGATATCTCGGGCAACCTAGGCGGGCTCATGGACTTGCCTCCAATGGACGAACCCATCGAGGAACTCGGGCTCACCTTGGACGAAGCGCTCTCCGCCTTTTCGGGCGACTTGGTGGCCAGCCTGATTGACCTGACGGAATCTGACGAACCAAACGAATGGCCCCCGAAGACACCTGAATTCGTCCTTGCCCTCGGAACCGTGGACCCCGCAGGCAAGGTCTACCAAAAGATCCTCAAGAACAAACTGCTCGCTCTCTTCGACCAGAATGCCCGGGACCCCTTGCAAGCGATGGGCATAAGCCTCGTGGCCAAGGACAATCGGCTCATCATCGGTTCCCGTGGACAAGCCGAATTGCTCAAGTCAGGCAAGGCATCGAACCCGGTCGACGCAGAATCACGGGAACTCCTTGCCGACGGCTACATGAATATGATCCTGGACTTCGACAAACTTTCCGAAGCCTTGCCCTTCGATCGTCAGGATTTGGACGAAGAAGAAGAGATTGCGTTTCTTGGACTTGGTCTGCTGGACAATTTATCCTTCCGCTCGACTGAGGAAGGTGGGCTCTACGAAGTTACCTTGGCACTTTCCCTCAAGGACAAGGAAACGAACTTCTTCAACCAATTGGCAACCTTCATAGGAAATGCGCTCGACCCTGCCTGGCGTGATCCGGAGCATCGCCCTCGGATTGACGCAGCCAGAAAATTGGCCAAGGAGAAACCCGACCATTTCCACAAAAGCCTTGTGGGTGCATGGAAATCAAAATGGACGGACGAGGAAGACGAAGAGGCCTATGGCGTCAACAAGTTCAACAACAAGGAAGACGGAACTTATTCCATTGAATCGATGAACGTCTACAAGGAAGGCTATGAACTGGACGAATACAAAGGCAGCTGGAAGGTCGTCGGGGCGTCCATTGTAGTCTACGACGAAAACGGGTTACTTGATTGGGTGGACGGAATCCTTGAAATGAACGATGAAAAAATCGAGTACTATAATACTTGGGGCCCATTCGAAGGATTCGAAGTGAACGCCGACCAGCGCGTACCTGACGACTGGGAATTGCCCGAACCGCCCGAGGGCCTTCCCGAACGGATTTTCGAGGATGGCCCGCCGATCGAGGAGTAACCCCAAAATCAATCACCAAGGTTCGATCCAAACTTGCCACGTCTCGATAATTGCCCAAGCATTGGGGAAATGATTTCCCCGAAAGCCCTCATCGTCGCGTTGGCCATCGCCTTCGCGTCCTGCCTCCACGCTGCGAAAAAGCCCAACGTTCTCTTCATCTTTGCCGACGACCAGTGCTACGAGACCATCGGGCATCTCGGGATAACCGATATCGAAACCCCCAACCTCGATCGGTTGATGAAGTCGGGGACCAGTTTCACCCGGGCCTACAACATGGGATCCTGGAGCGGCGCGGTTTGCGTGGCCAGCAGGCATATGCTCAATACCGGACGCTTTATCTGGCGGGCCGAGCAGGCATCCAAAAAAGCGGAGGACGAACGGGCCGCCGGGCGCTTTTGGTCGGAAAACATGAAAGGCGCAGGCTACAAGACCTATATGACCGGCAAGTGGCATGTCCGGGCAAGTGCCGAGAAATGCTTCGACGTGGCCCGTAACGTCCGCCCCGGAATGCCCAACCAGACACCCGCCGGATACAATCGACCGCTCCAGGGGAAACCTGACCCGTGGAGTCCCTACGACCCGAAATTCGAAGGGTTTTGGAAGGATGGCAAACACTGGAGCGAAATCGTAGCCGATGATGCCATCGATTACTTGGCTCTGGCAAAAAAACATGCCAAGGAAAATCCATTCTTTGCCTACGTCGCTTTCAATGCCCCGCATGACCCCCGCCAAGCACCCAAGGAATTCATCGACATGTATCCTCTGAGCCGGATCAAGATACCTTCCAATTTTCTCCCCATGTATCCATACAAGGACAAGATCCGGTGCCCCCATAACTTGCGGGACGAGAAACTAGGGCCCATGCCCCGGACCGAACACTCCGTCAAAGTGCACCGGCAGGAATACTACGCCATCATTACCCATTTGGACGTACAGGTCGGTCGAATCCTCGATTCGCTGGAAAAATCAGGACTTGCTGACAACACCTATGTCTTCTACTCCGCCGACCACGGCTTGGGCGTCGGGCATCACGGGTTGTTCGGCAAGCAAAACCTCTACGAGCACAGCACCCGTGTTCCCTTTGTCGTACAAGGCCCCGGGATTCCCAAGGGCAAACAAGTCGAAGCTCCCATCTACCTGCAGGACGTCATGGCCACGTCACTCGCCCTTGCCGGTGTGGAGAAACCCAAGCACGTCGAATTCAACGACATCCTCCCCTTGGCCCGCGGAGATTCGAAAAAATCCCCCTACAAGGAAATTTACGGAGCTTACTTGAGCGCCCAGCGTTCGATCACGGTGCGGAACGTAAAGCTAATCGCCTACCCGGACGTGCCCATTATGCGGGTTTACGACTTGGGCAAGGATCCGGATGAAAAGAACGACTTGGCCTCCACGCCCGAAGGCAAGGAAACGATTGGCAAGTTGTTTCCCCGTTTACTCAAGTTGCAAAAGAAAATGGGCGACAAGCTCGACCTTGGAAAATCTTTCCCCGAACTAGCGAAGAAATAAAGTATCCTTTCCGGACTCTCCGGAAAGAATTGTTTGCTTTTCACACAAAAGCTATCCCTCAATCATGAAAAAACTGATCTTATTTTCCCCGCTTTGGATGTACGCAAGCACCGCCTTGTTCGGGGGTTCGCCCAAGGACGAGATTTCGCGCATCCTGCAAGAATCAGGACTCAAAGGCGGGTTCGTCTCGCATGTCGGCAGCAAAGACGGCACAGCAACAACTGCCTTGCACCCAAGCGAGGCCTTTCCAGTACAAGCTCTGGTGACGGACGTATCCAAACTGGATGCCGTGCGCAAAGAGATTAGAAAGGAAGCCGGAACTTATGGTCCGATTGCAGCCGATTCCTGGAAAGGCGGTAAATTGCCCTATGTCGACAACATGGTGAACTTGCTCTTGATCGAGGAAGGAGCC
>JABGWD010000102.1 GCA_018645725.1 Opitutia bacterium
ACTGATTAGTTTGGCAGGGAGTAGCCAAAGACCGCCCCAACCTTGTCAGCGAATGGTTTGTGCCGAGCTGGTAATACGGTTTTCCAACGGGCCAAATATTGGCGGGTGCTGATACCCGAATTGCGCAGGCCAAAGTTTAGGAAAGCAAGGGCCTCAAGTTGCTTGGGGTCCTCCTTGATGATCTGATAGAACTGGTAGGCTGGGTATTTGTAGAGGTCGTACTTGGGATACCGTTTACCCAGTCGCAGGGCATTCTCATTTTTCTGGAACCACGCGGTAAACTCCATTCCTTCAGGCCGGTCTCTGTCTTTGCCCAGATACCTATCGGCATAGGAGTTGTGGTGCTTGGCGTAGCCTTTCCAGTTGGGGTAAGGCGGATGGCTTGCCCAGTCCTTGGCCATCTGCTTGAGGGCCTGATAGGAGACCGCCTCACAAAAGGCTTCGTTGATCCAGTGGTTGGGGCCAGCACGGGGCTGGTCGTGATTAATCAGGATATGGGTGAACTCATGTGAAAACTGGTAGGCGATCTGGGCCCAACCCCAACCATCATCAATACTGAGCATAATCTGCGGTTCACCCTTGGGTCCGCGCTGGTCCAGCTTTACCGGGAAACCGTTATTGGCCTTGGGGATGAGGATAGGCTTAAACTGTCGCTTGGGATAATAACGGGCAATAGTCATGGCAGCTGAATTGCATACCGCCAAAAAGCTTTCGGGATCGGTTTTGAATCCCTTGTGAGTCAGCCGGATATCAAGTTTGGGGATTTTGGGTGGGGGCGGATTGTTGTCAGCACCTATTAGAGGCATTTGGAGGAGACAGGAACCCAAGAACAATAACACAAAAAAACTATTAAGGATTGTGAATGGTTTCATTGCTGGAGAAGATTCTACCTTACCTTCCTGATTCAGGAAAGTTCAGAGGATTCTCATCTCAATCCCATTGTTCTCTCTGATTCTACTGAGAAAAGTTGAGATCCATGCAAACAAAGTATTCCACCCTCCAACGTTAATGAGACATTCGGAGAATAGGGTCTCTCCGGGTATTATGGGAGATTAGTGTGAGAGATGTATTTCCCCTGAATACGGAAAAATCGTTTTTTCTTGCCGTGGATCAATGGTTACCTTAACCCTTCGCGCCATGACGAGATCAATTCTAATTATCTTCTTTTTGGGTTGTTTTCCGGTTTTGGCCCAACAGGAAATCGATGCTGTGGCAGAGGGGGAAAAGGCCTTTGCAACGTACGGGTGCGTGGTTTGTCACGCAGTTACCAAGGATGATAAATCTTTTCGTACCGGGCCAAATTTATATGGGTTGTTCCAGAATAAGCCGAGGGATCGCGAGGTGCTAAATCCAAAATCGGGGGCTCGTAGCCGGATAAAAGCTGACAAGAAATACTACACGACTTCGGTTCGCGAGTCGTGGGATGCTCTCGCGATTTCCGAGAGCGGCCAAATCAAGGGGAAGCCATACCCACAAATTATGCCGATGTATGCCAAGGAAGTCATTCCTGATCAGGCTGTCGAACATATTTGGCACTTCCTGAGAACTCTCGCTGTAGAGGGGCAGGCGGGACCTGCAGTGGTGAAGATGAAGCAGGACAAAAAGGTTATCCCGAAGAATCCAATTGAAATTCCGAACGAAATACTGGTCACCAAACGGACGCGTGTTTTTCGGGCACCACTACGCGGCTCAAGCGGGAGAGCACTGCATGTAGGATCCCCAAACGGAATGAATTACACATTTGATGCGCGCGTTTTATCCGTGCGCAATGTGTGGGGTGGGGGCTTCCTGAATCTAACGCAGGAACGTTCGGGGCGAGGCAAACCAGGCTCTGTGCGGGGGAAGGGGAACCGGGTCTTTATTCAGGGAGACGGTATTTTGCGACCAATGACAGGCTCTGGCGACGTTGTTGATTTTGAATTCAAGGAGCCCGATGTAATGGATCACAAAGCCATTGAGAGATGGCTTTGGGAAGATCGTGATTTCCCGGAGTTGTTGGCTTCAACGGATGCCGAGTTTAAGGGGCACCGGATCGATTCTACTACTGGCGCCCCGATCTTTCATTTTCGCGTAGGTCGCAACGACATTGCCCAGGCAGTGACGCTTGCCGATGACGGCAGGGTGGAGATTGTTATTCGTGGTAAACTCAACGATAGCCAGAAATTTATGGTGTCCACGAAGGGACTCACTGATATCAAAGTGGATGGAGGCACATTGAAAGGGGAAGAGTGGTTATTAAATCCCCGGGAGCCTGCGAAAGACGCGTCCTACAAGTTCTCAGCGAGACTTGTGGGAGGATTGGTTGCCCGGCAGATTGTGGGTCGTGATGAGGACTGGTCAGCACAACCGCTTGTGACCAACAAAAAACAGGCGGGACGAAAGGCCATGGAAATTCCGGCGGGATACTCGTCTGAAAATTGGGAATCGCCCAAGGACCTTTATGGCCGGTCACAACTCTTTGAACCGACAGGGATTGCAGTGGCAAAAGACGGGACCATTGTGGTGGCGACCCGTTCAGCGGGCGTGTGGAGAATCCGGGACGGAAAATGGTCATTGTTTGCCGAAGGAACCTACGAAGCCCTTGGGGTTTGGATCGAGGACGACAAGGGTGACAAATTTGTCGTTATGCAGAAGCCCGAGTTGACCCGGATGAGTGACACCACCGGTGATGGACGCGCAGATCTCTTTGAAACAGTGTGTGATGACTATGGGTTTCACGCCAACTATCATGAATATGCACATGGACCAGTACGTGATGCGAAGGGCAATTACTATTTTGCTTTGAACCTTTCACACGGTGGTAACGAGCGCACCTCGTGGCGTGCGGGTGGTCCGTACATGGGATCAATGGGAGGTTATCGTGGTTGGGCCTGCCGCGTTACGCCCGAAGGTAAATTTGAACCGTATGCCAACGGGTTGCGTAGTCCGGCCGGTCTCGGGGTTGATCCGGATGGGCGCCTCTGGTACGCAGAGAATCAGGGAGAATACGTGGGCTCATCGAAGGTGGTGCCGCTTGAACAGGGGAAATTCTATGGGCACTTGTCGGGACTCGTGTCTCTTCCTGGAAAAATGAAGCCGGATTCTCCTGAGTTAAAATTTGATAAATGGAAGGAGAAAATTCGTAAGGGTGCCGTGTGGCTCCCTCATGGTAAAGTCGCCAACTCTCCCGGCCATCCAGCCTGGGATCTTACTGGCGGAAAGTTTGGTCCCTACAAAAAACAGATGTTTCTTGGTGATCAAACCATGTCGAATTTGTTCCGTGTGACAGTCGAAAAAGTGAAGGGTATGGATCAGGGCTGTGTGGTTTCATTTGCGCGGTTTTTCGCGTCTGGGGGGATGCGGCCGGTGTTCCTTCCAGACGGCAGCTTGCTCATCGGTCAGACAGGTCGTGGATGGGGTGCTTTTGGAGGGCAACAAGCCAGCTTGCAGCGCATCATTTATGATGGGAAGACGATTGCAGCTGCCATTCACAGAGTGAATTCAGCCAAGGATGGATTCATAATGCATTTTACTCAGCCGATTTCTGACAAGGTGAGTGAAGATGAATTAGCAGGTTACCTGAAAGTGCAGTCTTGGTTTTATACCAACACAGGCCGTTATGGATCGCCAGAGCATGATAAGCGAGCCGATGTCATTGAGCGAGTGCAGTTGAACAAAGACCGCAAATCGGTTCTCCTTAAAGTGAAAGGATTTGGTGATGGAGATAAGTGGCTGAACCGGATCTACCACATCCACATTCCGGAGACTAAGAAAATATTTGGTGATGCACCTGTGAAGAATAAGCTGACTAGCTTCTTTACCCTAAGAGCCATCCCTTAATCTTTCACAAAACATCTCTCGAAAAATCCGGGGTTTACTGAATCGAAGAATTCCACACCCCAACGTCACTCTAGACATAGGGAGAATTGGGTCTCTCAGGGTTTTCTGAGTGATCAGTGTGATATCTGTATTTCCTTGGTTTACGATCCACTTGTCTGGTCAGAATTATTTTTATCAACCGAACAATTCGCTCATCGCAATTCCGCTACTGTCACCAAACTTCTCCATCGGGACGTCCATTGCATTCCCGATTCTGGCAAACAGGTTGGACAAGGCGTTCGTCTTCTCATCGTAGGTTATGAATTGGCCGCTCTTGTGGCCCATTTGCTTACCACCTGCCATGATGATCGGAAAATTCGTATTGTCGTGAACCTTGGAGGTCGCCGCTCCCTGAAAGATGAGAGTGCGATCAAGCAGACTGCCGTCGCCCTCCGGGGTTTCCTTGAGGCGATTAATGAAGTAAGCCAATTGTTTGGCCACGAATTGATCCCAAATACCCCAGTCCTTGAAACCTTCTTTTCCTTTGCCCGCGGAATGACTCAATTGGTGAAGGTCCTTCGTGAGACCGATGCGTTTGGAGAGATTGTTGGTAGGCGCTGTACCACCTTCGGAAGCAATTTGATAAGTCGCGACACGGGTAATGTCTGATTTGAAGGCGATATACATCAAGTCGTACATCGTCCGGATGTAGTTTTCCACATCGGTAAACTCGATATCCAGCTTGATTTCAGGAGGCGCGGTCGCTGCCTCTTTTTTCGCCCATAGTTGATCATTGGCAATTTTCTTTTCCAATTCGGAAATCGCTTGCAGGTACTCCTCGAGAGTTCCCTGATCTTCCTTCCCAAGGTTGCGCCTGAGGCCCTTCGCATCCTCGTGAATTTCGTTAAGCAAATGGGTTTTCCCCTGCAATCGATCCAAGGCTGCTGGACTGCTTGCGACGTACATGCGTTCGTAGATTTTCTTCAGATTCGACCAGGCAGGAATCCCTTTTCCATCCTTATCGTAAGACAAGGTGTAGTTTCTGGTTAAACTCCCGACTCCCCCAACAGTGGAAAGTGGCATGGAGGCCAATTGCGTCTTCCCTGCGTGGTGGTTGCTGATCGCTTGATCAATGGATATCGAGTTAAGGGCGGTCTTCCCTTTTATCATTTCCTTGGAGGTCAGGAAGCCAGTCGGGTTGACGTGGGCATCTCCACTATTCCGATTTAATGGATGTGAGAGACCGGAGACGACGGAAATGTCCTCGCGATAAGGGTTCAAAGCCGCCTGACTGGTCCGGAACTCATAGCTTTTGCCGCCGCCTTTAGGGAACCAGTACCAGTCCTCATGCTGAGGATCCTTTTCCGGTGGCAGGCTTACTCCATTAGGGAAAAAGATGAATGCCGAACGCTTGGGTAAGGCTTTGATGGCTTTTGCCTCTTTGCCCACGGCCATCGCGTTGAGGAAAGGAAGCCCCAGAGAAAGGCCCGCCCCTCTCAAAAAAGTTCGTCGCTTAATATGCCAAGATTTAGATCCCATTCCGTTATGTTTTTTCTTATCTGTTTGAAAACGCTTCGCTTTTGACAATCTCTCTAATCAAATTAGGGACAGAATACTGCTTTGCCTCAAGCTGGTCAACTAGCCTGTTCACCAGATCTTCGTCATGAAAATCGATATCCCGCGAGAGCCCATAAGCCAGAATCCGCTCCACCAAACCTTTGGCGAAATCCCTTTTCCGATGATTGACCAGATAAGCCTTTAGTTTATCTATGCCATCCACGCTAGCCCCATCCGGCAGGGTAGATTTACACTCGATCTCCAGGTAGTTTTTTTCGAAGGCGGGCTGCTTTCTATTTTTTGGCTCGCTTCCCTGATCCTTTGGCGGGTCGGATGCTTTGGATACAACCAGGACTTTAGTTCGCCAAAGCCCGCTGGCATCGAAATTTTCAAAGGGAATTCCCCAGGGATCAATTTTCTGATGACAACTCCGGCAGGCTTCATTGTTGCTATGGGCAAACAGCTTTTGATTGAGAGTCATTTTATTGAAACCGGGGATGCTTTCATCGAGCGGCGGCACGTTTGCGGGCGGATCGGGGGG
>JABGWD010000103.1 GCA_018645725.1 Opitutia bacterium
GAAACCCTCATTGCGTGATCCCAACGGAGGACTTGAGTGAAAAACTCACCCGGGATTTGGGCCCGCTTTTGGAAAACCACCCGAACTTTCCCAATCGGACAAACGTTCAGTTTCTCAAGATCATCGACCGCAATCGAATACGGATTGAAATTTGGGAACGCGGAGCAGGCTATACCTTGGCCTCGGGAAGCAGCAGCTCGGCAGCAGGTGCGGTCGCTCGAAAAATGGGGGCGTGCGACAAACAAATTACGGTGGAAATGCCGGGAGGGGAAATCGGATTGGTGATCGATGACGATTTCAACGTTCGAATGACGGGACCGGCAACCAGAGTCGCCACGATGGTCCTGGACAACGAATGCCTTTAGTCTGCCGGCTTCCGGGCGACCCAAAAGCGGCATTCGTCGGAAAACTCCTTGACCAACTCGGACTCGTCGGCCAAGCGAGACCGGAGCTGATCACGCTCCACGACTAAGCCTGCTTTCTTCAAGTCCTCCCGGATTTCAGCCGTGTCAGGCACATGAATGAAGAGCTTGCCTCTGGGAGTTTCCTCAAACCGGTCGCCAAAGTCGATCAGGCTTTCGTCCTGCTGCCCGTTTCGCCATTTTCTCTTTTCCACCTTCCAAAACTTCTTCCACTTGGGAAAAGCCCGGTCATGCGTCGTGAAAACGAACCTCCCCCCGTTCTTCAAGACCCGACAGGCCTCCCGCATCGCCCGCAGCCTGTTTTCACGACCCGGAATCTGCATTAACCCGTTGAACCCAAAAATCACTCCGGCGAAAGATTGATCGGGAAAGGAAAGTCGGGTGGCATCCTCCACGGCAAAGCGAACGCCTGAATTTCTTTCCTTTTGAGTCTCGAGGGCTCGGTTGATCATATTCTTGGAAAAGTCGGTTCCGGTCAGCTTCCCGTAGCCAAGCATCCAAAGCGAAAGACAAATCCTTCCGGTTCCGCAACCCAGTTCCAGCAAGGAAGCTTGACGGTCGGGGAAACTTTGGCGGAAAACCAATTCTTCCGATGCCCAAGTTCCGACCCTGCGGGTCGCTTCCTCGTAATGCTCGAGCACGAGTTTTCCCTTGTAATAGCCAAGCCCGTCATTGCTCGAAACCTCCATTGCATCCCCTTGCATTCCATCTTTTACTAACGGAGAGCCGAATGCGAACAAGCCAAAAGCCAAGATGACGCTTGCCAAAGACCACTAAAAATGGTTTTTTTAACGATTTTCCTCATCATGAAAGCCACTATACAAACCCAAGGCAGTCAGTTCACCGTTGAACAAGGCGACAAATTGTTCGTGAACCGCTTCCCCGAGACTAACGACGGTGATCAAGTCAAAATCGACAAGGTGCTCATGCTCGTCGATGACGGCAAAGCTACTTTCGGTACTCCGACCGTAGAGGGGGCTTCCGTAACCGCGAAGATCCTCGAAAACAAGAAAGACAAGAAAATCATCGTATTCAAAAAGAAGAGAAGGCAAGGCTACAAGCGCAGAAAAGGGCATCGCCAGCATATTTCGGTTATCGAAATCGAATCGATTGATTTAAAGTAATCCAACAGGAAATCCCACCATGGCGCATAAAAAAGGACAAAGTACTTCCAGAAACGGCAGAGACAGCAACAGCAAAAGGCTTGGGGTCAAGAAATTCGGCGGGGAATCCGTACTCGCCGGGAACATCATTTTGCGCCAACGCGGAACCAAGTACCACCCGGGCCGCAACGTCGGACTTGGCAAAGACTTTACCCTCTTCGCCCTTACCCCCGGAAAGGTAGAGTTCGACAAGGCTCATCGGTTGGTAAACGTGGTTGGCGACTGAATCGACCGTACGTTCCGACCAACCGCTCTTTTCAACGAGCAAAAAATCCACCCCGTTTGCCTTTCCGAGTTCTTTTAAAATATGGAAGAGGAAAACGAACAAAATGACGAGGGTGAGGAAGAATCCCTCGAAACACTTGCTTTTGAGGAAGGCAGGGTGTTGGGCTCCTTGATTGAAAAAGAGCTCACTACCCCCGAATATTACCCGATGTCCCTCAACGGCTTGGTCAATGCCTGCAACCAAAAGAACAACCGGTTGCCCCGGTCCGAGCTAAGCGAGGAAGAGGTTGGACGGGCCATCGAGGAACTTCGCATCAAGCGCTTGGCCCACCGGGTGGACCTGGTCGGTTCCCGGGTCCCCAAATTTCAACACAATGCGGAAAAGGAGCTCGATTTGATCAAGGCCGAACGAGCTCTCCTTTCCGAACTTCTCAACCGCGGCCCCCAGACCACCGGAGAACTGAATGGCCGGGCCAGCAGAATGTTCGAGTTCGATGGCCTTTCGGACGTCGAAGAAACCCTTCGGGAAATGGAGGAAC
>JABGWD010000010.1 GCA_018645725.1 Opitutia bacterium
CCCCGAATCCGACAAGTACGTCGGGGAGTCCGAGGCTTGGGACAAGGCGGAAGCAGCCCTGAGGGAAGCCGTCAAGACACTCGGAGTCGATTATGAAGAGGAATTGGGAGAAGCTGCTTTTTACGGTCCGAAGATCGATTTCGTGGTCAAGGACGTCATTGGCCGTGAATGGCAATTGGGCACCGTTCAAGTCGACTACAACCTTCCCGACCGGTTTGATCTATCCTATGTCGGATCCGACAATCAGGATCACAAACCAGTAATGATCCATCGTGCCCCCTTTGGTTCGATGGAACGCTTTTGCGGAGTCTTGATCGAGCATTTTGCAGGAAACTTCCCGACTTGGCTGGCTCCCGAGCAAGTCCGAATTCTGCCCATGAACGACGATTTGGTCGAAAAGGCCGATGAAATCCTTACCCGGTTGAAGAAAAAGAACGTTCGGGTAAGCATAGACAAGCAATCCGGAAAACTCGGGGCAAAAATCCGCAAAGCGGAAACCGACAAGATACCCCATATGATTATCCTCGGCCAACGCGAGATCGACGAAGGAAACGTTTCCGTCCGATCGAGGAGCAACCCGGACTGGGACGGAACCTGTCCACTTGATGAATTCATTTCCAAGATCGAAGAGGAAATTTCAACTAAGGCGTTGCCCAAGGAAAGGACGGAATCCTGATTTTGGTTCCGGCCGGAGACCCTGAAATCGAACTCTTTTCGGCGCTCGTTCCTTGCCCCCTCGACCTTCTTTGGATTAAATGAAAGCCGTGGAACAAAAATTTCAGGCCAGCCCAATGAGAAGGTTGCTCGCCTTTCCGTTCATATTGCTGATTCGAGCCTATCGATTGGTATCCCCGTGGAAGCAATTGATTTTGGGGCCTTATGCCCGCTGCCGGTTTCACCCCACCTGCTCAGAATATGCGCTCGAATGCTTCCAACGCTTCAACTTGCTCAAGGCCGTGTACATGACCTTTTTCCGGATCGGACGATGCAACCCTCTTCATCCCGGAGGGTATGACCCGGTCCATTGCTCCGAAAGTGAACTAGAAAGCAATGAACACGGAACTAACTGATCCGCCACCGTCCTTTTGCGATGAATCAACCGACTTGCTTCCGTTTTTGAAGCAAGCGACCGAACGAGCGACCTTGTCACGCGAACCCTTGTTCGTTTCGGTAACGATCGAGACTTCATACTCCGACCCCTTGGCCATTCTGGAAGAGATCCATCGGCCTGACGAACCCATTTGTTATTTGGAAAGACCTTCCAACGAATTCTCCATCGCCTGTGCTGAGTTTGTCGCCGAAGCATCCTTCGAAGGTTCCAGTCGATTCAATCAAGCAAAGGTTTGGGGCGACTCGGTATTCAACAGTACCCTAATTGCCGGAGATCACCTCGACCCCGGTACTGGCCCCACCCTTTTCATGACCGCGACTTTTGAGGACGAAACGGATAAAGACTCTTCTCTTCCGGCACTTCAGATTTTTCTTCCCCGTTGGCAGGTTTTGAGAAAGGGAGGTTCCCACTTCGTAATCCTAAACGCCTCCATCGACAGTCAAACCGACCCTGTCCGTCTAACCGCAGAATTCGCAAATTCAGTCCAACGCATCAAAGGCATGCGACCCGACGCCTCCAAGCCAAAGGAAACCGGTTTGGTCGAACTTGAGCACCCCGAGGAGGAATTCGACTACAAAAGCGCCGTCGAACAAGCGCTTGCGCAAATCAGTTCTGGGCAAATATCCAAAGTCGTTCTGGCCCGCAAGCTTACCTATCGCACTTCAAGCCCGTTGAACCCCTTCTCCATCGCCCACGACTTGCGCCAACGCTTTCCCGAGTGCTTCACTTTTTGCCTGAATACGCCTGGTCAAGGGGTCATGGTCGGAGCGACTCCCGAAACCTTGGCCAAGGTTTCGGGCACCACCCTCGAAACCGAAGCTCTTGCTGGTTCTGCCCCACGAGGGCCCTCGGCAGGAAAAGATGCCCATTTGGGGAAAACCCTGCTCGGACGGGAAAAGGAAGTCCTTGAGCATCGATTGGTCATAGAAAGCATCAAGAGAAGGCTTGCTTCAATCGGATTGAGCGATTGCGAGGAAGGTCGATCCCGCCTTCTCCGGCTGGCGAACCTTCAGCACGTCAGAACTCCTTTGCGGGCAAAGTTACCTGTTGGCGTTCACCCATTCGACGCGCTTTGCGCCCTGCACCCAACGCCTGCCATGGGAGGGACTCCCAGGGAATCCGCCCTATCGCTTGTCCATAAACTCGAGGGTTCGCCAAGAGGATGGTACTCGGGGGTCACGGGATGGCTCGACTCAAAGGGGCGCGGAGAATTCATCGTTCCCATTCGCTGTGGAAAAATCATGCCCGACTCCCTGACCCTTTATGCCGGTGCCGGCTTGGTGGAAGGATCCGTTCCCGAACAGGAAAAAATCGAGACGGACTGGAAACTCCAAGCCATGCTTGAAGTGATCACCGGGAGAACGACTCTTCCCGGTGAATGAACGCTGATTCTCAATCAACGGCCCGGGCCAATTGCACATGGGGATGCGCCGTGGCCAAGACCTTGCTTGAACTTGACGTAGGACAAGTCGTTTTCTCCCCCGGTTCCCGCTCCACCCCTCTTGTCTTAGGATGCGAAAACCAGGACGGACTTCAGACAATTCCCATTCTTGACGAACGAACGGCCGCTTTCTTCGCCCTTGGCCTAAGCAAGCGCACTCGCACGCCAACCGCATTGATTTGCACGTCAGGCTCGGCCCCAACTCATTGGTTTCCCTCGATGGTTGAGGCTGATCACTCAGGCGTCCCCCTTCTTTTGCTCTCCGCAGACCGCCCGCCCGAACTCCAGGACTGCGGAGCCGGCCAAACCATCAACCAAGTCGAACTATTCGGCCAATTCACACGGGCATTCCATCAGATCCCCCTGCCCGATCAATCGGAAAAGAGTCTGCAAAAACTGAGGAAGCTCATCGTTCATGCCTACTCGCAATCCATAGGAAAGAACCCCGGTCCCGTTCACCTGAACTTCCCTTTCCGGGAACCCTTGATTTCCGAAGACAAGGAACCGTTCGTGACGGATCTTCCCGCAATCACTCCGGCACTTCACTCCCGCCCCGATGAAAGTTTGTCCAGAACATCGGAGATTCTGGGCGAGCTAGGTTCCTGCAAGTGCCTGCTCGTGATCGCAGGCGAACACGCTCCTCTTGAAACCTTCTCCAAGTGGAATCATCCACAAAGCCCGCCCATCCTTTGCGACTCCCTTTCCCCCCTTCGCGAAACGCCTTACCCAACCCGAATACTGAGGTTCGAGAATTTGCTAAGGAACGATGGTTTTCGCCAAAAGGCACAGCCTGACGCCATTCTCCAGTTAGGTCCCTTGCCTACCTCCAAAACCTTGCGAAAGTGGATTGGGAAACAAAACGTTCCACGGATAATCATCGAACCTCGGGGCAAAAACGTCGATCCATTGACCAACCCTAGCCGTTCCTTCGACCTCAATTACGAGCTTATTCCATCCCTGGGACTCCCGGAATGCGAAAAGGAGTGGAGTGACCTTTGGGTTCAATCTGAAAAGCAAATCGAAGAAAAGCTCGACTTTTTCTTCAGTGATGAAACGGACTGGTTTGAAGGAAAGTTAGCCCGAATGTTATCCACCCATTTGCCCAAGGGTTCCCAATTGTATGTGGCCAACAGCATGCCCATCCGTGACCTCGAGTGGTTTTGGAAAGGCAGCGATCTCGGACGCTCTCTTTTCGGAAACCGCGGAGTCAATGGGATCGATGGTACTCTCGGAACCGCCCTCGGGCTCGCTCACGATTCTCAAAAACCAAGCTTTCTGCTTACCGGCGAACTCGCATTCCTTCACGATTCCAATGCCTTGCTCGCCTCCCGGCAGTTCTTCGGAAACCTCACCGTATTCCTAGTTAACAATCAAGGAGGAGGCATATTCGAGAATTTGCCCGTTGCCGAATTGCCTGCCTTCGAGAAATGCTTCGCCACCCCACAGGATTGCAATTTCAAGATGCTCTGCGAAGCCCACGGTGTCGAGCACTACCAACCCGATGACTGGAACGCTCTGATCGAACTGATCGAGTCCTCTCCCCCATCAGGCATCCGCGTAATCGAGATTAGAACCGACCGAAAGAAGGACCGGGATACGCGCCTCGAGCTTCTCGGTTTCGGTCCGGATTCCTAGAAAACGAAATGCCGGAACTCGCAGAAGTCTTGTTTGCCACCAAGGCATGGGAAAAAGGCAAAGGACATAAGATTCTCAAGGTCGAAACGAAGAACGCTTCCCGGGTATTTCGGGAGCTTGATCCTGGCCTTGTCAAACGAACGCTCAAAGGAAGCTCCCTCCAAGGATCCGAAACCCACGGCAAAAAAATGCTCTTTCGCTTTTCAGGAGAAAAATGGCTCGGCCTCCATCTCGGAATGACCGGTTGGCTTTTCGATGAGGATTCGGCATATCCAACCGCCAAGCACGATGCCCTCGTCCTGCGACAAGCCGACCGAACCCTCGTTTTTCGGGACCCCCGCCAATTTGGCCGCGTTCTTTCTCACAAGGGAAAGGACGCCCCCGAGTGGTGGAGCAACCTGCCACCCGAGGTTCATTCCGATGCCTTTATCCTTGAATTGGTCAGGGATATTTTGCAGCGGCGAAAGCGGGCTCTCGTCAAGGCTGTCCTGCTCATGCAGGAATTCTTTCCCGGAATTGGGAACTGGATGGTGGATGAAATTCTCTGGCGGGCACGTATCCACCCCGCCGAACGGGCAGGCACCCTATCCCCAGCAAAGCAAAAAACCCTTTGGGAACAAACCCGTTTCGTTACGAACGGAGCCCTTGAAACGGTCGGAACACGAGGAGGAGATCCACCGAAAGACTGGTTGTTTCACGTTCGCTGGAAGGATGGTGGGAAATGTCCTCGGTCAGGCAAAGCGCTCGTTCGGGAAACCGTGGCCGGTCGAACCACTTGCTGGTGCCCGTTTGTACAACGCCTTTCAAAAAGATAATTTTTTTCTAAGGTTTCGCCCTCGTGTGCGTCACTTAAGTTGACACGCATCCTGTATGCACGGTTTAACTTAATACGACCCTTTAGAAAAAAATTCTCCAAAAAACGCGAATACCCGTTATGAAAATCAACCTGCATCCAGCGACCTTCTTTCTTCTCCTCGCCTCTCTGACCATCAGTCAGACACAGGCCGCCCCCCTTGGGTTTCTGGAAAAGTTCGCGATTTCCGAAAACCGCGAAGACGCCCTCAATGAACTGATTCCGGGAACCCGCGAATATTATTACTACCACGCCCTCCACGCCCAGAACCAAGGGAATGCCCAAGAGCTCAAGCGAATCATCGGGTTATGGGTCAAGCGCTACGGGCACTCCAATCAAGTAAAGGAAATCCAAAACCGCCAAGCCCTGCTCGACTTTGAAAAAGACCCAGAAAACACCTACTCCCACCTGAAGAAAGAATTGCGCCCCAACTTCAACCACAGCCGGTTGATCGAGGGAAGAAAGCCCGCCCACCCGACCAAACTCGACCCGACCGCCATCAGTTACGACAACTATCTCAACCAAGCCTTCCGCCAGTACAAGAACGTGCAAGGAGTCTCGGACCGCGGACTGGAGACCCTTGATCATGACGACCTCAATGCGGATAGGCTCAGGCACTTTCTCAGCCGCCTCCAAAGACCGGACGTGCCCAACTTGCCCGCTTTCGTGGACAAGGACCTCAAGGCAAAACTCAGCCGGGGATTCGGTTCCCACGGCATTCACCGCAACATGACCAAGGCCCAGCTCGACGAGCTTCTCCAGTTGGAACCGAAGCTCATCGACAATTCGAGCTTCATCAACATCTACCTCACCAAGCTCGCACCCTCGGACGATGTGGACATCGCTTACGATCTCGAGGAAAAGGAAAAGCATCTCAACCGCATCTACCTCTTTTCCAAACGACTCGCCCCCGCCCACAACTCACTCAAGGCGAACGCAATCTACCACATCCTTCAGTTACAGCGTGCCCGGGGCGAATGGAACCGTCAGCTTTTCATGGAATACCTCTCGCTCCCCCGCCGTGGCGTCTACGTCAATCCGAAGAGATGGGAGGAAGCCTTGCGCAGAGATCGTCGAATCGAAGTAAACCTGCATGCCGACTACCGGTCCTTCACTGGGCTCGACAGAATAATCAACGACGAACCATTGGTCCGGTCTTATTTCCTGAAGTTTTTCATCAAGGAGCAAAACTACGAAGCATTCTCCAATCTCATTCGGGACAATTACCTCAAGCCACTTTTTGCCGAGGCCAAGCTCACCTCCGGTTCGGGCGATCCAGAGAAATGGTACTCCATGCTCTCAGCCGGCGCCGTCAACAAGATGCGCCAACGAATCGACCTCGACTTTCCTCATGACAACAAGGAATTCTTCGGAGCCAACGAACCCGTCCGCCTCAAGCTCGCCGTCAAGAACGTCGAGACTCTCCTGGTCAAGGCCTTCGAGATCAATACCTTCAACCATTACACCCGAAACCTCCGCCCGGTCGACACCACGATCAACCTGGACGGATTGAGCGCAACTTGGGAACGTATCATCAAGTACAAGGAATCTCCCATGCTCAGGTCGGAGAGGAACTTTGACTTCCCGGAATTGAAAAAGCCGGGCGTCTACGTAGTCGAGTTCATCGGCAACGGAAAGAGCAGTCGGGCCCTCGTTACGAAGGGAAACCTCAGGATTCTCGAAAAAGTCGGACCAGCCGGGCACGAGCTCAGGATCGTGGACGGGAACAACGCAAAACGTCCCAAGGCGACCCTATGGCTCGAGGGCACGGAATACTCTCAAAACAAGGAAGGAATTATCAATATCCCATTCAGCAACCGACCGGGCAGACGGGATCTGGTTTTGCGGGACGGTTCCTTCTGCGCCCTCGCCCAACTTGACCATCTCGCCGAAAGCTACAAATTGGACGCCGCCATTCACCTCGATCGGGAGAGCTTGATCGAGGGAACGACGGCCAAGGTAATCCTTCGCCCCCTTCTTCGCCTCAACGGAAACCCTGTTTCGACCGACCTTCTGGAGGAGACCAAGTTGCTTATCCATTCGTCCGATCACGACGGCACTCCGGGCATGATGGAAATCGACCTACCGAAATTCGAACAAGGGAAGGACCTCGTTCATGAATTCAAGGTACCGAAAAAGCTATCGAGCCTTCGCTTCGAGCTCAGGACCAAGGTCCAAAACCTGAGCAAGGCCACGAAGCAGTCCCTCCGGCGCGACCGGACCTTTACGGTCAGCCAGATGGATCGCACCCTCAAACCCGAGGCCCTTTATCTTTCCCAAAGTGCGGGCGAATATTTTATCGAAGCGCTCGGTCGCAACGGGGAAACCGTAAGTGATCGGGCATTGGTCCTTGAAATCAAGCACCTCGATTTTACGAATACCCGAACCCTCAGCCTGAAGACCGGACAGGATGGACGCATTGAGCTCGACACGATGCCCGGAATCGAGTGGGTCCGTGCCCGCCACCCGGATGGAGCAACCTACAATTGGCCTATCGCCCGGGACCGCGCCGCCCGGAACGTCCAGCCTACGGCCATCCATGCCACCACCGACGAAGTGATCGAGGTGGCCGTGCCCGGTGAACCGGACAACGCGGACAAATCGTCCGTTTTCTCACTCCTATCCAAGCGCAAGGGCTTCTACGAAAGAAATTACGCCTCGGCGGGAACGATCCAAGGAGGCTACCTCTTCATTCGCGGTCTTGCCTCTGGCGACTACGAGCTCTTTCTCAAGCACACCCGTCAAACGATCACCCTCCGCATAAGCGAGGGCAAACGGGCCAACGGGTTCGTCCTGTCCAAGAACCGGATTCTCGAAGACAACCGGCTCAACCCCATCCAGATCCAAGCCGTTGCCATCGAGAACGGAAAAGCGAAAATCCTCGTTGGAAACGCGGGCAAGCTCACCCGCCTTCACGTCTACGCCACCCGGTACCTCTCGAATTGGGATACCTTTTCCGCCTTGGACGTGGGAGGAGCTCCCTCGCCTTACTCCATGAACTTGGCTGGCAAACGTTCCCTTTATGTCAAGGAACGGGCAATCGGGGAGGAATACCGCTACGTGCTCGACCGCAGATACGCCGTCAAGTATCCGGGCAACATGCTCGAACGCCCTGGGTTGATCCTTAACCCCTGGTCGGTAAGAAAGACCGATACGGGACGCCAAAATGCCGCCCATGGAGGCGAGTATGACAGGAAGATGGACAAAGCCGGAGAGGGCAAGACGGCGAACATTGGTTTGCGTTCCTCCGCAACCGGAGGGGAAAGTGACTATGCCGACTTGGACTTCCTCGAACAAAACGCTCTCCTTTGGGCCAACGTCAAGCCCGACGAGAAAGGCATTGCATCGATCGATCTCGAGGGCTTGTCCGGACACCAACGCCTTCACGTCTTCGCAGTCGATGCGTGGGACGTGGCCTACCGCCCGGTATCTCTGCCTTCCGCCGAACTCAAGCGCAAGGAATTGCGAATGGTTCGTGCACTGGACCCCGAGAAACCATTCTCCGAGCAGAAACTATTCACTTCCCTCGCCAAGGGGGAAGAATTCAAGTTGGCTGACGTGACCACCTCCAAAGTACAGGCCTACGATTCCCTTGGTCGAGTCTACGGTTTGCTTTCCTCCCTGAGCGAAGACACCAACCTGGAAAAGTTCGGGTTCATCCTTGATTGGCCGGGACTCAAGCCTTCCGAGAAACAAGCCAAATACTCGGAATTCGCCTGCCACGAGCTTACTTTCTTCCTTCATCAAAAGGACCCCCCCTTTTTCAAAAAAGTCATCCTGCCCTACTTGGCCAACAAGAAGGACAAGACATTCATGGACCACTGGTTGCTCGGTTCCGACCTTTCCCCCTACCTCGAGCCCTACCGTTTTTCCCGTCTCAATGCGGTCGAGAAGATTCTCATGGCCAGGAAGCAAAAAGACGGGGGCGGAGCGATGGCCCGCTACGTCAGGGAACTCAAGGAAATGATCCTCCCGAACCCTGAGGAATACAACCGTCTGTTCGACGCGGCCATCGGGAGCTCAGCCTTGGAAACTCAGGATTCGCTCGGGTTAAGAGCACAGCAAGAAGAGCAAACAAAGAAGCTCGGTCAATCTATGCGGAAAGAGAGTATCATGGCCTTGACAGAGATGACAGGGGGCAGTTTTGACAAAAGTTTCAATCAGATTGGAGGAGTAGGAGGAGGTGCAGAACCAGCTCTGAACCGAATCTTCAGTGCCAAAGCCAACGCCGAGGTGGACTTTGTAGTTATCGATGAAGCAAAGGCGGTTGGGGAAATCGAATTTTCCGACGCCAGTTTAAATTTAAACTCGATAATGGATGCGCGTGACCAGATCTTCCAAAAATCCGCCGAAGTCCAGAAGGGTGCAAAGCGTCAACGGGCAATCAATGGAACCCTCCGTGCAAAATTGGAACAAAGAAAGGCCGTCCGCCAGTTTTACCGGAAACTGCCCCCGACCGAGGAATGGGCGGAGAACAACTACTACCAGCTCCCCATCGATCAACAAAATGCCAACCTGATCCTGATCAATGCCTTTTGGAACGACTTCGCCTCCCACCCCGAGGGCAAGCCTTTCGTCTCAGGCAACTTCATTTATGCGACCCGGAACTTTTCCGAAATGATGTTCGCCCTGTCCGTGCTCGATCTGCCTTTCGAACCAGTCGATCATGAAGTCGAAAACAAAGGCACCGCCTTCTCCCTCAAGTCGGACAAGCCCCTCCTCCTCTTCCATCAGGAAATTCGCGAGGCAAAGAATGCCAAGGATGCCCGTGACATACTCCTCAGTCAAAACTTCTATCGGGCGGATTCGCGCTATGTCAACGATGGGGGCGAACGCCTTGATAATTTCGTAAAGGAGGAATTCCTCAAGCAAATTGCCTACGGGTGTCAAGTCGTCATCACCAACCCCACCTCGTCCGTGCGCAAGCTCAGGTACCTAACCCAGATACCGACCGGGGCCATGCCCTTGCAGAACGGATTCTATTCCGACGGCCGCCCGTTCCGGCTGGAACCCTATTCCACCCGTACCTTCGATTTCTACTTTTATTTCCCCGAGACCGGTGACTTTCCGATCTACCCGATCCAGGTGGCTAGCCAAAAGGGACGCCTGGCCGGTGGAAAATCCTTCGTCTTCAAGGTGGTCGACAAGCTGAGCAAGCGGGACGAAACCTCCTGGGCATGGGTTTCCCAGAACGGAACAAAGAAGGAAGTCGTCCAGTACCTTCGCGACCACAACATGAACCGGATCGCCCTCGACAAGATCGCATTCCGAATGAGGAACGAAAAGGAAGGAGGGGACGGGAAGGACTTTTTCGACAAGACCCTCAAGCTACTCTCCGACCGCTTCGCCTACGACTCCACCCTTTGGGCCTATGCCCTCTACCACAAGGACGTCGACCGACTGGGCGAGTACCTTTCCCGTTCGGGCATGGTCTCCCGTTGCGGGCTCTACCTCGAGAGCCCGCTGCTCACCCTCGACGCCGTGCAGCGCGGCTTTCATCAACACCTCGAGTACAAGCCTCTCGTCAATGCCCGGGCCCATCAACTGGGCAAGGACCGTAGGATCCTCAATGATCGTCTTTCCGGACAATACAGGCGATACCTCGATGTCCTCAAGTTCCACCCCAAACTGGGAGATGAGGACCTGCTTGCCGTTTCCTACTACCTCCTCCTGCAGGACCGGGTGGGCGAAGGATTGAACTTCTTCGGGAAGGTACGTAGGGGGGAAATCGCCGAGAAACTCCAATACGAATACATGGCCACCTACGCCGACTTCTACAAAGGGGAACTGGCATCCGCACGCCAACGGGCCTCCAAGTACGCCGACTATCCCGTCGACCGTTGGCAAAACCTCTTTCGCGAGGCACTCGCTCAACTCGACGAGATTGATGGCAAGGGAGTCAAGCCGGTCGACGATGAGGACCGCGAGCAAGTCCAGGACGTCCTCGCCTCCAGCGAACCCGGGCTTGAATTGGAAGTCGAAAAGGGAGAAATTTCCATTCATGCACGCAACCTGAAGACCTGCACCGTCAATTACTACCCGATGGACGTCGAGTTGATCTTCTCACGCAAACCGTTCGTAAAGGACGACACTGAACATTTCACCAGCATCGTGCCCAACCTGAGCAGGAAAATCGTCCTACCCAAGGGGAAGGAGGTTCATTCCTTCCCCGTACCCGATGAGTTTGCGGATCGAAACGTCATGGTCGAGGTGGTTGCCGCGGGCATCCGTGAGGCCAAGGCCTACTACGCCAACGATCTCAAGGTACAACTCGTTGAAAACTATGGACAAGTTCGAGTTGCCCATTCGGAAACGGGCAAACCCTTGCCCGAGACCTACGTCAAGGTCTACGCAAGGCTTGGAAACGGACAATCCCGCTTCTACAAGGACGGATACACCGACCTGCGTGGCCGGTTCGACTACGCCTCGCTCAATACGGGCGACCTCGACGATGCCAGGGACTTTTCCATCCTCGTCCTGCATGACCGTCACGGAGCCGCCATACGCGAAGCCAAGCCACCCTCCCGATAATTCCCCATAAGGAGAAAAGAAAATGAAATTTCAAGCCATGAACGTTCGTACCATCGCCACTCTCGCCCTCGGGTTCCTCACCGCCACCGTTTTTCTACCCGCCCGGGAAATCGGGTTCGTGGAAAAGTTCAGCTTCGCCGAGGACCGGGCAAAAGCTCTCGACGATCTGGTCGCCGGGACTCAGGACTACTACTATTACTCAGCCCTTCATGCCTTGACCCGGCAAAACTTCGAGGAAGTCGAGAACCTCCTCAAGCTTTGGCTCAAGAGATACGGAAGCAATCCACGAAGCAAGGAAATCGAGAACCGCATGGCCATGCTCCGTTACGGACAGGATCCCGAGGGCACCATGAAATATCTCACGCGCGAGCTCAACCTTCGCTTCAACCACAGCCGGATCGTGGAAGGACGCAAACCCACCCACCCCACCAAACTCAGCGCGAACCGGATCAGTTTCGAGACCATGAAAATGATCGCCTTCACAACGGCCAAGAACCTGCAAGGCATAGAGGATCGCGGGCTTGCCCGTCTGGAACCGGGAAAGTTGAACGAGATCCGCCTGCGGGATCTGCTCAGCCGCTTGCGCCGGCCCGACCTGCCCGACTTGCCCGCTCTCATCCTCAAAGATCTGAAGAACAAGCACTCCCGGGGATTCGGTTCGCACGTCATTCACAAGAACCTCACCAAAGAGCAAATGGACGAGTTGCTCCAGCTCAACCCGAAGTTCATCGACAATTCAAACTTCGTACATTCCTACCTCTCGAAATTGGCACCTTCCTCAGACGTCGACCCCAAACAGGACGACGAGGAGATGAGCAAGTGGCTAACCCGGCAACTTGGTTTCACCCGCCGACTTTCCCCGGCCTTCAATTCC